>CAZZFT010000165.1:0-11296 GCA_964653555.1 uncultured Spirochaetales bacterium | reverse complement strand
CCGTCGAAACGCAGGACATGACCGAGCGCCTGGCGAGCTTCGCCATCCCCGACGAGATCCCCGTCCTCCCGCTGCGCGAGATGGTCGTCTTCCCGTACATGGTGCTGCCGCTGTTCGTCGCCCGGGAGCGGTCGATCGCGGCGGTGGAGGACGCACTCGCCGGAGACCGCCTCGTGCTGCTCGTCGCCCAGCGCGACGGCGAGATCGAGGACCCCGGCCCCGACGACCTGCACCGTGTCGGAGCCGTCGTCACCGTGATGCGCGTGCTGCGCATGGCCGACGGACGGGTGAAGGCGCTCGTGCAGGGCCTGGCGCGCGCGCGCATCGATTCCTTCGTCGAGCAGGACGCCTCGACCTGGGCGCGCGTCGCCCGGATCGACGAGGGCACCGGCACCGGCTGGTGTGTGGAAGCCGAGGCTCTGGTGCGCGCCGTGCGCGCCCGCGTCGAGGAGCTGCTGCCGCTCAAGAACCTGCCTCCCGAGGTCCTGTCGATCACCGCCAACGTCAGCGAGCCGGGTCAGCTCGCCGACCTCGTGGCCTCCAATCTCAAGCTGCGCGTCGCCGAGGCCCAGGAGGTGCTCGAGATCGCCGACCCGCTCCAGCGCCTGCGCAAGGTGGACGCCCTGCTTCGCCGCGAGCTCGATGTCACCACCGTGCAGGCCGAGATCCAGTCGCAGGCCCACGACGAGATGACGCGCAGCCAGCGCGAGCACTTCCTGCGCGAGCAGCTGCGCGCGATCCAGGCCGAGCTCGGCGAGGGCGACGGCCGGCTCGAGGAGGCCGACGACTACCGGTCGAAGCTGGAGGACGCGGGTCTGCCCGACGTGGCGATGACCGAGGCGACCCGGCAGCTGCGCCGTCTCGAGCGGATGCACCCCGACGGCCCCGAGGCCCACGTGGTGCGCAGCTACCTGGACTGGATCGTCGAGCTGCCCTGGGCCAATCACTCCGAGGACCGGCTCGACCTGCCGCTCGCCAAGTCGATCCTCGACGAGGACCACGCCCACCTCACGGGGATCAAGGACCGCATCCTGGAGTACCTGGGCGTGCGCAAGCTGCGCGGCGACTCGCGTGGCCCGATCCTGTGCTTCGTCGGGCCGCCCGGCGTCGGCAAGACCTCCCTGGGCCGTTCGATCGCGCGGGCGATGGGCCGCGAGTTCGTGCGCATCTCGCTCGGGGGCGTGCGTGACGAGGCGGAGATCCGCGGCCACCGCCGCACCTACGTGGGCGCGCTGCCGGGACGGATCATCCAGGGCCTGAAGCAGGCGGGCACGAACAACCCCGTGTTCATGCTGGACGAGATCGACAAGCTGGGCGCCGACTACCGGGGCGACCCGTCTTCGGCGCTCCTCGAGGTGCTCGACCCCGAGCAGAACCACCACTTCTCCGATCACTACCTGAACGTGCCCTTCGACCTGTCGCGCGTGCTCTTCGTGGCCACCGCGAACCTGCTCGACACGATTCCGGGACCGCTGCGCGACCGCATGGAGGTGATCCGGATCGCCGGCTACACGCCCGAGGAGAAGGTCGAGATCGCGCGCTCCTACCTGATCCCGCACCAGCTCGCCGAGCACGGCCTCGCCGAGGGTCACCTGCACTGGACCCGCAGCAGCGTGCTCGAGCTGGTGACCGACTACACCCAGGAGGCGGGCGTGCGCGGGCTCGAGCGGCGCATCGCCGCGGTGTGTCGAAAGACCGCCCGCCGGGCGGCCGAGGGCGACATGCGGCCGGTCACGGTGAACCGCAGGACGCTGGAGCGGCTGCTCGGTCCGCCTCCCTTCCTCCTGGAGAAGCCCGAGGGTCCCGGGGAGGTCGGCGTGGCGAACGGGCTGGCCTGGACCGAGAGCGGCGGCGAGGTGCTGACCCTCGAGTCGATGATGACGCCCGGCACGGGCCTGGTCCTCACCGGTCAGATCGGCGACGTGATGAAGGAGTCTGGCCACGCGGCCTTCACCTGGGCGCGCGGGCGCGGCGCGGAGCTGGGCTTCGACGCGGCGATGTTCGGCCGCCACGAGGTCCACGTGCACGTTCCCGCCGGCGCGATACCCAAGGACGGACCCTCGGCGGGGATCACGATCGCCACCGCCATCCTGTCCCTGGCGACGCGCATCCCGGTCCGTTCCGACACGGCGATGACCGGCGAGGTGACCCTGCGCGGGCGGGTGCTGCCGGTCGGGGGAGTGCGCGAGAAGGCGCTGGCCGCCCTGCGGGCTGGCATCCGGCGGGTCGTGCTCCCGCGCAAGAACCTCCAGGACCTGCGCGACATCCCGCGCGACCTGAAGAAGAAGATCACCTTCCTGCCCGTCGACCACATGGACGAGGTGCTCGAGGCGGCGCTGGATCGCAATCCGGTCCCGCGCAGCCGTCGACGCAACCGGCCCCAGGGTCCGCGGCCCCGCGCGATCGCCACCGCGAAGCCGCGCTAGGCAAGCGGCCGAAGGCCGCGCGCAGCGAGGGGAAGTCGGGCGGGATCGAACAGGGGGTCTGCGCTCGGACGAAGAAGCCGGGCGGCCGGGCCCCGCGCGAAGTAGCCTCGCCACCCGTGAGCGGACACAGGCGACCTTCGGGCCGCGCGCGGCGAGATCGTGCCGCGGTCCTGCGCGACCTGGGCGAGTTTCCGCTGATCGACCGCATCGCGCGCGCGGCGCGGCGCGCCGGGGTCGCGCCGCCGGCCCTGGGAATCGGCGACGACGCGGCGCTGCTCGCGTCGCGACCCGGAGAGGACTGGGTCGTCTCCACCGACGCGCGCGTCGAGGACGTCCACTTCCGCTGGCGCACCGATGCGCCGCGTACGGTCGGCCGCACGGCGCTGGCGGCGGCCCTCTCGGACCTCGCCGCGATGGGGGCGCGCCCGCGCGGCTTCACCTGGGCGTTCGCGGCGCCCGACTCCCTGCCGCTCCCGGCGTTCGACGGTCTGCTCGCCGGACTGCTCTTCGAGTCGCGTCGCCACGCCTGCCCGCTGGTGGGCGGCAATCTCACCCGGGCGCGCGAGACGTCGCTCGTCCTGACCGTGCTGGGCGGCGTGCCGCGCGGCCGCGCCCTGCGCCGGCGGGCGCTGCTCGGCGACCGCATCCTCGTCACCGGTTCGCTCGGCGGTTCCGCGCTCGCGCGCGCCCGCGCGGAGAGCGAGGGCAAGCCGGTGCGGTGCATTCCCGAGCCGCGCCTGCGAGCGGGGCGCGCCCTGGCCCGGATCGCCGCCGTCCGCGGGTGCATCGACGTCTCCGACGGGCTCGCCGCCGACCTCGCCCACCTGATCGGCCCCGATCGCCACTGTCCCCTCGATCCGGCCCGGGTTCCCCGGCCCCGCGGCTTCGACGCCGCCTGCCGACGCCTGGGCCTCGATCCGGACGCGCTCGTGCTCTCCGGCGGCGACGACTACGAGCTGCTGTTCGCTCTGGCGCCGCGCGGCCCCTCGGCCGCCGCCCTGTCCCGGCGTCTGGGCACGCCCGTGAGCGAGCTGGGGAGGGTCGCGGAGGGGCCCCCGACGGCCGCCGGCACGGGCTTCGCCCACTTTGCCCCGGCCTCCGGAACCTGCCGCTAAGTTGCCGGTTCCCGATGGGTTTCCGGGATCGCCAAGATCAAGAAGGCCCACCCGCTCACCGATAGTGCTCTGCGTGAGAGTTGCACTCACGCACAAGTTCGTGGTGGGCGCGCTGATCGTGGGTATCGCCGTGGTCGGTCTGCCCGCGGTGCTCACCCGCAGCGGGATCGACGTGGCGCCCTGGGTGGCCCCCTTCGTCGCGCTCTTCGCGGGCGGGGCGATCGGCTACTTCCTGTCGCGCTCGCTCGGCCGGACCTTCGCGGCGCTGTCCGACGCGAGCGATCAGATCAGCCGGGGCGACCTGCGCCCGCTGCGCGACCTGGACGAGCGCCCGCGCTTCCCCGACGAGACCTGGGACCTGGCGTGCGGCCTCCAGCGCATGGTGGCGAGCCTGCGGGAGCTGGTCGAGGGCGTGAAGGCCACTGCCGCGCGCGTCGAACGCTCCTCCCAGGACCTCACCCGCAGCGCCGAGACGCTCTCGGGCGGGCACGACGGGATCTCGTCCACGGTCGCCAACCTGGCCAGCGACGTGGCCGAGCAGCAGCGCCGGCTCGCCGAGACGACGCGCCTGGTGCAGGAGATCGCGGCGGCGATCGAGGTGAACGCCTCGCGTGCGCGCGAGGCGTTCGGCTTCGCCGCGGAGGCCAACCAGAAGGCCGGCTCGGGCGTCGACGTGGCGCGCCTGGCGATCGCCAAGATGCGCACGGTCTTCGAGCGCGTCGAGCAGGCCGTCGCACGCGTGTTCGAGCTGGAGGCGAAGACCCGTCACGTCCATCAGATCACCGAGATCATCACCAGCGTGGCCCACCGCACCAACCTGCTCTCGCTCAACGCGTCGATCGAGGCAGCGCGCGCCGGCGAGGCGGGACGGGGCTTCTCGGTGGTCGCGGACGAGATCCGCAAGCTCGCCGAGAGCGCGGGCCGCAGCGCCGAGGAGATCGCGAAGCTGATCCACGAGATCGAGTCGGACACCAACGAGGTGGCCGAGGGCATGCGCGAGTCGAGCATCGTGGTCGGCGAGGGGCGCGAGGACGTGGACACGGTCGCGGCGTCGCTGGAGCAGATCCGCTCGGCAGTGGGTGAGGCGGCGCGCCGGGCCGAGGAGATCTTCGAAGGCGCCGACCGTCAGGCGATGGACGTGCAGCGCATGGTCGAGTCGATGCAGGAGATCAGTCGCGTGGCGTCGCGCAACGCCGATGCGATCGACGGCGTCGCCGTCACTTCCCACGGACAGCTCGACTCGATGAACCGGATGGTGTCGTCGAGTCAGTCGCTGACCGAGCTCGCCGAGCAGCTGCGCGAAGTACTGCGCCGCTTCGACACGGGTGGAGGAGGAGCGGCAGCGTGAGCACAGAGGGTCGGGACCGCCTGCTCACCTTCGAGATCGGCACGTCGCTGTTCGCGCTGCCGATCGAGGGTGTGCACGAGGTGGCGGAGATGACCGAGCTGGCGTGCATTCCGACCCTGCCGCGCGACGTCGCGGGCGTGATCAACTACCGCGGCGATGCGCTGCCCGTGGTCGCCCGGGAGCGGCTGCTGCAGCCCGGTGACGGCGCGCTCGCGAAGCCCGAGCACGTGCTGGTGATCAGTGATCGCCCCAGCAGCCCGCCGTGCCTCGGCTTGAACGTGGATCGCGTGCTCGGCCTGGTCGACGGCGAGCGAGCGCGGGGGCGGGGCAGCGACCCGGTGGTCGAGAAGCGTCCGATGGACGGTCGCGTGGGCCACATCCTGGATCCGGCGCGCCTGGTGGCGCGGGCTCGGAAGGTGATCGAAGACGCACTCGCGCGTGGCGAGTGAATCACGGGGGAACGGAAATGGCGCGAGTACTGGTAGCGGATGACGCGTCCTTCATGCGTCAGATGATCCGAGAGATCGTCGAGGCGGAAGGGCACGAGGTCGTGGGCGAAGCGTCCGACGGCGACGAGGCAGTGGAGGAGTGGAAGCGGCTCCATCCGGACGTCGTCACGATGGACATCGTGATGCCGCGGCGTTCGGGAATCGACGCAGTGAAGGGGATCATCGATCTCGACTCGACCGCCTGCATCGTGATGTGCAGCGCGCTGGGTCAGGAGACCCTGGTCCAGGAGGCGCTCCAGGCGGGTGCGCGCGACTTCATCGTCAAGCCCTTCAAGCCGGACTCGGTGATCGCGACCCTGAACAAGGTGCTGGAGAAGGACGCCTGAGCGTGGATCTGGCGAAGTACCGGACGATCTTCATCGAGGAATCGACGGAGCACTTTGCCGAGATCAGTCGAGCCCTGCTCGAGCTGGAGAAGGACCCCGCGAGTGCGGAGGCGATCGACGTCGTCTTCCGGATGGCGCACTCGATCAAGGGGATGGCCGCCTCCCTCGGCTACGACTCGATCACCGAGCTCGCACACAGGCTCGAGGACCGGATGCAGATCGCGCGGGACGCAGGAAGGGTGGGACCCCACGAAGAGCTGTCGCTCCTGTTCCGCGGCATCGCAGCGCTGGAGGGGATGGTGAACGCCGTCTCCGAGCAGGGCGAGGCTCCGATGGCGGACACCGACCTGCTGGCGGATCTCGCGACGCTGGCCCCGTCTGTGCCGTCAAAAAAAAAAGATCCGACCGGAGCTGAGGCGGCAGCCACGCCGCCGGGCGAGGCCCCGGCCGCCGGGGCGAAGCCCCTGCAGACGCCTCGCCCTCCGCCGACGGTGCGGGTCAACACGCGCACGCTCGACCGGTTCCTGTCGACCGTCGGCGAGGTGATCCTCAACACCAGCCAGGTGCGCACCGTCTCCGAGGCCGAGACCGGCCAGAACACCGCTCTCTCCGAGGGCCTCGACCGGATGGACCGGATCGTGGGCGAGCTGCAGCGGCGGGCGCTCGAGCTGCGCACGACGCCCCTGCTGCGCATCCTCGAGCCGCTGCCAAGGGCGGCGCGCGACGTCGCCGAGCGCGCCGGGGTGCGCGTCGAGGTGCAGCTGGTCGGCGCCGAGCTCGAGCTCGACCGCTCGATCCTCGATCGCCTGAGCGATCCGATGGTCCACCTGCTGCGCAACGCCGTCGATCACGGCATCGAGACTCCCGCGGAGCGGATCGCGGCCGGCAAGCCGGCGGTCGGGCGCATCGTGGTGGAGGCGCGACGCGAGAAGGACACGATCCGCATCTCGATCGGTGACGACGGCAGCGGCATCGACCTCGAGGCGGTCCGGCGGCGAGCCGTCGAGGCGGGCGTGCTGCATCCCGACCTGGCCGCCGATCTCACCCCCGAGCAGATCGCGGCGTTGGTGTTCGAGCCCGGCCTGTCCACCGCCAGCGAGGTCTCGGAGATCTCGGGACGCGGCGTCGGCATGGACGCCGTCCGCAACACCCTGGAGTCGCTGGGCGGCGCGGTCGAGATCGCCACCGAGCGTGGCAGGGGCACCACGACCACGCTCGTGGTGCCGATCACCGCGGCGGTCCAGCGCGTGCTGATGCTCGGAGTGGGCGCCGAGGTCGTGGCGATCCCGATCGCGAAGGTGGAGCGGATCGAGGAGTACCCCTCGGACAAGATCGAGCGGACTGGTGGCGACGCCTTCGTGCTGCTGGACGGCGATCTGGTGCCGGTGCTCGATCTGGCCGCGCGCATCGCCCAGCCCAGCGCCGCCGCGGGTCGGCTCACCCATCTGGTCCTCACCGAGGTGCGGGGCGAGCGGATCGCGCTCTCCGCGGAGCGTGTCGCCAGCCAGCAGCAGATCTACGTCAAACCGGTTCCGGAGCTGTTGCGCTCGGCGCGCGCGCTCCTGGGCCTCACGATTCTCGGAGACGGGCGGCCGATGTTCCTGCTCGACCCCAACCAGATCGCATGAGCCGCGCCCTCGCCGGCATCGCCGAGGCCGAGATCGATCGGCTGCGCGAGCTCGCCCACATCGGCGCGAGCTGGTCGGCGAGCGCCTTCGCGCGCCTCGCCAGCCGCACCATCCTGACCCGCGTGCCGGTGGTGCACGGCCCCGACCGGTTTCGCAAGCGCGGCGAGTGGACGACCGGGATCTTCTGCGAGATCGAGGGTCCCCTGTCCGGCGTCGTCGCGGTGTTCATGCCGCCCACCACCCGCGATTCGGTGGTGTCGCTGCTGTGCGGCCGGCCGGAGGTCCCGCAGGAGGTCGCCGCCTCGGCGCTGTCCGAGTTCGGCAACATCCTCGCCTCCCAGACGGTCTCGGCGATCGCCGACACGCTCGGTGCCCGGATCCTGCCGGGACTTCCCGAGCTCGTGATCCAGGACGCCGAGAGCGCGCTCCAGGCGCGGATGTCGCCGCGCCACCGCCCGCCCGCGCCGCTCTACATCGAGAGCGAGCTCTTCGATCGCCAGGGCGACTTCCGGGCCCTGCACGTGTTGCTGCCCCGGATCGACAAGGTCAAGGCCCCTCGCTGACGCCGCGCCCTCCGTCGGGGTCTGATACGTTGCCGGCGATGCGCGGAGCGAAGCGATGAATCCCGAGCGGCTGCGCGAGCTGATCGAGGCCGTTCGGCGCGGGGATCTGGAGACCGACGAGGCGCTGGAGCAGCTGGCGACGCTTCCCTTCGTCGACGTTCCCGACGCCCGCGTCGATACGCACCGCGCGCTGCGCTCGGGGCTTCCCGAGGTGGTGTTCGCACCCGGGAAGACGCCGCAGCAGATCGCCCGCATCGTCGTCGTTCTGCGCGACAACGGGCAGAGCGTGCTGGTGACGCGCCTGGAGCCGGAGGCGGCGACCGCGGTCGGTGCGGAGCTCGGCACCGGCGAGTACGACGATGTGGCGCGCACCTACTGGGTGGGACCGACGGAGGTCGCGACGGTCGGCAAGGGGATGCTGGCGGTCGTGGCGGCGGGCACCGCAGACCTGCCGGTCGCCCAGGAGGCGGCCCGGGTCGCCCGCTACTTCGGCAACAAGGTCGAGCTGCTGGTCGACGTCGGCGTGGCGGGCCTGCACCGCCTGCTGGCGGCGAACGAGACACTGCGCGCGGCGCGCGTACTGATCGTGGTCGCGGGCATGGAGGGGGCGCTGCCATCGGTGGTCGGGGGGCTGGTCGACAAGCCGGTGATCGCCGTCCCCACCAGCGTCGGCTACGGCGCCTCTTTCGGCGGCGTGACCGCGCTCCTCGGCATGCTGACCAGCTGCGCTTCGAACGTCACGGTCGTGAACATCGACAACGGCTTCGGAGCCGCCTATGTCGCGACGCTCATCAACCGGCTCTAGCAAGCGTCGCGGCGTAGCCGCGCCGCGCGCAGCGAGGCGGAGCCGAGCGAAGGTCGAGAAGCGGGCCTCGGCGTCGGCGGGGAAGAGCCCGCGGCCGACGGCCGCGGGCCGCGCGCGAACGGCGAGCGGCGGTCGGGCGGGCAAGCGTCGCGGCGTAGCCGCGCCGCGCGCAGCGAGGCGGAGCCGAGCGAAGGTCGAGAAGCGGGCCTCGGCGTCGGCGGGGAAGAGCCCGCGGCCGACGGCCGCGGGCCGCGTCCTGCACCTCGACACCTTCGCGGGGATGGCGGGCAACATGCTGCTGGGGGCGCTGCTCGACCTCGGGCTGCGCCGGAGCGATCTGGAGGCGGGGCTCGACGGGCTCGGCCTCGATCACCGGCTCGTCGTGCGCAAGGTGCGCCGCGGTCCGCTGGCTGCGAAACACGTCGACGTGGTGGTGCCGGGCACCGGCCGTGCCGCCCGGGACGGCCACCTGCATTCTCTCTCCCGCGGCCACGGTCGCAGCTACACCGAGATCGTTCGGCTGCTCCAGCGGGCGCGCCTCGACGGCGAGGTGCGACGGCGCGCGATCGGCGGCTTCGAGGCGCTGGCGCACGCCGAGGCGGCGGTGCACGGCCTGGCCCTGTCGAAGGTGCACTTCCACGAGGTCGGCGCCGTCGACGCGATCGTCGACATCACCGGGGCCGCGATCGGCCTGACCGCACTCGGCGTGTCGCGCGTCACGGCGAGTCCCGTCGCGCTGGGAACGGGCACCGTGGAGACGGAGCACGGGACCCTCCCGCTGCCCGCTCCCGCCACGCTCGAGCTGCTGCGCGGCGTTCCGACCGTTCCCGCCCACGTCGCCTGGGAGACGGTGACCCCCACCGGGGCGGCGCTCCTGCGCACCTGGGTGGACGAGTACACCGCGCTTCCAGCGATGACGATCGAGGCGATCGGTCACGGGGCGGGTCGCGAGCGCGAGGGCGGTCTGCCCAACGTTCTGCGCGCCGTCCTCGGACGGGCGTCGGGAGTCGGCGCCGATCGGGTCGCCTGTCTGGAGACGAACCTCGACGATCTGGTCCCCGAGCACTTCGCCTTCCTGATGGAGCGGCTGTTCGAAGCCGGTGCCCTCGATGTTTCGCTCCAGCCGCTGCAGATGAAGAAGAACCGTCCGGGCATCCTGGTTCGCGTGCTGGTGCGGCCGTCGGAGAAGACCGCCGTCGCCCATCGGCTGCTGGCCGAGTCGAGCGCCATCGGCGTGCGCGTGTCCGAGATGGACCGCTTCGTACTGCCGCGCGAGCAGCGCCGGGTGACGACGCGCTACGGGCGCATCGGCGTGAAGGTGGTGTGGGATCCCGAGGGCCGGGAGACGGTCTCCGCCGAGGTGGACGACTGTGCCCGCGCGGCGCGTCGACACGGCGTCCCTCTGCGCGAGGTGGTCCGCGCCGCCGAGGAGGCCGCCCGCCGTTGAGCACGTCCGCAATTCCGCAGCGGGAGATCGACGTCGATCCCTTCGACCTCGGTCGGGGGGAGGACGCCGTCCTGTGCCTGCACGGACTGACCGGCACCCCGTACGAGGTGCGGCCCTTGGGGGAGGCCTTCGCCGCCGCCGGACTGCGCGCCGTCGGACCGATGCTGCCGGGACACGGGGGGGCGCCCGAGGCCCTCGCTGCGACCTCCCACCAGGAGTGGACGGCCGCCGTGCGGGACGCCCACGGCGCGCTGCGCGAACGGCACAGGAGGGTGTACGTCGCCGGGCTTTCCCTGGGCGGCCTGCTCGCGCTCTGGCTCGCGGAAGGGGCCGGTCGGGTGGACGCCCTGGTGGTGGTGGCGACGCCGCTCCATCTGCATTCGCGCCTGGCGCGCCTGCTGCCGGTGGCGAAGCACCTCCGGCGCTACATCCCCAAGCGGGTCGGCTCGGACATCCGCGAGAACGAGGCCCGCGCGGCCCATCCGAGCATGGAGGTGATGCCGGTGGCGAGCGCGCACGAGCTGGCGCGCCTCCAGCGCCGCGTGCGCAGCGCGCTGGGAAGGGTCACGGCGCCCATCCTGATCGCCCACGGCCGGCTCGACATCACGGCCTGCCCCGACGACGCGCGCACCATCGCCCGCCAGGTCTCCTCTCCGGAGCGCGAGCTCCTGTGGCTCTCGAACTCGGGGCACGTGGTCCCGGTCGACCACGACGGCCCGGTTCTCGCGCGCGCGGCCGTTGACTTCCTCACGCGGACGCGGCATCCCCTGCGCTAAGGTGCCGTCTGAGAGGTTTTCGTGCCCCGCGGGGTGCCCCGAGAGACCGCGGGATACCGTGATGAAGTGATGGAGGGAGTCATGAGTGCACTGCCCAAGGCAGTCGTGAAGCGAGTTCTTTCCGAGCATGCGGGAGGCATGCGCGTCTCCGGTCCCGCGCTCGACAAGGCCGTGGAAGCGGCCGAGGACTATCTGGCGCGTCTCGCCCGTGCGGCGAACCAGTCGGCGGAGAGCAACAAGCGCAAGACGCTGATGGACGCCGACATCGCCAGCGCCCGCAGTCAGGTGGGCTGAAGCCCAGTAGCGCGAAGCGACGAGGGCCCCCGCGGCGTCGCTGCCGGGGGGGCCCTCGC
>CAZZFT010000164.1:0-11432 GCA_964653555.1 uncultured Spirochaetales bacterium | reverse complement strand
CGAACCACTCGACGTGGCTGTCGCCCTCGAAGGCGAGCATGTGGGTGGCGATCCGGTCGAGGAACCAGCGGTCGTGGGAGATCACCACCGCGCAGCCTGCGAAGCCGAGCAGCGCGTCCTCGAGGGCGCGCAGGGTGTCCACGTCGAGGTCGTTGGTGGGCTCGTCGAGCAGCAGCAGATTCCCGCCGCGCTGGAGCACCTTCGCCAGGTGCACGCGGTTGCGCTCGCCGCCCGAGAGCTGTCCGACGCGCTTCTGCTGGTCGGCGCCCTTGAAGTTGAACGAGCCCACGTAGGCGCGCGAGTTGATCTCCCGCGAGCCCACCTTCAGGCGATCGTGGCCACCGCTGATCTCCTCCCAGACCGTCTTCTCCGGGTCGAGGGTGTCGCGCGACTGGTCCACGTAGGCCGGTACCACCGTCTCGCCCAGGCGCAGGTGGCCGGCGTCGGGCTTCTCCTCTCCGACGATCATCCGGAACAGCGTCGTCTTGCCGGCGCCGTTGCCGCCGATCACGCCGACGATCCCGCCCGGCGGCAGCCGGAACGAGAGATCGTCGATCAGCAGGCGCCCGTCGTAGCCCTTCACCAGGCCCTCCGCCTCCACGACCACGTCGCCCAGGCGCGGTCCGGGCGGGATCGCGATCTCCATCGTGTCGAGCGCCCGCTTCTCCTCCTCGCTGCGCAGCGCCTCGAAGGCGTTGATCCGCGCCTTGCCCTTCGCCTGCCGCGCGCGGGGCGACATGCGGATCCACTCGAGCTCGCGCTCGAGGGTGCGGCGGCGGGCGCCCGCCTGCTTCTCCTCGAGGGCCAGCCGCTGCTGCTTCTGGTCGAGCCAGGAGGAGTAGTTGCCCTTCCAGGGGATGCCTCGGCCGCGGTCGAGCTCGAGGATCCACTCCGCCGCGTTGTCGAGAAAATAGCGGTCGTGGGTGATCGCGACGACGGTGCCCGGGTAGCTCTGGAGGAAGCGCTCCAGCCAGGCCACCGACTCGGCGTCCAGGTGGTTGGTGGGCTCGTCGAGCAGCAGCAGGTCGGGCTTCTGCAGGAGCAGCCGGCACAGCGCCACCCGGCGCCGCTCGCCGCCCGAGAGCACCGACACCGCGGTGTCGCCGTCGGGCACGCGCAGCGCCTCCATCGCCATCTCCAGGCTGCGGTCGAGCTCCCAGGCGCCGAGCGAGTCGATCTGGTCCTGGAGCTTCGCCTGCTCCTCGAGCAGCGCGTTCATCTCGTCGTCCTCGAGCGGCTCGGCGAACTTCGCGGACAGGTCCTCGAAGCGCTGGAGCAGCGCGCGCGTGTCGCCGACGCCCTCGTTGACGACGTCGATCACCTTCTTCTCGGGGTCCAGGTCGGGCTCCTGGGGCAGGAAGCCGACGCGCACGCCGGGCATCGGGCGCGCCTCGCCGAGATGGTCGTCGTCGACACCGGCCATGATCCGCAGCAGGCTGCTCTTGCCCGCGCCGTTGCTGCCGAGCACGCCGATCTTGGCGCCGGGCAGGAAGGCCAGCGTGATGCCTTCGAGGATCACCCGGTCGCCAGAGACGACCTTGCCGACCTCCTGCATGGTGTAGACGAACTCCTGCGCCATTCTCACTCCAGGGCCGGGGCGCGCCGCGCTTGGCCGGGAATCGGGTTCCGGGGTAGGGTCGTCGCGAATGGGCGCAGTGCCGAGATGGAGGGGGAAGCGCTTCGCGACGCGCGCTCATTCTATCGGGCTGGCGATCGCCCTGCTCGCCCCGGCGCTCGCCGCCGCCGACCCGCCCCATCCCGAGGTCCTGATCGTGGTCAACGACGCGAGCCCGATGTCGATGGCGATCGGTGAGGCCTACCGCAGGAGTCGCGGCGTGCCCGCCAGCCAGGTCGTGCACCTCGACGTCCCGCTGAGCGATCCGACGCTCGCCTCCGCCGCGCACGAGACGATCGACCGCGCGCAGTACCAGGCGCGGGTGCGCGACCCGGTCGCGCGCTTCCTCCGCGACCGGGGGCTCGCGGAGCAGATCGAGATCCTGGTGACGACCAAGGGCGTGCCGCTGCGGATCCGCGGGCGCCCGAGCGTCAACCCCTTCGACCAGGACGCCGCGGCCGTGGACGCGGAGCTCGCCGTGCTGCTCTCCCCGCTCGAGGGAGGCCGTGGGATGGCCCTCGGCCGCAACCCCTACTTCGGGTCTCCGCTTCCCTTCGCGGAGTGGCGCCGCAACAACCCGGACGCGCCGCTGCGCTACCTCGTCGCCCGCCTCACCGGCTACGCGGACACACCCGACCCGGACACCGGCGTCCCGCGCGACGTGGCCGCGCTGATCGAGCGGGCGCGCGCGCCGGATCCGGGCGGCGTGTGGGTGGTGGACGAGGATCCGCGCCAGCCGGAGGGTCGCCAGCGCGGCAATCAGGCGATGCTGCGCCCGGTGGCCGCGGCGCTGGCGGCGCTGAAGCTGCCCGTGCTCCACGACCGCGAACCCGACGTGGTACGCGACGTCGACGGGATCGCGGGCTACGCGTCCTGGGGCAGCAACGATCGCGGCAGGCCCCCGTCGCCCTTCTACGGGGAGATCGAGGGCCACCGCTACCCCGGACGCTTCGCCCCGCGCTCGGTCGCGGTCACGATCGTGAGCACCAGCGGGCGCAGCTTCACGCGCGCGGCCGAAGGCGAGCGGCGCGGCCAGTCGCTCGCGGCCGACCTGATCCACGAGGGCGCGGCGGGCGTGGCCGCGCACGTCTACGAGCCGACCCTCGACGGCGTCACCCGGCCGACGCTGCTCGTGGACTACGCCATGGGCGTGCCCGCCGGAGAGGCCTTCTACCGCAACGTCCCCTACCTGTCTTGGATGAACGTCTGGATCGGCGACCCGCTGATGCGGGTCGGACGGCCCGCGTCGGACCCGGCGCCCTCCTCGAGCGCGGGCAGCCGCAGCGCGAGGCGCGCACCGCGTCCGCTGGCCGGCAGCACCTCGAGCACGCCCGCGTGCTCGCGCGCGACGTCGAAGGCGATGGCGAGCCCGAGCCCGCTGCCCTCGTCCGGATTGCGCGTGGTGAAGAACGGGTCGAACACCCGGTGGCGCAGCGCCTCCGGGATCCCCGGACCGTTGTCGGCGACGACGAGCTCGACCTCTCCCTCTTCGCAGCGCAGCGCGACGTCGATCCGCGCGTCGGAGGTGGCGGCGAGGGACTGACGCGCATTGACCAGCAGGTTCAGCACCAGCTGCAGCAGCCGATCGGCGTTGCCGTGGACCGGCGCGCTGAGCGCGAGATCCATCCGCACCTGGGGGTTGCGACCGGCGTCGTCACGGCACAGGCGCACGGCCTCGCGGACGACGCGCGCGAGGTCCACGCGGGTGAAATTCTGGCGGTCGGTCGTCGCCAGGTCGCGCATGCCGTCGAGAATGTGGCGGATCCGCTCGACGCCCTCGAGGGTCTCGCGCGCCAGCGTGCGCAGGTCGGAGAGCTCGGCGGCGAGCGAGGCGTCGGGCCCATCCCCCTCGGCCGCGACGCGCGCCCCCAGCTGCTCGATGCCCGCCAGGTTCGCCCGCACGAAGGCGAGCGGATCGTTGATCTGGTGGACGACCTCCCCGGCCAGGGCGCCGATCAGCTCGAAGCGCTGGGTCTGGCGCGCGCGCCGTTCGTCCCGGTCGATCGCCGTGCGGTCCGAGAGGATCGCGAAGTGTCCGGTGGGCTCGCCGCGGCCCTCGTCCACCACCGCGGTCGTCATCTCGATCACGCGGCCGTCGGCCGTCCGCACCGGAACCGGCGTCCCGCTCTCGCCCGAGATCCTCGCCTCCAGGAGGCTCGACTCGCGCGGGTCGGCGGGTGCCAGTCCGCGCGCCAGGGTCTGCGCGAGGTCGTTGCCCGGCCGCAGGCTCCCCTCGCCCAGGATCCGCTCCGCGGCGGCATTCCAGAACGTGACGCGCCCGCTGGCCGACGCCATCACCACGCCGTCGTCGAGGTGAGCGAGCGCGGCCTCCCGGGCGAGCGGCAGGCCCTCGAGCAGCTGGTAGCGGAACACGGCGATCCAGAGCAGAACCATCGAGACCAGCAGGCCCGCCGGCGTCAGGTCGTGGTGCACGGGCAGCAGCTGGAAGGTGTAGACGGTGCTCGCGACGGGAGGGGCCAGCGAGGCGAGCGCCAGCAGGGCGCCCCGGCGCCGCGACACGCGGCGCAGCGTCCGGCGGGCGGTCCGCACGAAGATCACCATTCCGGCCGCCACGCAGCCGTAGCACCAGGCGAGGAACACCCAGAACAGGGGGCCGACGTAGGCAGCGGGGCCGCGCTCGATCGCGTCGAACTCGACGTTGCGCAGGAACATCCGGTGGCCGTCGTTGGTGAATAGCACCAGCTCGATCAGGGCGGACACGACGAGCACGAACACCGAGGCGCGCACCCGCGCGGGGTGGGAGCGGCTGTACACGTAGGAGACGGCGGTCAGCAGCCAGAAGGCGGAGGCGAAGAGGATTCCCGAGAAGATCACGCGCAGGGCGACCGCGAGGGTGTCCGGGGTCGAGACGGTGTACCGGGCGAGCACGCCGCCGGTCCACATCATCAGGCCGGCCAGGTAGGCGCACAGCATCCAGTGGAACGGCTCCTTGTCGCGCCGGGCGATCAGATAGATCGCCATCGCGGTGGCCGTCCAGAACGTGACCATGCAGGAGGTGATCGCGGCCTGCACGGTCAGGACTCGGCCCGGGCGTCCGGCTCGGGCGCGGCGACGGTGAACAGGAACGACGCCCCGCCGTCGCCGGTCTCCACGCGCAGCGATCCGCCGTGGTCCCGGGCGATGCCCGCCGCCAAGGAGAGTCCGAGCCCGCGTCCGGAGGGATCGACGCCGGTCGTGAAGAAGGGCTCGAAGATGTGCTCGCGAAGCGGTTCGGGAATGCGCGGGCCGTTGTCGCGCACGCGCACCCAGAGCGTGCCCTCGCCGATTCCGCTCTCGATCTCGATGCGCGGATCCGGAACGCCCTCCAGCGCCTGCTGGGAGTTCATCAGGAGGCTGACGAACGCCTGCACCAGCAGCTGGGAGGAGCCGCGGATCCGGGGCAGGTCCGAGACCAGACGCGTGCTGAGGGTGATGCGCCCACCGGCCTGAGGCAGAGCCAGACGCACGGCGTTGGAGAGCGCGACGTCGAGGGCGACGCTTCCGTCGTAGGCGTCCCGCGTCGTCGCCAGGCAGCGCACATCCGAGACCGCGCGCTGGATGCGATCGAGTCCCTCGAGCGCCTCGCCCGCCAGCTCGCCGAGCTCCGCCAGATCCTCGGCGAGCTTCGACCCGTCCTGGCGCCGGGCTTCGACCCGCTCGCCCAGGCGCGCGACTTCGCACAGGTTGGCCCGCACGAAGGCGAGCGGATTGTTGACCTCGTGGGCCAGGCCCGCCGCCAGCGTGCCGATCGTCTCCCGCCGCTGGGTCCGCAGGGCCGTCTCCGCGAACAGGATCTCATCGCTGCGATCGCGCAGCGTCGCCACCTGTCCCAGCACGCGGCGCCCCTCGACCAGGATCGGTCGAACCGACACCTCGAGGTGTCGGTTGCCCGCGACCTGGAGCTGGAGGGTGAGCGACTCGGAGGCCGTCTCGACACGGAGCAGCGCCTGACGCAGGGCCGCGCGCCGCTCGTCCGGGAGAAGGCGCGCGATCGCCTCGGAGATCGACCAGCCGCGCGGCGGAAGGCCGAGCAGGCGCTCGGAGGCGGCGTTGTGGTCGAGCACCTCGCCCGCCGCGCTCGCCATCAGAACCCCGTGGCGGAGGTGCTCGATCACCTGGCGGTGGCCCAGCGGCGGCGGCTCCAGGACGTGGTAGCGCAGCGCCGTCAGAGCCAGGACCAGCGCCTCTGCGGCGAGCGTCGCGGCGGAGACCGAGGCCAATCCCTCGAGGATTCCGGCCGCGGCCGCCAGCGTGGCGAGGGGCTGACCGACGACGGCGATCCCCATCACGATGGCGGAGCGCCTCTCCCCCTCGCGCCAGAGGCGGAGCGCGGCCATCGCGAACAGGAGCGTCCCCGTGATCCCCAGCAGCGTGGCGGCGGTGATCGTCAGGTGGGTGAAGGACGCCGACCATCCCTCGATGGCCTCGGGTCGGGTCGAGCCGAAGCGGAACAGCCAGCTCTGGCTCGTGCTGGTGAGCTCGGCCATGAAGTAGACGAAGGCGGGAACGAGCGCGACCACCGTGGCCGCGGTTCCGCGCGCGCGCCGGATGCCGCGGTGGCGCAGCGCGAGCAGCAGCCAGAGCCCCGCGGTGGCGATCGCTCCGAGCGTCGCCGTGCGCAGGGCGGCCGCCTGCCACGCTCCCCCGCCGGCTACGGCGGCCAGCCCGCGGCCCCCGTTCCACAGCGCGATCGCGATCGACAGGGCCAGCATCGCGCTCGCCACACCGGAACGCTCGCGCCGCAGCGCCAGCACCAGGGCGAGCACCGTGCACGCACACGTCGCGATCGCGGCGGACAACACGCCGGAGTTCATCGCAGGGCTCTTCGGCCTGCCGAGGGGCGCCCATGAGCTGCAGCCACGGGCAGAGGCCGCGCGCAAGCCGGCGCCTGCGATCGGGAATCGCCGCCAGACCGGCCTCCGGCGAGCATCGCACCCGCGATCAAGTCGGCACCGCGGCGCTCCGATGCGCCGGTGGGGTCGGGCGCTCCGGCTCCCTCTTCGGAGGAACCGTGGCCACCTCGCCGCTCGAGCTGCACGAGAAGCGCTTCCGCGAGAACCCGGACGACCGCGCCTCCTTCGAGTTCCTCGAGGAGCAACGTTTCATGGCGGCGGACTGGGCGTCGCTCGTGCTGCTCTATCAGCAGCGCCAGGCGGCCCCCGCGCTGGCCGCTCACCCGCCGAAGCGCGCCGAGCTCGCGATGCGGCTGGGGCAGGTTTACGAGGAGCAGCTCGGCGACATCGAGTCGGCGCTGCGCGCCTATACCGAGGCGATCCGCATCCACCCGAAGGAGCGAAGGGCCCTGCGCGAGCTGCGGCGCATCTACGCGCAGCGGCGCAGCTGGGAGACCGTGCTCCAGATCGCCGAGCAGGAGGCCTCGATCGTCGATTCCAACGCGGAGCGGGCGCGCCTGCTCCGCGAGATGGGCGACGTCTGGCGGCGCGAGCTCGGTGACGCCGCCCAGGCCGAGGAGCTCTACGCGCGCGCACGCGCGGAGATCGGCGAGCCCGCTTCGGGAGAGCAGCCCGACGCCCGCGACGCGGAGCCGCCGCTGGTGCAGAGCGCCTGGCTCGCGGCCGCCCGGGGCGACACCGCGGCGGCCCTGGCCGCGCTCGAGCGCGCGCTTGCGGTCGATCCGGACGATCCGGAGGCGCTCGACCTGACCCTGACGGTGCTCGAGGGCGCCGAGCGCCACGCCGAGATGGTGGAGCTGCTGGAGCGGCGCGCGCGGGTGGAGACGAGCCCGGAGACCTCGTGCGCCGTGCTGATCCGGCTCGGCGAGATCCAGGAGCTGCTCGGCAATCTCGCCGATGCGCGAACGGCCTACGAGCGCGCCGTCGCCGCCCATCCCGCGCACACCGGCGCGCGCGCCGCGCTCGCCCGTCTGTACCGGGTGATCGAGGCCTGGGAGCCACTGCGATCCCTGCTCGAGTCCGCCGCGGAGGCAGCGGAGGGCGAGGCGCGCGTCGACCTCCTGCTCGAGCTGGCCGAGCTGCTCGAGCACGAGCTCCAGGACATGGAGGCGGCGCGAGCGTGCATCGATCGGGCGCTCCAGATCGCGCCCGACGATCCGCGCCTGCGCGTGTCCGCCGCCGACCTCGGCGACGAGCGCGTGCTCACGATGCCCGAGCTGGAGGAGGACTTCCCCGACGAGGTGCCCCGGGGCGCCGAACAGCGCTCGACCCGCGTGGTGGGCGTGCTCGAGCGCAAGCTGGCGGCGCGCGAGGCGGCGGGCCTGGGCCTGGCGCCGGAGGCGATGGCGGTGCGCCTGCGCATCGCCGAGCTGCGCGCCGGCGTACTCGGCGAGCCGGGAGCGGCGATCGACGTGCTCGAGCCCGCACTGGCCTCGGACGCGGCACTGCTTCAGGTGGCGCCCCCGCTCGCCGGTCTCTACGAGCAGCTCGGCCGTCTGGAGCCGCTGATCGATCTCGCCGAGCGCGCGGCGGCGCTGTCCGAGGCGTCGGAGCAGCGCAGCTTCTGGAGCCGGCGAGCCGCCGACGCGGCCCGCGCGGTGGGTGCGTCCGAGCGCGCGATCGCGGGCTACCGACGGCTGCTCGAGGATCTTCCGAGCGACCGCAGCGCTCGGGCCGCGCTGTGCGACCTCCACCGCATCCGCGGCGAGGCCGAGCCGCTCGCCGCCCTGCTGCTCGAAGAGCTTTGCACCGCGAGCGAGGACCGCGAGCTGGAGATCCACCTGGAGCTGGCGGCGCTGCACGGGGAGTCGCTCATCGATCCCGGCGCGGCGGCCGCGCATCTACGCCGGGCGATCGAGCTGGAGCCGCGGCGCGAGGATCTGCTCGAATGGGCGCTGACCGTCACCGGCGAGCGCGGCGGACCGCTCGCCCAGCTCGACTTGCTCGAGGACGCGGTCGACCGCGCCGGCAGCGACCGCACCCGAGCGCAGCTGCTGGCACGCCGCGGTGTCCTGCTCGCCGACACGCTGGAGTGGAACGAAGAGGCGGTCGAGAGCTGGCGCGCCGCCCTGGCGCTCGACGGCCGGCAGGCCCTGGCCCGCCAGCGCCTCGCGGGCTAGGAGGCCGACTCGAGAGTCGGCTGACGCGCAGCGAGCCGCAGGCGAGCGAAGGCGGGCTCCTGCTGAGCTAGTCCGAGGATCTCCGCTCGGCTGCGCTTCGCTGCGCCGCGATCAGGCTCCGGCGGCGGCGAGCGCCGCGCCCTCGGCGAGCGGAGCGCCGTCGCACCAGGTGACCGTCGCGGCCCCGGTCGCGGCGATTCGCGATCCCGGGGTGAGGATGCCGACCAGGTTCAGCGGATCGGCGGCGGAGACCGTCACGCGCTCGCCGCAGCGCGGCAGGCGCCGAACGCGCCGGAGCGCCTCGACCGCGCCGGGCAGCGCGTACTGCTCACCGCTGAATCCGGTGACGAAGCGGCCGCCGCGCGCCAGACCGCGCGCCTCCAGACGGCGCAGCGCGAGCAGCAGCTCGCGCCAGGAGAGCGCGGTGCTCTCACGCGCCATCAGGTCGTAGAAGACCACGCCCCACCGGGCGAGCAGCTGCGTCGCGAGCGCATCGGCCCGGGCGTCGGGGTCGTGCGGCGGCGACGCGGCGAGCCGCGCCCAGCGCCCGCGCAGCGCAGTCTCCGCGCGCCGTGACCACGCGCGATGTCCGACCGAGCGACGCCCGAGGAGCTGGCGCAGCGACTGGAAGCCGTCGGCGGTCACGTGACCGCCGGCCACCAGCTCCCACAGCGCCGACTCCACCGCCTCGGGTGCCAGCTCGGCGTGGACCGCCAGGTCGCTCGCGAACAGCGCACCGCCGCGCTCGAGGGCGGCGAGCAGTGCGCGCGCCGCGGCGCTCGCGGGCGGCGGAGGCGGCGCGCCGCCGCGCACCACGTCGAGCAGACGCGGGAGATCGGCGCGCAGCGCCAGGGTGATCGGCGTCGCCCGCGAGGGCTTTCGGCCGGGAGCGGGCGCCGCGGCCCCGCACCCGGTCGCCCGACCGGCCTGGCTCGCGACCCGGCCCCAGGCGACGTCGCCCGCCAGGCACAGGTCGTCGAGCCAGGCCGGTCGATAGCCGGCGACGCGCGCCGGGAGCACGGCCGCCTCCCAGGCGCCGGCGGCCAGCTCGAAGCCCTGGAGCTGGGCGATCGCCGCGAGCGTGCCCGCACGGCCCTCGCGCCGGGTTCCCGGAGCCGCGTGCTGCCAGCGCAGCAGGAAGCGCACGAAGTCGCGCGCGCACACCGGCTCGATCTCGCGGCGCAGGCGCGTCTGGGTGTAGGCGTGGATGCGCGCGAGCAGGTGGCGCGCGCAGAACTCGGGCTCGGATTGGCTCGGGTCGAAGAAGCCGCGCAGCGCGTAGCCGGCGGCCTCGAGCCGGGCCAGGCCGCGCAGGACGGCGGACTCGCGCAGCCCGGTCCGCGCGATCGCCTCGGCGACGGTGAGCGGTCCGGTGACGGCGAGATGTCCGCGCAGCGCGTCGGCGAGCGCCGTGTCCTCGTCGCGCGCGGCGGCCCCGTCTACACGACCAGATGTCGATGTGAAGCCCGGATGGAGCGCGGCCGCGTCGCCGGCGCGCTCCGCGGCCGCCCAGAGCTCGCCGTCCGCGGTCGCGAGCGACGCGACGCGGCCCTGGGTGGCGAGGGCCTCGAAGTGCGGGCGCCAGCGCTCCTCGGCGCGCAACACGACCAGGGACAGCAGCGCATCGTGCAGCTCCTCGGCGTCGCGCGGGGCGAGCGCCGCCTCCTCGCGCACCCGCGCCACCGCCGCGGCGTCGAGCAGCCCGAGGTCGCGCGCCGTCTCGGGCAGGCCGCGCCGCAGGCGCACCGCGCGCGTGCGGCGCTCCTCGAGCGGGGCGTCGTCGAGGAAGGTGTAGGGCCGGCCGTTCACGATCTCGTGGGCCAGCGGCGAGGGCTCGCTGGTGTCGCGGAACAGCACCTGGAGCTCGCCGCTCTCCAGGGCGCGCGCGAGGTCGCTCGCCGCGTCCACGTCCATCGCCTCGTGCAGGCAGTCGTGCATCGTCTGGCGGACGAGCGGGTGGTCGGGCAGCTCGATCGGTCCGGTCTGGTTCTCCTGACACTGGGCCAGACCCGGGAACACCGCGGCCATCACGTCGTCCGCTTCCATGCGCTGGATCGCCGGCGGATTGCGGCGGCCTCCGCGGAAGCGAAGCACCACCAGCGCCCGGCACAGGTTCCAGCGCCAGCGCGCCGTGAACATCGGCGAGGCGAGCGCCGCCTGGGCCAGCGACTCGGCCAGATCCCGCGAGCGCAGCATGCCGAGGAAGCTCTCGAGTGGGAAGCTGTGCTGGGGCCCGAGGGAGAGCACGAAGGCGTCGTCGTTCGCCGCGGCCTGGAGCTCGAAGTCGAAGGCGCGGCAGATGCGCTTGCGCACGACCAGGCCCAACGCGCGGTTGGTGCGTCCGCCGAAGGGTGCGTGCACCACCACCTGCATTCCGCCCGACTCGTCGAAGAAGCGCTCGATCACGATCCGGTGTCGGGTGGGGAGCGCGCCGAGGGCGGTGAGCGCGACGTCGAGGTAGCCGACCAGCTGGGCCGCGCCGGCGGCGTCGAGTCCGGACTCGCGCACGAGCTGTGCGTGGGCGCCCGCCCCGTCGCCCGCGGCGAGCCGCTCCTCCATCTGCTCGCGCAGCGCCGACACCTCGATGGAGAGCTCGGCGCTGCGCGCCGGCGCCTCGCCGAGCCAGAAGGGGATCGTCGGCGGCGCGCCCGCGGCGTCGCGCACGCGCACCACCCCCGCCTCGACGCGCCGGATCTGCCACGAGGTGCTGCCGAGCAGGAACACGTCGCCGGCCATGCTCTCGATCGCCCAGTCCTCGTTCACGGTGCCGACGAAGGTGTCGTC
>CAZZFT010000163.1:6835-11459 GCA_964653555.1 uncultured Spirochaetales bacterium | reverse complement strand
GAGCACCACCTTGACACGGTGGGGGTCGGCGGTTCAATCCCGCCCGTGCCTACCAACCGGGTCGGCGGCGAGAGCGGCAGGAGCCGCAGCTCCCGATGACCTCGACGGCGCGACAGACATCCCAGACCGGCAACGAGTCGATCGGAAATCAAAGCCCAATGCACCACCCGTGTTCATGATCGCAGTCGGCCTCCCCGGTGAGGCGAGCCAGTGGTGCCCCGCGCGTCTGCCCGTCGCATCCGATTCCCGCGGCGGCTCGCACAGTGCGAGCTCGCCGCGCCGGAGTTCGAGCGCGCGCGCCTAGCGACCCTGTTCGAGGAGGGCGCCGACGCGCCGCTCCGAGGAGGACCGAGGAATCGCGGAATTCAGAAGGAACGCCAAGAACGACGGCCCCCGGGTCAATCAGATGATCCGGGCGTCGGAGATCCGTGTGATCGCCGACGACGGAGAGCAGCTCGGAGTCATGACACCGGAAGCCGCCATCGCTCGCGCCGAGGAGGTCGGCCTCGATCTGGTCGAGGTCGCGCCGGCGGCGCGCCCGCCGGTGTGCCGGATCATGGACTACGGCCGCTACAAGTACGAACAGAAGAAGAAGGCGAACAAGAGCAAGGGACACGCGGCGAGCCTCAAGGAGGTGAAGCTGCGGCCGCGCACGGACCAGCACGATCTGGATTTCAAGCTCAAGAACGCGCGGCGCTTCCTGATGGAAGGCGACAAGGTCAAGGTGACGGTGATGTATCGCGGACGGGAGATGGTCCATCGCGACCTCGGGCGAAAGCAGCTCGACCGGGTGGTCGAGCTGCTCGGGCCGATCGCGGCGGTCGAGAACCCGCCCCGCATGGAGGGGCGCTTCCTCTCGATGATCCTCGTGCCCAACCGCGAAGTCGTCGAGCAGGAGCGCAAGGCCGAGGAGCTGGCGGCGAAGGCGGAGGCCGAGGAGGCCGCCCGGGCGGCGGAGTCGACGACGCCGGGCACGGAAGAGGTCGGGACTGCCGGTGGGCAGGGAGGCTGAGATGCCGAAGATGAAGACCCATCGGGGCGCTGCGAAGCGGTTCAAGAAGACGGGCACGGGAAAGTTCGTGCGCTCGCAGGGCAACAAGCAGCACATCCTCACCAAGAAGTCGTCGAAGCGGAAGCGCAAGCTCCGCAAGTCGGCCCTGGTGTCGCAAAGCGACGAGAAGCGCCTCAAGCAGATGCTGCCCGCCCTCTAGGGGCGGGCAGGGGAGCCCGCGTTCGCGGGGACAGGAAGGGAGACATCCGATGCCGCGAGTCAAGCGCGGAGTGGCCGCCCGCAAGCGGCGCAATCGCATCTTCAAGGAGGCGAAGGGCTACTACGGTACCCGCCACGGCCTGCTGAAGACGGCCCGCGAGGCCGTGCACAAGGCGTGGAAGTACGCCTATCGCGACCGCAAGCAGCGCAAGCGCGACTTCCGCGGCCTGTGGATCGCGCGCATCAACGCCGCCGCCCGCGAGAACGGGCTGTCCTACAGCCGCCTGATCCACGGCCTCAAGAAGGCCGGGGTCGAGGTGGACCGCAAGATCCTGGCCGAGCTCGCCGTGTCCGACCCGAAGGCGTTCGGCGAGCTGGCGGCACTGGCGAAATCCCAGGCCGCGTAAGAGGCGGCGATGTCGGGGAACGCCGACCTCGACGCGCTGCTGTCCGAGGCCCGAAGCGCCGTCGAGGCGGCTGCGTCGCCCCAGGCCCTGACCGAGGTGCGCGCGCGCTTCCTGGGCAAGAACGGCTCGGTGTCGACGCTGCTGCGCGCGATCGGGGACCTGCCGCCCGCCGAGCGGGGCCCGGCCGGACAGCGCGCGAACCAGGCGAAGCGCGCGATCGAAGACTGGGTGGCCGAGCGCCGCGCCCAGCTCGAGCGCAGCGCCACCGACCGCGCGCTCGCCGAGCGGCGGCTCGACGTGACGTTGCCCGGCGCCGGCACGCCCCCGGGCCACCTGCACCCGATCACCCACCTCACCCGGGAGATGGTCGCCTTCTTCACCTCCCTCGGCTTCTCGATCGAGGAGGGTCCCGAGGTCGAGACCGACTGGAACAACTTCGAGGCGCTGAATATCCCGCCCGATCATCCGGCGCGGGACGAGCAGGACACCTTCTACCTCGAAGACGGCCACGTGCTGCGCACCCACACCAGCAACGTGCAGATCCGCTCGATGACGGGCCGGACGCCTCCCTTCCGCTTCATCGCGCCCGGACGCGTCTACCGTCACGACCTCTCGCCGCGACACAGCCCCATGTTCCACCAGATCGAGGGCTTCCTGGTCGACGAGCGCGTCACCTTCGGCGACCTGAAGGGCGTGCTGCTCGCCTTCGGCCGCCACCTGTTCGGAGAGGGCGTCGATCTGCGCTTCCGCGCCAACCACTTCCCCTTCACCGAGCCCTCGGCGGAGCTCGACTACTCGTGCACGCTGTGCGCGGGGGCCGGGTGCAAGGTGTGCTCCGACAGCGGCTGGGTGGAGTGGGGCGGCTGCGGGATGATCCATCCCAAGGTGCTGGAGCGCTGCGGCATCGACTCCGAGCGCTACCAGGGCTTCGCCTTCGGCATGGGCATCGACCGCACGGCGATGCGGCGCTTCGGGATCCCGCACCTGCGCCATCTCTTCGAGGGCGATCTGCGCGTCCTGGGTCAGATCTGATGCGCCTGCCGCTGTCCTGGCTGGCCGAGTTCGTCGAGCTGCCCGACGACCGCACCCTCGCCGACCGTCTCAACATGGCGGGCTTCGAGGACGCCGTCGTCGAGGCCACCGGCCCGGACCTCGCCGACATCGTCGTCGGCCGGGTCGAGCGACGCGATCCGCACCCCAACGCCGACCGCCTCTCGGTGTGCTCGGTCGACGTGGGGGACGGCACGCTCCGCACGATCGTGTGCGGCGCGCCCAACGTCACCGCCGGTCAGAAGGTCGCCGTGGCGCTCCCGGGCACGTCGCTCCCGGACGGGACGAAGATCAAGAAGTCGAAGCTGCGCGGTGTGGCCTCCGAGGGGATGATCTGCTCGCGCGCCGAGCTGGCCCTCGGGGACGGACACGAGGGCATCTGGGTGCTGGACGAGCACGCGCGGGTCGGGGCGCCCCTGCCCGAGGCGGTGCCGGTGGGCGAGCGCGTGCTCGAGCTGGGTCTCACCCCCAACCGCGGCGACACCGCGTCGCTGCTCGGTGTCGCGCGCGAGATCTCGGCGCTGTTCGGAGGCGCGCTGCGGCTGCCCTCCAGCGCCGTCGAGGAATCGGGCGCGCCCGCCGCCGACGCGATCCGGATCCGCATCGACGCCGGCGACGGCTGCTTCCACTACGTGGGTCGCGTGGTGCGGGGCGTGCGCGTCGCGCCGTCCCCCGACGCCCTGCGTGCGCGCCTCGAGGCGGCGGGTTTCCGCTCGATCAACAACGTCGTCGACGTGACCAACGCCGTGCTGCTCGAGCTCGGCCAGCCGCTCCACGCCTTCGATCTGCGCAAGCTGGCGGGCGGCGAGATCCGGGTGCGCCGCGCGGCGGCGGGCGAGACGATCGCGACCCTCGACGGCCAGACGCGGCGGCTCGACCCGCAGGACCTGGTGATCGCGGACGCCGAGCGCCCGGTGGCGATCGCCGGCGTGATGGGCGGCGCCGACAGCGAGGTGAGCGGGGACACCACCGACGTGCTGATCGAGAGCGCGCACTTCCAGCCGGTGAGCGTGCGCCTGTCGGCGCGCCGCCACGGCCTGCACAGCGAGGCGTCGTACCGCTTCGAGCGCGGCGTGGATCGGGCGGGCGTGGCGCGTGCGGCCGACCGCGCGGCGCGGCTGCTCGCCGAGCTCGCCGGCGGCAGGGTCGCGCCCGGCGCCGTCGAGGCGCGCGGCGAGCCCGCCCCCGCCACCGAGCGGATCGAGCTGCGCGTGGAGCGCACCAATCGGCTGCTCGGCCTGTCCCTCGGCCGCGAGGAGGTGGCAGCGCTGCTGGCGCGCGTGGGCGTGGTCGCGACGCCCCGTGGCGAAGGCGCCCTCGCGTGCGCGATCCCGAGCCACCGCAACGACCTGCACGTGCACCAGGACCTGACCGAGGAGGTCGCGCGCATCTACGGCTACGAGAACATCCCGACCACGCTGCCGGTGGCGGACCTGGTGCCCGCCCACCAGCCGCCGGCTCACGCGATCGCCGAGCGCGTCCGTGACGCCCTGGCCGGGGCGGGCCTGGTCGAGGTGCGGTCGCTCCCCTTCGTGAGCGAGGCGGACCTGGCCGCGCTCCAGCTGCCCGAGGACGACCCGCGCCGGTCGGCGCTGCGTCTGCGCAACCCGATCCAGGACGCCGAGCGGCTGCTGCGCACCACGCTGGCCCCGACCCTGCTCCGGCTGGTGCGCCAGAACCTGAGCCGGCAGGTCTCCGACGTGGCGCTCTTCGAGGTGGCCCGGGTGTTCTGCCCGGATCCGGGTGCCCCCACGGGGTCGGGACCCGAGGCCCTGCCGCGGGAGCCGCTGTGGGCGGTGGGCGTGCTGACCGACGAGGCCCAGGCCGACCTGTGGAGCGGGGCGAGCCGCCCCCCGGTCTTCTTCCGCGCCAAGGGGATCGCCGAAAAAGCTTTGTACGCGCTGGGTTATATGGCATCCTTGCGAAGCGGGCCGGCCGCGCCCTACCTCCATCCCGG
>CAZZFT010000163.1:0-6735 GCA_964653555.1 uncultured Spirochaetales bacterium | reverse complement strand
TGGGTTATATGGCATCCTTGCGAAGCGGGCCGGCCGCGCCCTACCTCCATCCCGGGGCGTCGGTCGCGTTTCACGCCGGCACGGTGGGGGGCCTGGGCGGGGAAATGGAAGTCGGAAGTGTCGGTGAGCTCCACCCGGACGTGGCCGCGAAATTCGGCATCGACACCCCGTGCGCGATGTTCGAACTGAATCTCAGCGCGCTACTTGCCGTAAAGACAAGAGAATTCCATTTCCGGGAGGTATCCAGGGAACCTTCGGTACGACGCGACATCGCCGTGCTCGTCGATCGAGCGCAAGCGGCGGGCGCGTTGTCGGAGGAGATCCGGAAAGTCGGGGGGCCGGATCTCGTCTCCGTCGAGATCTTCGATCGCTACGAGGGTGCGGGCGTACCCGAAGGCCGCGTAAGCATTGCGTTTCGTCTGGTATTCCAGCGCGCCGACCGGACGCTCACCGACGCCGAGGTCGCGCGCGCGATCGAACGCGTGGTGCGCGCGCTGGGAGAACGATTCGGAGCCGAGCTCCGGTAGCCCCGAGTGCCGCAGGCAGGAGGCAAAGGGCCATGACGAAGGCCGACATCGTCGAGCAGATCTACGAGCAGGTAGGATTCTCCAAGAAGGAGTCCGCCGAGCTCGTCGAGAAGGTGTTCGAGGCGATCAAGGAGACACTCGCGAACGGGGAGAAGGTGAAGATCTCCGGATTCGGGAACTTCGTGGTGCGCGACAAGAACTCGCGGAAGGGTCGCAACCCCCAGACCGGACAGGAGATCCTGCTCGAGGCGCGCAAGGTGCTGACGTTCAAGCCGAGCCTGGTGCTCAAGAACATCCTGAACGAGCTGCCCGTCACCGAGGCCGAGGCCGAGCAGTCGCGGATCAACCACAGCGAGGCGAGCGGCGGCCGCTAGCGCTCTCCCGACCTCGCCGCGGAGGGAACCCCCATGCAACGCGATCCCCGATCGAACGAGCCGGCGGAAGCCGATCTGCCGGAGATCCCGGAGAAGCGCTACTTCCGGATCGGCGAGGTGAGCCGGCTCACGGGCGTGAAGCCCTATGTGCTCCGCTACTGGGAGTCGGAGTTCCGCTGGATGGCACCCCAGAAGTCCCGCTCGAAGCAGCGCCTGTACCGGCGCCGCGACATCGAGATGATCCTGCTGATCAAGAAGCTGCTCTACGGCCAGCGCTACACGATCGCAGGCGCGCGCAAGAAGCTGCGCGAGATGGGCGTGGGGACGGCCCTCGACTCGGGCGGTCTCACCTTCGAGACCGATCACCGCGCGCGCTACCGCAAGATCCGCGAGGAGCTGGCCCAGATCCGCGCGCAGCTCTGAGAGTCCCCCCCACCGTGTCGGGCACTTCGCGCAGCGCACAGCAGACCGGGAGCCGGGCCCGGGGGTGCCACACGCTCGGACTGGCTCTGTGGCTGGCGCTCGCGGCGGCCACCATGCCGGGGCCCGGCCTCGCCGCCAACTGCGATCCGTGGCCGGGCGAGCCGACCCCGCTGCCCGAGCTCGACGATCCCGATCGCCTGCGCGCCGAGTGGGCCGCGCTGCGCGTGCGCGAGCTCGCCGAGGTCGCTGCGCGCATCGAGCCGGACGATCCGCTGCGTGCGGGACAGCTGTGGCGTCGCCTGCTGTGCCTCGATCCGGCCAACGACGAGGCGCTCGCGGGCGTGCTCCGCTCGCGCACGGTGCGCGTACACCGCCCGCCGCTCGTCGACGCGGCCGTCGCGACACCGGCGGGAGATCCCTGGGATGCCCTCGACGCGCCGCTCGGCGTGCGCGCGCGGAGCGCCACCGTCGCCAGCGCGCCCGCCGCCGACTGGGGCGCGCTGCGCAGCGAGGTGGCGACCCTCGAGCAGCAGGTGCGCGCCGCCCGCTTCGACGAGGCGCTCGCCACCGCGCCGACGGTCCGCTCGCGGCTGTCGCGCGCGCCCGCGGGCCGCGCCCGGGCCGAGCTGATCAGCCAGGCCGAGGTGCTCACGGCGACCGCCGAGCTGGCCGTGGGGCGGGGCGAGGCTGCCCAGGCCAGCCTGCGCCGGGCGCTGGCCGCCGACCCGGAGCTCGCCCTCGACCCGACGACGACCTCGCCGAAGGTGCTGCGCGCACTGGAGTCGGCGCGGGGCGGAGCGGGGCAGTGAGGGTCCCGGCGATCGGCCTCGGGCTGTGCGCGCTGTCGCTCGCCTGCGCCAGCGCGCCGGCGCCGACGGAGCCGGCGCGCGTGTCGGTGGAGGTGCTGCGCGGCTTCTCGGCGGGCTACGACGAGCCCCGCGCCGATCGCGCGCCGGTGGTCGTGCTGCTCGACGCTACCCCGTCGATGCGCGTCGTCACCCGCGAGCGCGTCTCCCGCTATGCGGCGGCACAGCGGGCCGCCACGCGCTTCGCCGTCGCGCTGCCCGCCACCCAGCCCCTGTGGCTGTACGCGCTCGGCGCGGACAACGCCGTGGAGTGTCAGTCGGTGCTGCGCGGAACGCGCGCCGAGTCGTCCGCGGACCGCAGCGCGCTGCTGGCCCAGATCGATCGCGTGAAGCCCCAGGGCGAGGGAGCGCTGGCTGGCGCGCTCGACGGAATCCGCCAGGACCTGTGGCGGGCGCAGGACCTGTTCGGGAGCCGCATCGTCGTGTTCAGCGACTTCGGCTCCGAGTGCGGCGGCGACGTGTGCGCCTCGGCCGCGAAGCTGGTGGAGGCGGGCGCACGGCTCGACTTCGTGGCGATCGGCGAGGCCCAGGTGCCGGCGTGCCTGCGCGAGCCCGCCGGTCTGTCGGAGAACGCGCCGCCGCCGATCCCGCCGACTCCGCCGGTGCACTTCCGGCTCGAGGTGAGCGAGCCCGAGCCGATGGTGGTGGGCTGCAGCGACGCGGGCGGCCTGCCGGTCGCCGTGCCGCCGGGCGCCGCCACGGTGGTGGTCGACCTCGACCCGCCGCTGCGCGTGGACGCCCAGCTCGACCCGGGCGCGCGCCGGAGGCTCCAGGTGCTCGACTTCCCGCTGCTCGACCCGCCGACGCGCCAGTGGCGCTGGGTCGAGCTGCCGGCGCATACTGCGTCCGCGCCGGCTGATGGGGCGGGCGAGCGATGAGCGCCGATCTGTCCCCCTACGCCCTCGATCCCTTCGGGCCCTCGGCCGACCCCGGGGCCTACGTCGCCTGCGAGGCGAGCGAACTCGCGCGCGCGGCGCTCGAGCGCTCCCTCGACCGCGGTCGGGTGGGAGCGCTGGTGGGTCCGCCGGGGTACGGCAAGACGCTGCTGCTGCGGCTGCTGGGCGGGCGCGAAGAGGACCGCTCGCGCGTCGCCTACGTCCCGTTCCCGACGCTCGACGTCGACGAGCTGTTCGCGCTCGTGCTCAACGCGCTCGGAGTGCGGCGCAAAGGTCCGCCGCGCGAGGCGCTGCTCGCCCTGACGCGCGAGCTCGCGCCCCGCGGCGGCATCGTGATCCTGGTGGACGACGCGAACGACCTCTCGGACGCGAGCGCCAATGCGCTCGCCTCGCTGCTCACCGAGGCGGGGGGCGCGCTGCGGATCGGGCTCGCCGCCGTGGAGGGATCCGACGCGCGCCGGGTGCTGCGCGCCTTCGGCTCGCGCATCGACATCGTGCACCTCGCCGACGGCATGAGCGAGCGCGAGTCGCGGCGCTATGTCGAGACGCGCCTGGCCTACGGCGGCGCGCGGCCCGAGCTGGTGGCCGCCTTCGACGAGCTCACCATCGCGCGGCTGCACCGCAGCTCCCAGGGCGTGCCGCGCCGCCTGAACCAGGTGGCCCAGGACGTGGTGCGCCGCGCCGTGCCGAGCACCCTGCCGCGCCTGCGCGACCTGTCCTTCGAGCCGGAGCCCGAGGCCGCGCCGCAGACCCCGGCTGTCGCAGCGACCGGCTCCGCCGTCGCCGCACGGGACGAGACGCGGTTCGACACGCAGGTGGATCTCGCGATGGAGCAGCCGGTCGCACCGGTCGCGCCCCCGCCGCGCGAGTGGGCTCCGCCGCGCGAGCCCCCCGCGCGCGAGCCGATCGCCGCGGCGCCGCCTCCGGCACCGGAGCCCGCGCCCGCTCCGCCGTCCGAGCCGATCGCACCGGCTGCCGCGCCCCCCGATCCGATCGCGGCGCGCGAAGAGCGGCCGTCTCCCGCACCGCTGGAGCCCCCCGGCGGGCCCGTCGCGGACGAAGAGAGCGACATCGTGCCCGAGGAGCCGCCGCCCTCGGAGACGGTCCCCTGGTTCCGCCCGCTTCGCCGACCCTTCCCGTCGCCCCACCAGTCGCGCCGACCCGGTGCCGCGCATCCGGAGCACGAGAAATCGCCGTCGGAGGGGTGGAGCGCCGCTCCCCCGGAGCCGCCCCCGGCGACGCCGCGCTGGCCGACACCGCCCCAGCCCGACGAGGTCGTTCGTGCCCCGGCTCCGTCGCCGCCGCGTGTCGAGGTGCCGGCCGCGACCGCCGCTCCCCCGGCGCCGCCGGTGGCCCGGGAGCCGGAGCTTCAGGACGAGGACGGCATCCTGCTGGCGAGGCCGACACCGATCGATCCGGCGGGCGAGTACCGCATCGTCCGCGGACGCCGCGTCGGGTCCGAGCGGCCGGAGACGCCGTCGCGCGAGGAGAGGCCGGCCGCGCCCCTCGCCTCCGCGCGACCGGCGCCGGCGCGGCCCCGGGCCGCCCCCGAGCTCCCGGCGGCGACCGGCCCCCGCATGGGGCGGATCGTCCTGATCGGCTTTGCGATCGGGGCGCTGGTATCGCTGCTGTTCACGCTCAGCCCGGACATGGATACGCTGCGGTGGACCCGGTGGGGCGGGGCGCCGTGGGAGCGCTCGATCCCGCACCGGGCTCCCCAGGCGTCTGCGCCGGCGACCTCCGCGCCGTCCGCACCGGAGGCCGCGGCGCCGCCCGCGCTCGCAGAGCCCGCGGCGCCGACCACTCCGCTCTCCGAGGAGGCGGTCGCCGCGCAGGTCCCCGTCGCGCCGTCCACCCCCCCGAGCGCCCCCGCACCGACGGCGCCGATCGCCGAGCCCCCGGCGCCGTCTCCCGCGCCGATCGCGGCGGTGTCGCCGCCGCCCGCGCCCGCCGTCTCTCCGCCGGCCCCCGCTCCCGCGCCGGCGCCGCCCGTCGCCGCGCTCGTCGCCGTCTCGATCAACGCCACGCCCTGGGCGATCGTGCAGGTCGACGGACGCGAGCTCGGCGAGACGCCGCTCGCCGGCGTCCGCCTCGCCCCCGGCCCGCACGTCTTCACCGCGCGCATGCCCGACGGCAGCACGCGCGAGCAGCGGATCGAGATCGGCCCCGGCCGCGACACCGTCGTCTTCCAGTAGCCGCCGCTCCGCTCGACAGCCCCCGATGCAGCCGCTACCTCTGCACCCGGCTCGGGCCGTAGCGCAGCCTGGTTAGCGCGCCTGACTGGGGGTCAGGAGGTCGGGAGTTCGAATCTCCCCGGCCCGACCAACTCGAAGCGCCCCAGAGCGGGGGCGGGCTGCGCCGGGGAGTCCGCTAGCGGCCCGCGAGGCTACCGAGTGAGACTCCGGACTGGCGTCTGCCATGGCGCCATCGTCTGAGCGCCCCGGCCAGCGCGCTTCCCGCCACTAGCATTCCCGCGAGGCCCGGTTCCGGCAGGAAGGACACCGCATCCAGGTCTGCCGCGGCCCAGGAAGGGTTCGCGGCACTGCCGTCGAATGCCAGACTCCAGTTCGCGCCGTCGTAGTGCAGCACGTCCTCATCGTCGGCCACGACGCCGCCGACCATTCCCGTCGTGTCGAGGGAGACGAGGTAGGCGCCGCCGCCCAGGTCTTGGGCCGCATCGACGTCGAGGGCCGGGTCGATCCCCGCCGCCGACCCGTCCAAGGCCATCGCGAAGGTCGAACCATTCCAGATCACGAGATCCTCGTCGGCGGCCACGAGCCCGCCTCCGAGGTCGACGGTGCTGTCAAAGGAGAGCAAGAGCCCCGCGGTGCTGGGCGAGACCGCGTCCGTGAGCGTTCCCGCCGGCAGGCCGGCGGCCTGGGCATCGAAGGCGATCGCGTAGGAGATTCCGTCGTAGCGCACGACGTCTCCCGCCCGGGCCACGACGCCGCCGGGTAGTGAGACCGTCGTGTCGAGAGCGAAGAGTCGGTCGCCGTTCGGCTCCTCCCCCAGGGCCACCACGTCGCTTGCCTGAGGCAGCATTCCGAGATCCGCGAGCATCACGATCCCGAGCTGGTTGTCGACGGCGACGTTCTCATCGGCGACGACGACGGCGCCGAGATCGATCGTCACATCGGGAGAGGCGGAGACGATGGGCTGAGCGGCAACGGGAGCTGCCGCCAGGATCACCACACCGACGCAGGCAAGCCAAACCGTCATGTACGGCACTCGAAGGAGACCGCGCATCTTAGTAGGGGTCCTCTTTCATCACAGTCCTGGCATAGAGAAGCTAGGGCGAAATCGAGAAATAGACCGTTCTCGAATTGCCCTCGACGCCACCGTTGCCTGCGCAGGTCTGGCCCATCCCGAAGTTCACGTCCACGCTACACGGCGTGAAGACCAATCTGTGATCTCCGACCTGAGACATCTCGGCGTTGCATCCACAGTTCGCGACCTCTCCCGGGACGATCCAGCCGCTCTCCGCAGCCCAGCAGTAGGGCGCGTTGACCTCGGACCGGTAGGCGACCACCTCGGGCTGCCCGGGCGCCGTCCAATCGTATCGCACACTCGTTGCGGTCGCGTTCAGATCGACCTGAATTGCGAGGCAACCTCCCACGCCAGAGATCGAATAGGAGTCGCCGCTCTCGAC
>CAZZFT010000162.1:0-11592 GCA_964653555.1 uncultured Spirochaetales bacterium | reverse complement strand
GCGGCGCGGCAACAGCGTCTACTTCCCGGACCGGGCGATCCCGATGCTGCCCGAGCGGCTGTCGGGCGACGTGTGCTCGCTGCGCCCGGACGTCGATCGCCTGGTGATGGTGGTGGAGCTCGCCTTCGACGAGCGCGGGGAGACGCGGCGCACGCGGTTCCACCCGGGCGTGATCCGCAGCCGCGCGCGCCTCACCTACGAGCAGGCGGCGGATGCGATGGAGCGCGGCGACGAACGCGTGCCCGAGGCGCCGATGCTGCGCGACCTCGCCCGTCTGGCCCGGATCCTGGGACGGCGGCGGCGCGCCGCCGGATCCCTCGACTTCGAGCTGCCCAGCCCCTCTTTTTCGCTCGACGAGCGCGGGTACCCGACCGACGTGCGTCCGGCGGCGCGCAGCGAGGCCCACCGCGCGATCGAGGAGGCGATGCTGGCCGCCAACCGCGCGGTGGCGGAGTGGCTGGTGCAGCGAGAGGTGGAGGCGGTGCACCGCATCCACGAGCCCCCGGCTCCAGCCGACCGCGCGCGGCTCGTCACCGAGCTCACGGCGGCGGGCCTGCTCGACGGCGGCTCCCTCGACGAGCTGTCGCCCCGCGATCTCGCGCGTGCGCTCGAGCGCGCGGTGGGGCGTCCGGGGGAGCGGTGGATCCACCAGCTCGCCCTGCGCAGCATGCGCCGCGCCCGCTACAGCGCCCGCTCGCAGCCCCACTTCGCGCTCGCCTTCGAGCACTACCTGCACTTCACGTCGCCGATCCGGCGCTACGCCGACCTTGCCGTGCACCGCGCGCTCAAGGCGGCGATCGCCGGCGAGGCGCCCGCGCTACGCCGCGCCCGCGCCGAGACGATCGCGGTGCGCGCCTCCTTCCGGGAGCGGATCGCCCTGGAGGCCGAGCGCGAGATGGACCGCATCAAAGCCTGCGTGCTGGCGCGCGACCACCTCGGCGAGCGTCACGGCGGCACGATCACCGGGCTCGCCCCTCACGGTCTCTACGTCACGCTGGACGCCTGGTGGCTCGAGGGGCTCGTTCACGTCTCGCGGCTGGGCGGCTTCTTCGAGCTGGATCCGAACGGGCGCACGCTCCGTTCGCGCACCGATCGCTACGAGCTGGGCGATCGGGTCCAGGTGGCGATCGCCGCTGCCGATCCGGTGACCGCGCGCATCGACTTCGAGCTGGAGGAGCGCCGCCGAGGCCGACGCGGCTCGGCGTAGCCGGCGATCGCCGCCGCACGCGCCGCCTCCACCAGCTCCTCGACGTTCCAGGGCGCGGGCAGTCGCACGCGCTGGCCGTCGCGCGTGCGGAAGCGCAGGTGGCCGTGCTGCACGCCGTGCTCGAAGAGGGCGCGCAGGATCTCGACGTCGCGCCGGCAGTAGTCGCGCACCCGATCGGTGTCACCCGCCCGCCACCAGGCCAGCGACTGGAGGCCGTCGGCGCTCTTCGGCATTCCCAGCGTCTCCTCGGCCAGGTGCCCCATCGGCAGGCGGAAGCCGAGCCGGCGGTGAACGTCCTCGAGCAGGTCGAAGGTCGGCCAGCGCTGGGGCTCGAGGTCCGTGTAGCCGCGCAACACCGCGTAGTCGAAGCGGCGCACGTTGAAGCCGACCACCAGGTCCGCCGCCGCCAGGCGCTCGAGCAGCTCCGGAACCCGAGGCTCCTCGAAGCACAGGGTGCGGCGCTCGGCCTCGTCGTGGAGCACCGCCACCGCGACGCGCATCAGGTGCGCATTGTGCCAGCCGCCGACCTCCTCGGCGCTGCGCCGCGTCTCCAGGTCGAAGAACACCAGGCGCGGGGCCGGTCGCGGGGCTGTCTGGGGGGCGCGCACGGGCTCTCGCGCTCGCGTGGGGGCCGCCGCGGCCTCGGGCAGCGCCGGCAGCGGGACGCGGCCGAGCAGGAGGTCGAGCGCCCGAAGCGCTCCCACCTTGTCGATCGGGCGGTTGCCGTTGCTGCACTTCGGCGAGTGCACGCAGCCGGGACAGCCCTCCTCGCAGGGGCAGTCGGCGATCAGCTCGCGGGTGGCCTCGAGCAGCACCTCGATGCGATCGAAGAGACTCGCGGTGATGCCAACGCCGCCCACGTGGGAGTCGTAGAGGAAGATCGCCGGGCGGCCGAGCTGGGGGTGGCGCAGATAGGAGATGCCCGCGACGTCGTGGCGGTCGCACAGCGCGAACAGCGGGAACAGCGACAGCGCCGCGTGCTCGACGGCGTGGATGCCGCCCATCGCGTGCCGCCCCTCGCTCTCGAGGGCGGCCGTGACCTCGAGCGGGATCTCGAGCCACACGCCGGTCGACTCGAAGGCGGTGGGCGGGAGGTCGAGGGCCTCGGTGGCGAGCAGGTCCTGGCCGTGGACGCGCCGGCGCTCGTAGCCGGTGATGCGCGTCGTGACGCGCACGCGGCCCTCGACCAGGTGCAGGTTGCCCGCCGGGCGCTGGCGCCGGCGCGAGAGGATCTCGGTCTCCCGCTCGGAGAGCGCGCGGGTGTAGTAGGGCACCTTGACGGCGCGCACGCTCACCCGACGCTCCTCGGTGTCGAGCTCGGCGACGTGGTACTGACGGCCGCGGTGCAGGTAGATCGCGCCCTCGTGGCACTCGGCGAAGACGTTCGCGCCGCCGATCGAGCCGACGAGCTCCGCCTCTCCGCCCTCGCGCGCCAGTGCGACGATCGCGTAGCTCGAGCCGGCCTGACGCAGGCTGACCTCGCGGTGCGGACGGCGGCGGGCGGCGAACCACTCCCGCTCGTCGTCGCTGCGCAGGAGCACCCCGCGCTCCTCGAGAGCGGCCAGGTTCGCGCGCGCGCAGCCCTCGGCGAGCCAGGGCTCGTCCTCGCGCAGCGGGAGCTCCGCCGCTGCGCAGGGGAGGTGGGCCGCGGCGACCTCCGGGTTGTGGGGATCGAGCACGGCGTGCTCGAGCTCGCGTTCGAAGAAGGTGCGCGGATGGCCGACCAGGTACTGGTCGAGGGCGTCGGGCTGCGCCACCAGCGCCACCGCCGCCGCCCCGCGTCGCCCGACGCGTCCGCTGCGCTGCCAGGTGGCGACCTGGCTGCCCGGGTACCCGACCAGGATGCACACGTCGAGCCCGCCGACGTCGATGCCCAGCTCGAGGGCCGAGGTGGCGATCACGCCCGAGAGCGTGCCGTCGAACAGACGCCGCTCGATCTCGCGCCGCTCGGCCGGCAGGAAGCCGGCGCGGTAGCTGCTGATCCGCGAGGCCAGCGCCGGCTCGGCCTCGACGATCCAGGTGTGCAGGAGCTCCGTCACCACGCGCGCCTTGGTGAAGGCGATCGTGCGCAGGCCCTGGGCCAGCGCGGCGCGGAACAGCTTCGCGGCCAGGGTGTAGGGGGAGCCGCGGGGACGGAACAGCAGCACGTCGCGCGGCGCGCGCGGGGCCCCGTCCTCCTGGACCACCGCGAAGGGACGACCGGTGAGCGCGCGTGCCAGCTCGCCGGGATTGGCGAGGGTGGCGGAGGCCGCGACGGTCCGCGGCGCCGAGCCGTGGTGCCGCGCCACGCGATCCAGACGGCGCAGCACCTGTGCCACGTGGCCGCCGAAGATGCCGCGGTAGGTGTGCAGCTCGTCGATCACCACCAGGTCGAGGTGGGCGAAGAAGTGCTTCCACTGCGCGTGGTGGGGAAGGATCCCGGCGTGCAGCATGTCCGGCGTCGTGATCAGCACCGACGGGGGGTCCTCGCGCAGGGCCCGGCGGCGCGCGGGCGAGGTGTCGCCATCGTACACCGCCACGCGCAGATCGGGCCGCCCGAGCGCGTCGAGGTCGCTCTCGAGCCCGCGCCGCTGGTCCTGGGAGAGCGCCTTCAGCGGAAACAGGTACAGGGCGCGGGCCCGCGGATCCTCGAGGGCGCGGCGCAGGGTGGCGAGGGCGTAGACGAGCGTCTTGCCGCTGGCCGTGGAGGTGGCGATCACCACGTCGCGCCGGGCCTCGAGCTCGGCCAGGGCGCGGGCCTGGTGGGTGTAGAGGGCGGGAATCGCACGGCGGGCCAGCACCGGGGCAAGCCTGGCGAAGGGATCCGGCAGGGCGTCGGCCCAGCGCGCAGGATGGGCCGGCAGGCGCTCGCGGTGCACCAGCGCGGCGGCGAGATCGGCGTCGTTTCCGATCCCGTCCACGAAGGCGCCGAGCGAGCCGCTCCGCTGACCGATCGGGATTGCCGCGTCCGCCACGCCCGCCACTCGAAGCCGCACCCGGACGCGCTGCGCGTCGGGGAAGTCCCGGTCGGGGAGGACCGCTCGGGCACGGGATCTGGGAGACGTAGGGGGACTGGCAGGCTATCCCGCCCGGTCGCCGGCGCCAAGCTCCGCGAGTTGACGAGGCGGCGGTGTGGGCGAACCTGTTCGGGGCGTGCGCTTCTCGCTCCAAGTGCAGTACGCGATCTGCGGCGTCTTCGACTTGGCCTACAACGGCCACGGCGAGCCGGTGCAGATCCGCGTGATCAGCGAGCGGCAGGGCATTCCGGCGCGCTACCTGGAGCAGATCTTCGCGCGCCTGCGCCGCCGCGACATCGTCACCGCGAAGCGCGGACCCGGCGGCGGCTACACGCTGGCGCGTACCGCCGCCACGATCACACTTCGTCACGTGATCGAGGCCGTGGAGGGCCCGCTCGCCGAGAGCCTCCCGATGGACGACGACGCCGCCGAGGGCGCGCGCCGCTACCGCCCCGGCTTCCTGTGGCCGACGCTGGCCGAGGACATCGGCAAGCTGCTCGACGCCACGAGCTTCGAGCACCTGTGCATCCAGGCCGCCCGCTCCGACGTCCCCCGCGCCGAGGCCGAGGCGCCGATGTACTTCATCTGAGAGGCAGTGGCCGAACCCTTGGCTAGGACTCGGTTTTCGCCTCGTGTAGACGTGTGGTAGGCCGCGTGTAGGCCAGGTGCGTGAGCAGGTCCGCGGGCACCTCGCCAGCAGCCAGCGGCGGCGGGGTGGCATAGCTCTCGGTGGGAATCCACCGCGCGTAGTGCTTGCTGGTGACCGCCAGGTCGGAGTGGCCAAACTGGGCCGCAACGTAGGCGATGGGCACGGCGTTCATCACGAGCACGCTGCCGAACGTGTGCCGCAGCGTGGTCGGCGTGACCCCCTCTGCGATCCCGGCAGCCTTCGCCATCTCCGCCAGCTTTCGTCGGTACGTGGGCCGGGTCCTGGTGGAGGGCTCTATACGGGCCCGGGCGGGTAGCTTGTACAGCGGCCCCGGCGGTGGGCTCTACACGGGCCCAGGCGGCGGTCTGTACAGCGGTCCCGGCGGTGGGCTCTACAGCGGTCCCTGTGCTTCACCGTACATGAGCAACTGGCCACCGCGAGATGTGATGCTGAAGGTCCTCGCCGACTACGGAATGCGTCAGATCGCTGACCTTCTACGGCAGTATTGGCGTGTGTAGTTCGCCATCGCCTACTCAGATGAGGCCCGCGCCTGGGCCATCTTGCCTTGGCTCAGGTCCAAGGTCACGTAGTTGCTGAACGGGACTGTGAGCGGCTCCGTGAGTTCCAGTGCGTACCCCACGTCTCGATTCACGAGGAACTTGAGCTCGAGAGCTTCGACGGTCATCGTCTGTCCCGGATGAATGCCGCGAGTGCTCCGGTTCAGCACGCGAACGATGATCTTGCGGGTCCGCTCGAAGTCTTCGAGCTGCATTCCCAGCAGAGCATTATCAGGCCGCGTCCGGGCGCCGTAGCTCATAGTCAGGCTGGTCCCGACGCTCTGGTCGCCATCCATCTTGACGACCCCACCACCGGAGAGAGGTATCTCCTGTGCATCGTCGCCTTCTCCCAGAACGAGAGTGATGGGGGAGGTTCGCCCTGCGTTCGGATCTGACGCGGTCGCCCCCTCCGACACCTCCTCGGGCGGGGGTTCATTCAGTCGCGTGCGCGCAGAGACGGCCGCACGGAGATGTTTGATGCCGGTCTGGATGGACTGGACTTGCTCTCTGACCGCCTCAATCTCTGCTTCATCCTTGTGGTGGCCGACAATGGTGACGCCGATGATCGCAGCAAAGAGGAAAGGAGAGATCCGTTGCAGCCATTGCTCTGAAATGCCAAGCCACGCCGCGATGCGATTCTTCGCGGGAGTGAACTCGATGATCAAGAAGGTGACAACTTCGAGGAAGATGAGAGCCCAGAACCACACATCGGAGTGATAGCGCTACTGGCGCCGCCCGCGAAGCCATCTCCGCCTCCTCCGCGCCCGCTCTCGAGCCTGGCAGCACCGCTCGCACTGGCAGCCCCTCGCTGGCCGGCGTACGTGGTCTGCGGATGGGCGACGGGACGCCGAGCGCGTCGCCGTGGGGCCTTCGCGTCCGGTGACATTCCCGAGTAGGCGCGAACGGTAGACTCCGGGCCGGATTCCGTAGCCTGCAGGGAGGGCAACCGAATGGTTCGAGCAGCGACGATCGGGATTCTGGCATTGGCAGTGACGGCACCCCTGGGAGCGAGCGCGGAGGGCCGCAGCCGCCAACCGCGTGAGGGCTTCCTGGGGTTCACCGAGGACGTGACCGCGGCGGACGAGGGGCTGTTCCAGCTCCAGAAGCTCTGTCAGGCCGAGTTCGGGCGGAACACCCGGATGTGCACGGTCGATGAGATCAGCGACGCCACCCGCATCCCCGACCTGCCCGAGGCTGCTGCGTGGATGAACACGCGAGGCTGGAGCGAGGTGTACGCGGGCACCTCTTTGGTCGGAAATTGCGGGGGTTGGGGCGGCGATCCGACCGGGAGGGGCGCACTGGTCGACAACCTGGGTCGCTTCCAGAGCGTCGACTGCACCGAGCTGCACCCGGTGGCCTGCTGCCGGGTGGGGCCGTAGCTGACCCCAAGCGCCCGCTTTTGGGGGCATCGAGCGAGCATCCCAGGCCTACACTCGCCGCGGGGCACCTTTAGAACTCGGCGCGCTTCCGGTCGGTCGGCCCCTCCGGGCGCGCATTCGGCCTGTCGAAGTGCTTCATCTGAACGCGAACGCGGGGAGGTCTGTCATGACCGTCCAGCTGAACCACACGATCGTCGCGTGCCGCGACAAGGAGCGCTCCGCGGGGTTTCTGACGGAGATGCTCGGGCTCCCCGCGGCCACGTCCTTCGGGCCCTTCCTGGTGGTCGAGCTCGACAACGGCGCCTCGCTCGACTTCCACGACACGGATCGGGACATCCCGCCCCAGCACTACGCCTTCCTGATCGGTGAAGGCTTGTTCGACGAGGTGCTGGGACGCCTGCGCAGCCGGGGGCACGCCCACTGGGCCGATCCCGGCAAGCGGCGCCCCGGCGAGATCAACCGCAACGACGGCGGTCGCGGCGTCTATTTCGACGACCCGGACGGGCATTTCCTCGAGGTGATCACGCGGCCCTACGGCAGCGGGGACTGAGGGCGAAGAAGGGGGCTCCCGGCGCCCGCGAGCGCGGGTCGCTTCGGTACACTGCCCGCCTCCCGACGCCTACCCGCGGGGAGAGTGCGCGAGCCCGCGCGCGGAGCCGGCGCCATGGGACGCTTCCAGACTGACGAGAACGGCGGCCCGGTGCGGATCCCGGCCAGGATCCTGAACGAGCTGTGCGAGCACGCCCGGGAGGCCGACCCGGAGGAGTGCTGCGGCCTCGTCGTGAGCGATGCCGGTCTGCGCTACGGCCGCGCCGTGCGCTGCCGAAACGAGATGACTCGGCGCCACGAAGAGGATCCCTTGAACTTCCCGCGCGACAACCACGCCGGCTACTACATGAGCGACCGCGACGTCCTGGCCGTGCGCCGGGAGGCCGAGCGGACCGGCGCGGCGGTGACGGCGGTCTACCACTCCCACGTCGGGGTGGGCGCCTATCTCTCCGAGCTCGACCTGCGCTACGCCGAGCACGCGATGTTCCCGTTCCCCGAGGCCGACCAGATCGTGCTCTCGGTGTTCGAGCAGCGGGTGCGGGAGCTGAAGATCTTCGTGCGCAGCGACGGGCGCTTCGTGGAGCGGCTGGTCGAGGCCGAGGCGTCGTGAGGCGCGCTCCGGACGGCCGCAGAGCCGGAGGCGGAAGCGGGCCCGCGGCCTCTCCCGATGGGCGCCGCGTCCCCTATCTTCCCGCGCTCGACGCGCCGGGCCCGCGTCGGGTCGCTCTCCGCTTCGACCGCTCCGGCGCCCGGATCCCTTCCGCCCCGGGCGAGGGGGAACCTCCGGTCCGGTAGCCGGGATCGGGGCGTCCCTGCCTTCGCCCGGCTCTCTCTTCCAGTCAACCCCGTTTCGCACGCCGAACCGCACCCCAGGAGCCCCGCATGACCGTTTCTCCCGATCTCGTTCCCGTCCACGGTGGGGGGGATGCGCCGGTCGACCGCACCGTCCCGCTCTCCCAGCGCAAGGGCTTCCTGGCCGAAGCCGAGCGCCTGCCCTCCGTGCGCGTGACCCGCGCCGATCTCTCCACCGTGTACCGGGTCGCCGACGGAGCGCTCTCCCCGCTCGAGGGCCCGATGCGCGAGGAGGCCTACCACCGCGTCCTGGACGAGAAGCGGATCCTCTCCGGCGGCCGCCCCTACGCCTGGACGATCCCGCTGGCGCTACCGATCACCGACGAGGAGACGGGAGCCCTCGCACGCGGCGGATCGGCCGCGGTGCGCGACGAGGAGGGCCAGGTGGTGGCGATCCTCGACGATCTCGAGAGCTTCGCCTGGGACAAGGCGAAGTACGTGCAGAAGGTGTACGGGACCGACCGCTTCGATCACCCCGGCGGACGGCAGGTGGAGCAGGACGTGCGCAGCCGGCTGGTGGGCGGCGAGCTGCGCGTGCTGCCCCAGCCGGTGCACCCCGAGTACGGGGAGTACATGCTGTCGCCGCGTCTGACGCGCGCCTTCATCCGCGACCGCAAGTGGGAGCGCGCGCTCGCCTTCCAGACGCGCAATCCGCTGCACCGTGCCCACGAGTACGCGCTGGTGGCCGGCGCCGAGCGCCTCACCGAGGGCGGGCACTTCACCGGCGTGGTGCTGAATCCGCTGGTCGGCGAGCTCAAGGGCGATGACGTGCCGGCGGTGGTGCGCATGCAGGCCTATCGGAAGCTCCACGACGACCGCCTGCTCGGCCAGGGTGACAAGAACGAGGCGCTGTGGCGGGAGATCGGCTGGGACCTGTCGGAGGTGTTCGAGCTGATCGGTCTCGACATCAAGATGTTCTACGGCGGCCCCTCGGAGGCGGTGATGCATGCGATCTACCGCCAGAACTACGGCTTCAGCCACCTGGTGATCGGCCGCAAGCACGCGGACGCGCCCTACGAGGACGGCAGCCCGATCTGGGGCGACTTCGACGCGCAGGAGATCTTCGACGACCTGGCGGGCGAGCTGCACCTGGAGCCGTGCAAGATCGGCTTCGCGGCGTACTACGAGTCGCTGGGCCGGGTGGACCTGACCGAGAACCACCCGGACGAGAAGCCCGTGAGCGTGAGCGGCACGAAGGTGCGCGAGCAGCTGCGCACCGGCGAGCGACCCGACCCGCGCATCATGCGGCCGGAGATCGCGGACATCCTGATCGAGGCGTACCGCAGCTAGGGGGTCCTTTGCGGATCGGCATCCCGCGCGAGACGAAGACCGCGGAGTACCGCGTCGGGCTCGTGCCCGACGGGGTCGCGGCGCTGCGCGCCGCGGGCCACGACGTGGCGGTGGAGCACGGCGCGGGGATCGGGAGCGGCTTCTCCGACGAGCAGTACCAGGCGCGCGGGGCAAGTCTCGTCGGGCGCGAGGAGGTCTGGTCCGCCGAGCTGGTGGTCAAGGTGAAGGAGCCCCAGCCCGACGAGGTCGCGCTGCTGCGTCCCGGTGCCGTGCTCTTCACCTATCTCCACCTGGCCGCCAACCCCGACCTCACCCGGAGCCTGCTCGCCGCCGACGTGATCGCGATCGCCTACGAGACCATCCGCAACCGCGACGGCTCGTTTCCGGTGCTGGCGCCGATGAGCGAGGTGGCTGGACGCCTGGCGGCGCAGATCGGCGTGTCGCTGCTCCAGAAGGACCGGGGCGGGAAGGGGATCCTGCTGGGCGGCGTCCCGGGTGTGATGCGCGGCCGGGTGACGGTGATCGGCGGTGGGATCGTGGGCATCAACGCGGTGCGCGTGGCTCACGCGCTCGGTGCCGAGGTGGACGTCCTCGACATCGACCTGAAGCGTCTCACGTATCTCTACGACATCTTCCGCGGCGAGCTCAACACGCTGTTCGCGAACCGCGCCAACATCGAGCGCTCGGTGGTGACGAGCGACCTGGTGATCGGCGCCGTGTACGTGGCCGGGCGCCGGGCGCCCACGCTCGTCACCGACGCGATGGTGAGCGCCATGGAGGCGGGCAGCGTGATCGCCGACGTGGCGGTCGACCAGGGCGGCTGCGTCGAGACGATACGCCCCACCACGCACACGGAACCCACCTATGTCGTCCACGACGTGATCCACTACGGCGTGTCGAACATGCCGGGCGCCGTGCCGCGTACCTCGACGTTCGCCCTCACCAACACGACGCTGCACTACGTGGAGCGCCTGGCCGCCGAGGGCGCCCGGGCGGCGGTCGCCGGCGACGAGGCGTTGGCCCAGGGCAGCAACATCTGGCGCGGAAAGCTGGTGCATCCGGGGGTCGCCGAGTCGCTCGGCATGCCCCACACCCCGCTCGCGTCGCTGCTCTAGGCCTGGCTCGCCGCCGCGCGAGGCCGGACGCGCCCGGACCGCTACACCATGTGGATGCGCGGGTCGCGGGCGCGGGCGAGCAGGCTGTCGGCGTCGTGGCCGTCCTTGGGATGGATGGCGTAGCCGAAGGAGAGGGCGACGCGCACGGGCGCGTTCAGCGACTCGTCCTGGGTCACGTCCTCGGAGACGGCGCGGGCCAGGTCCAGGACCCGCTGCGCCGGGTCGTGGCCCGGGTCGGGCAGGAGCAACGCGAACTCGGCGTTCTCGCAGCGCGTCACGACGTCGAACTCGCGAGCGTTCCGGCGCAGCCCCTCCACCACGCGCTGCACCACGCGGCTCGTCTTCACCGGGTCGGCCGCGCGGTCGAGCTCGGCGAAGTTCTCGATCCGCGCCACGGCGATGGCGAAGCCGCCCTCGCGCGGTCCGACGCGGGCGATCTCCTCGCGGACGCGCTGGGCCAGGTAGGCGGCGTTGGGCAGCCCCGTATCCTCGTCGAAGTTGCGGAAGCGCCGGGCCTTCTCGTAGAAGAGCGCGTTCGCGATCGCTCGCTCGAAGTAGGAGACGAAGGAGGCGAAGAGCTCCGCGTCCTCCTCGCTGAAGGCGCCGGTGTAGAAGCGATCGGCGGCGATCTTGTCGTAGAGCGCGAGCGTGCCGACCAGCTGGCCCTGCCGGCGCAGCGGCGCCGCCAGGAAGGAGCGCACCTCGGCGCCGTGGGCGGCGAGGTGCGGATCGCGGCGCAGGTCGGGCTCGACGCGCAGCGCGCGCCGCTTCAGCACGTCCACCGAGACGTCCTTGTCCAGGCGGAACAGGCGCTCCTGCTGCGGTCCGTCGGCCGAGCCGAAGTAGGAGCGGATCACGAAGCGCCGCGTTTCCTCGTCCTGCAGGCGCAGCACCGCGTGGTCCGCCTCCAGCACCATCGCCGCCGAGGAGGTGCCCAGCCGCAGCACCTCGTTCGGGTCGGTGGTCGAGATCATGCGGATGCCCGCCTCGTTCACCGC
>CAZZFT010000161.1:0-11596 GCA_964653555.1 uncultured Spirochaetales bacterium | reverse complement strand
AAGCTCATCGCCTTGCCGCCGCCCGCCTGCATCTGGCGGATGAAGAAGATCCACAATCCGATGATCAGCAGCAGTGGGAACCACATGATCAGGATCTGGCGCCAGAAGCCCGCCTCGGGCTTCGGGCGGGCGTCGAGGGTGGCGACCTTGCTGCGCAGCTGATCGACCAGGCCCTCGGTGATCGCCGGCGCGTAGGTGGTGAAGTCGCTGCCGTCGGTCTTCTTGCCGCTGATCAGGTTCTCTTCGATGACGACGGATTCGATCTCACCGTGATCGACGAGACCGAGGAAGTCGCTGTAGGCGAGCGGCGGGGGGGCCTGCTGGCCGTTCTTCAGCATCGTGGCGAGCAGAACCACCATCACGATGATGACGACCCACAGCGCCATATTCCGGTATTGATTGTTCAAGCGTGTCCCCGAAGCGGGCAATTCGGACGGAGGAAGCAACCCGGCGCTACGGCCCGACCCGCCGATGACTCTGCGGTCGGTTCCCGGGGCGAACCCCGGGATGATCCCCGTGTCGACTCCCCGATCGATTCGTTGGGCGATTCCTTCAGCAGTTCCTCGAACGGATCATTGGGACGCGGCCGAAAACTCGTTCTATCTGTGCAGCTTAGCAGACGTCTTCGCCTCTGCCGGCGGAGCCGGGCGACAGCGGACCCAGCCGCGCACCCGACATCGTCCAGCGCACCTCGAGCCCACCCGGCAGCTCGATGCGCTGTCCGGGGGAAGGGCGCGCGAGGAAGGACAGGACCCGCTCCAGGTGGACGCGCTCGACGTGGCGTCCGGCTCCGGCACGGATCAGCGCGGCGCGGACCAGGCGTCGAGAGAGGGCCTCGGGAAGCATCTGCCAGTCCTTCGTGTCGATGCGCAGCCATGAACCCTCGTCCGAGAAGCGCGCGCGCACCTCCCGCTCGACACGCCCACGGATCCACTCGGAATCTCGTCTTTGCGCTTCGGCCAGATCGGCGAGCGCCCTGAGCAATCGCGGGTTGAATTCGGCGGCCAGGCCGGAAATCCAGCCCCGTCGCAGGCGATTGCGCGTGTACCGTTCCGAGGCATTCGAGCTGTCCTCGCGCCAGGTCAGGCCGACCTGCCGCGCGTAGCAGGCGAGCTCGGATCGGGGAACGCGAAGCAGGGGCCGAACGATCCGGCCGTCCCGCGAGCGCTCGGGGATCCCGCCGAGCCCGTCGGGACCGCTGCCGCGCAGCAGGCGCAGGAGAACGGTCTCCGCCTGGTCGTCCGCGTGGTGCGCGGTGGCGATCCGCTCGGCACCCCAGCCCGCCGCCAGACGTCCGAGTGCCGCGTAGCGGAGCTCCCGGGCAGCTTCCTGGAGCGTGGGACGGCGCCGGCTGGGAATGCCCTCCCGGAGCGCTTGCGGTGCGATCCGCTCGGCGGCGAAGGGAACGCCCAGATCCCCCGCGAGCGCCTCGACGGAGGCCTGATCCGCATCGGCCTCGGCGCCTCGAAGCCCGTGATGCACGTGGGCGATCGCGACGCGGAAGCCGCCCCGTACCGCGCCCGCCACGAGCACGTGCGCGAGGACGGTCGAGTCGAGCCCCCCGGACACGGCCACCACCACTGTGTGGCCGGGGAGATCCAGACGCCCGGCTGCCCTCGCGACCTCCCGCACCACGCGTCGGACCGGGTCTGGGCGCCGGGGGCGCCCGCGCCGGCCTCGCTCTCTATCCTCGTGCAGCCCAGGCATGGGCGCTCTCCGTAGCCGGCGTGGATCTGCCGCGAGAGCGAGTGTGGCCGTGCTTCGGGCCCGCGTCACCCACTGGTCACCCACTGAGCGGGAGGTCCGGTCCTGGCGGCAGGAAAGAAGAACGGCAAGAAGAGCCGGAGCACGACCGAGCCCCAGGGGCTCACCCCCGCTGAGGTGGAGGCTGGCAGCGACGACCTCGGGCTCGTCGCTCTGGCAGCGCGGGTGGAGTCGATCGGAGGCGCCGTCCTGGGGCGCTACCGGGACCCTCTGGGAGGCCGGCCGCTGCTCCTCGCCGCTCTCCCGACGGAAACGGTCGCCCCCACGCCGTTCCAGCGCGACCTCTCGGATGTCCACGTCAAGCGCCTGGAGGGCGTCATCTCCGCCGTGGGGATCTATCTCGACCCGGTGATCGCCGTCGCGGCCCCGGAGGGCGCAGAGACCGCCTTCTGGACGCCCAACGGCTACCACCGCTTGACGGCTCTGAGGCGACTGGGAGCGCGCAGCCTGACGGCGCTCGTCTCACCGGACCCCGCCCTCGCCTACCGCATCCTCGCCCTCAACACGGAGAAGGCGCACAACACCAGGGAGCGCGCCCTCGAGGCCGTGCGAATGGCGCGCGGCCTGGCGGATCTCGATCCCTCCCGGCGCGAGGAGGATTTCGCGCTCGAGCTGGAGGACGGCTCTCTGGTGACGCTGGGGTGTGCCTACGAGGCTCGGCCGCGCTTCGCCGGTGGAGCCTATGCGCCGGTGCTCAAGGCGAGCGACGCGTTCCTGGGCCTGCCGGTGCCCGAGGCCCTGGCGCGCCGCGGCGCCCGCGCGGAGCGCCTGCTCGCGATCGAGGACCGGGTGGCCGCGATCGCCGAGGAGCTCCGGAGTCGGGGCTTCGACAGCCCGTACCTGCGCAACTTCGTCGTGGCCCGGATCCGACCCTTCCGCCCCCGCGGCAGTCCCGCTCCCGACGCCGACTCCCTGCTGGAGCACATGGCCGAAGCGGCGGAACGGTTCGACGCGGCAAATGTGAAAGCCGGCCAGATCGCCAAGGTCGCGGGCGCCAACGACTGACCGAGCCGCGGGTGCGCCGTCAGTCGCGAAGCGCGCTCGCCGCTCCGACCAGGATCCGGGTGTCGTCGGCCTTGTCGATCCACACCTCGCATCGCACTCGGGTGCGTGTTCCCTCCGGAACCTCGTCGCGGATTCGACCCCGCACGGTCACCGTTTCGTCGACCCACAGCACGTTCGTGAGCTTCACCGACATCCGACCACCGCGCAGCCAACCCTCGCCGAAGTGGTCCTGCATGAGCTGCGACACGAAGCAAGTGGACATCATTCCCTGCACGACGATGTTCGGAAATCCGAGCTTCCGGGCCTGCTCGCGATCATTGTGGTAGTTGCGTCCGGGCCCCGAGAACATCCAGCAGCGCCGCTCGTCCACGGTCTTGATCAGGGAGGACAGGTCGATGCCGGTGGCGGTCGGAAAGGGGGGCGGCGGCGCCTTCTTCTTCGCGCTGCTCGCGTCCACGACGAAGCCGGCGGCGGCATCCTCCGCACCACGCTTCGGCGGCAGGAAGCTCTGGTGGGTCTGACCGCGAACCAGCAGCTCTCCGGTCGCATCCAGGACGACATCCGTCTCGTTCACCACCCAGTCGCGGCCACGTCGCTGGTAGCGGTCGACGATCGTGGAGCGCGTGCGAACCTGGGAACCGACCGGAATCGGCGCGAACGAGAACCAGTCTTGACGCCCGTGGAGATTCCCGAACAGGTTCTTCAGATACCACTCACCGACGAATCGGTAGCACTCCGAGTGATAGAGCAGGGGCGGCGCGTACTCCGCCTGCAGGGGATGGCGGTCGTCGAGGGCATCGGCATAGAAATCGACTACGTCCTTGCTCACTTCGTAGGCATTGGAACCGCAGTGGCGTCCGACATGCGCGGGCTGCCCGAGCAGATTCACGGCTCTCTCCTTCCAGCTTGCGAAGTCACGGCGTGTCCTCCGGTTTGCTATGACCCGCCGCGTGAGCTCGCCCGGCGACCCGTCTCCCCTCCACAACGTGGGCAGCTGGACGCTGCGCCGCGCGCGCATCGGTCCGGAGCATACCGCGGTCGTCGATTCCGATCGCAGCCTCGACTACCGGGCATTCCACGAGCGAACCGGTCGTTGTGCCGCACTGCTCGAGCATCACGGAGTCCGCGTCGGGGACCGCGTGGCCGTGCTGCTGGGCAATCGCACTGCGTATCTCGAGATCGTTCTCGCCGCCGCCCGCTGCGGGGCGATCGCGGTGCCGATCAATGCCCGCCTCACGGCTCCCGAAATCGCGCAGCTTCTCGTTGATTGTGCTCCCAGACTGCTGATTCACGAGGAGCACCTCGCCGACACGGCGCGGGCCGCCGCCACCGATCTCGATTCCGCACCCGATCTCCTCTCCTGCCCGGAGGCGTACGAGGCGTCGCTCGCGCGCCTCGCGCCTCGCGAGCGGATCGAGCCAGTGACACCGGATCAACCGATGATCCTCATGTACACCTCGGGCACGACCGGCGCGCCCAAGGGCGCGCTGCTTCCCCACCGGAAGACGCTCTACAACTGCCTCAATGCCCAGCTCTTCTTCGGCCTGCGCCGCGACGACCGCGTTCTCGTCGTGCTGCCCCTCTTCCATTCCTTCGGCCTGTCCATCCTCTCCCTCCCGACCCTGTATGCCGGCGGTACGGTCCATCTCGAGCCGCGCTTCGACGCCGCGCGCTGCTGGCGACGCATCGAGGAGCTGGGCACCACCTTCCTGGGTGCCGTCCCGACGCAGCTGGCGGCCCTGCTCGCGACTCTCGAGATCGCCAGGCCGAGGCCCGATACGGGCCAGCTTCGCTTCCTGTTCGGAGCGGGAGCCGCCGTACCGGTCGAGCAGATCCTCGCCTTCCAGTCGCACGGTCTGCTGCTGAAACAGGGCTTCGGGCAGACGGAGACCTCCATCCTGTGCTGCCTGGACGCCGCCGATGCGCTTCGCAAGGCGGGCAGCGTGGGACGCCCGGTGTTTCACGCGGAAGTCCGCGTCGTCGATCGCGAGAGCCTCGAGGCACCCGTCGAACTCTGGCGGGACGCGGCAGACGGGACGACCGGGGAGATCGTCGTACGCGGGCCGATCACGATGCTCGGCTACTGGAACCGGCCCGAGGAGACCGCGGAGACCCTGCGCGGCGAGTGGCTGCGCACCGGCGACCTGGCCACTCGCGACGACGAGGGCTTCATCACGCTCGTGGGTCGCGCGCGGGACATGTACATCTCGGGCGGCGAGAACGTCTACCCGGCCGAAGTCGAGGCGGTCTATGCGGGGCACCCCGCGGTGGCGGAGATCGCCGTGGTGGGCATCCCCGATCCCAAGTGGGGAGAGATCGGGCGGGCCTTCGTCGCGCTTCGCGAGGACGCGTCTCTCGACGTCGACGCGCTGGTCAGCTGGGGAGCCGAGCGCCTCGCGCGCTTCAAGCTCCCCCGCGACTTCGTGTCCGTCTCTTCCCTGCCCAGGACGGAGACGGGCAAGGTCCGCAAACACCTCCTGAACCGCTCGACGCGTCGATCCGTAGCCAGAACGTCAACGGATGAATTGCAGTCGGAACACGATCAGCCGCGTCAGAAGCGATAGCGAAGCGTGGCGACCTCCCAGGAGAAGTAGAAACGCTCGTCGAAGATCTCGTTCGGAATGACGTTGAACAGCATGTGCGATCCGGCAGAGATGTGATTCGTGAGCCGATACTCGACACCGAAGCCGAAGTTCATGAGGAACTCGGTGTCATCCTTGTTGCGGAAGTGGCCCATGTGATCCACGTCCCAGTAGGTCAATCCCAGTCCTCCCTGCAGGTAGGGCTCCACGCGCTCGAGGCTGGGGGAGAGCTGCCCGAGGTCGAGGCGATAGCGCAGGTAGGCGACCGGAGAGACCATCGTGAGGTCGTCGTCGACGCCCAGCTGCACCAGCACTCCGGTCGAAAACGGGTCCGAGAACACGTAATCGCCTTCGAAGCCGAGGAGGAAGGTGTCCGGGTCGGCGGTGAAACCCAGTCCGGTACGAAGGGAGACGATGCCGGTCTCGTCCCGATAGCGATCCACGGGGTCCCGTCCGTAGTCGGTCGCCGTCTGGTCCGGATCGCTCCGACCTTGTGCGAAAGCGGGCGAGCTCATGGCGCCCGTGGTCACCGACAACAGTGCCGCGCATCCCAACACGGCCGCTCGCGTGGCATGGATGGACATCGTGAACCTCCCGGATGGAACCAACCGGATACCACGCTAGCGAAACCGATGCGATCCAGAACTTCCCGGGAGTCGGGGCGTCGCGTCGACGATCAGCGGCGGTGACGGCGACGTGGCGACGCGGCCAGGAGCACCGCTCCGATCGCCTGCGTCAGCCAGGAGCTGGGCTCCGGAAGCAGTCCCACTTCGCCCGCGAAGTTGGTGGGGGAGTTCACCTCCACGCGCCGGTTGGTACCGCCGAAATCTTCGTGTAGTGCGTCGACTCCGTTCGTGGGCAGCTCCCCGGCGGTCCACGCGATCGTGTCTCAGCCGGAGAAGTCGAGACTATCCGCGACGGCGTCGAGGAAATTGGGCGAGGCGAATACGAAATCCGGCGTCACCGCGCCGGGCTGAGACGCAGAGGCGGGAGTGGCGACGAGGAAGTAGCGATTGGGCGTCGCGTTGTTGCCGTTCCCCGAGGCGTCGGGGTCGAGATCAGTGGGAAACACGAAGTTCGCGAGGGTCGATCCGGACTTCAGGAAGTGACCGATCAGCTCGTCCTGGTTGTTCGTCGTCGTGAACAGCTCGACGTATTGGACGCTGCCGTCAGCGTTCGAATCGACCTCCGTGATGTCCCACAGGTGGAATGTCGCCTCCGCCGAGAGCGGTAGGATCACAGCGGTGAGAACGAGAACCAGAACGCAACGCAGAGCCGACACGGAACTTCCCGGTGAAGGACCCGAGCCGCACCAGGGCTCGGCGTCTCGGGCTACCGGATGGCGCGATCGCCCGGTGAGCCCTGCTCTTCTACGTTCGGCCGGGTGGTTCGGATCCCGGGGAATCGCCTGGCGGCCCGGCGTGGTAGCGGTGGCTGGACTCGAACCAGCGACCTACGGCTTATGAAGCCGCCGCTCTAACCGACTGAGCTACACCGCCCCAGGCACGAGCCCACACGACCGCGAGGCCGCCCGACTGGCTCGAAGAGGGGGCCCAGCGTAGCGCAGCTAGCCGCGGATCCAGGGGAAATCCGGTCCGCTACGACTCGGGCGGCGGCGGCTCTGCGGCGCGCGCAGCGGCGGCGGAGTCCGGGCCGAACACTGCTCGCTCGAGGGCCTCGAGGCGCTCGTTGAGGGAGCGCAGCGTGGCGTCCGAAGGCCGCTCCCCGTCCTGGCGGGCAGGCGCCGCGCCGGATCCGCCAGACGCCGTCGCCTTGGCGTCGCCACCCCCCTCGTGCACACAGTCGCCGATCCGGTCCACGATCGCGTCGATCTTCGGGATGATCTCGCCGACGGTGCCGCTCTGGATGAAGATCCGTCGGGCGGCCTCGGCCTCGGCTTCGTCCCGCACGTCGAGCGGGATGCAGTGGATGTCCAGGCTCGCCCCGTCTCCGAACTGGGTGAAGGCCCCGTAGATCGCGTAGTCGCCCTGCCGCGCTCGCCCCTCTCGCAGGGCAGTCCCGATCAGCGTCGTCGCAGCGGAGGGATCCTCGACGCGCTCGACCCGAACTCGTCCCGTCTGCTCGAGCCGGGAGGAGATCATGTCCGAGAGTCCGCGGCTCACGTAGTCCGCGTCGGGCGCTGCGCTGTGCACGACGATCGGCAGGATCACGATCCGACTCGGGGCGCCCGCCGACGCGAAGCGACCATCGAGCGGTCCCACCAGCAGAGCCACCGCCAGTGCGGAGGCGATCGGCGCGAAGCGCAGTCGCATCACTCCTCGATCACGCGGACGCCGGCAGGCGTGGCCGCGACGGACGCGGGGGGATACTAGCTCACCGGCTCCGGGTCAAGGCGCGTCGGCGTCGCTTCGGAGCGGCAGGCGAACCAGGAATGAGGCGCCCCGCTGAGACTCACTCCGCACCTCGATCGTACCCCCATGCTCCGTGACGATGCGGTGGCACACCATCAGGCCGAGTCCCGATCCGCCATCGGGGCTCTTCGTGGTGAAGAACGGGTCGAAGATCGTCTCGAGGTGTTCCGCGGGGATCCCGGACCCCGAGTCGGACACCTCGATCTCGACGCCCTTCCCTTCGATCGAGGGCCCCACGCGGAGTGCCACGAATCCCTCCTCGCTCGTCGCGGCCAAAGCGTTTAGGACCAGGTTGAGCACCACCTGGTGGATCTGATCGCGGACCCCCTCGATCTTCGATGTCGCAGGGTCGACCGTGAGACGCAGCTCGACGTGGCCCAGCTCGGCCTCCCGACGCAGCAAGGTCGCCACCTCTTGTACCACCTCGCTCGGAGCGAAGATCTCACGCGGTGTCGAGCGTCCTCCGCCTTGCCCGAGTCGTCGCATCGTTGCCACCAGGTCGCGGATCCGCTCGACCTCGTGCAGGGTCAGGGCGTGATACGAGCCCCAGAACTCGGGGTCGTCCTCGTGTCTCTTCTCGGGAGCGATCGACAGGAAGGTATTGATCGCCACGAGCGGATTGTTGATCTCGTGGGCGAGCCCGGCAGCGAGGGTTCCCAACGAACCGAGCCGATCGGCGCGACGAACCTGCTCTCGGGAGCGGCGCAGGTCTTCCACCAGGCGGGCGTTCTCCACCGCGATGGAGGCCTGACTGGCGAGACCCTCGATCATTGCCACGTCATCCCCGCGGAAGCTGTGCCCGCCGCTTCGATTATCCACCGCGATCGCGCCAAGCAGGCCGCTCTTGCCGTAGAGCGGGGCAACGAGGATCTCCTCGGCAGCCAGCTCGGTCACCCAGGCTCGCACCGTGCTCGAATACTCGAGCACCTGGTCGCCTCGCATCGTCAGCGAATGACCGTTCTCGAGCCTCTCGACGAAGTCTCGCGCATTCTCTCGGTCGAACCGGATCTTCTCGATCCGACGATCCACGTCGTCGCGATCGGTGCGAGTGCGCGCCCACTCGAGGCTACGCGTCTTCGCGTTGTAGAGGAGTACTCCGGCCCCGTCGTAGCTGAGGTCCCGGCGCAGGGTCCGCACCATCAGCTCCAACAGACGTTCCAGATCGAGCTCGCGTGTCAGCGCGGCGGATACCTGATTCAAAACGGTCAGCTCGTGCAACAGCTGAGACCGCTCCCTCTCGAGCGCATACGCCTCGATGCCGCGAATCAGGGTCGCTCGGACATCTTCGGGATTCCAGGGCTTGGGAATGAAGCGGTAGATCGACCCGTTGTTGATCGCGTCCTGCAACGTCGCCGCATCGCCGTAGGCCGTCACCATGATGCGAATCGTCTTCGGATCCAGGACCGATGCTCTCGCGAGAAACTCCGTGCCGGTCATACCTGGCATGCGGTGGTCCGAGATGACCACCGCCACCGGCTTCGTGTTGAGAATCTCGAGCCCTTCCTCCCCGCTGCTCGCAGTGTAGATTCCGAACTCGCGACGGAACGTGAGCTCGAAGATCCGCTGATTCTCGGTCTCGTCATCGACGTAGAGGATCGGGTACTCCCGCAGATCGCGAAGCATCTGGGGATCAGGACGCATCGGATCTTTCGGCTTCGACGGTCGGAAGGGAGACTCTCACGCAGGTACCGGCTCCGGGACTCGACTCGATCTCGAGGGAGCCACCGTGTGCGTCGATGATCCGCCGGCTGATCGAGAGACCGAGACCGGTCCCCCGTCCCGCTTTCGTGGTGAAGAACGGCTCGAACAGCTGGCTTCGCACTTCGTCGGCCATTCCCGGTCCGTTGTCGCGGATCTCCACCGCCAACCTGCTTCCCTCCACGCTCGCGGCCACGCGGACCCGTCCGCCCCGGGTCTCGAATGATTCGGCTGCGTTCTTGAGCAGATTGAGGAAAACCTGATTGAGGGCGCGGGCGTCCCCCCGGATTCGCGGAAGCCCCACGGGGAGGTCGGCCTCGAGGTCCACTCCAGCCGCGGTGAAGGAGTGCCCGACCAGCCTCAGGGTCGTCCGCAGGCCCTTGATCAGATCCATCTCGCCCCGCTCCCGCCCACCCGGCGCAGCGAAGTCCCGAAGGTCCCCCACCAGCCCCGAGGTCCGCTCGAGCCCCTCGATCACGATGTCCGTGAGCTCTACGAGTGCGGCAGCGCTGTCGTCGAACCCGAGCCGCTCTCGGAGGGCCTCCAGCTCCTGCACCTGACTGGCGAGCGCCACCCCCTCACCCGCCCCGATCTCCGCCACACGCATTGCGACCTCGCGAACGTCATCCACGGTCGCCCGCAACGTCCTTGCGGCATTCATCGCGAAGTTCACCGGATTGTTGATCTCGTGAGCAACACCCGCCGCGAGTTCACCGACTGCAGCGAGTCGCTCGGCGTGCACGAGCTGAGCCCCGGCCTCCTTGAGCTCGTCCATGGTCTCGCGCAGCTCCTCGTTCGCACCCTCCAGAAGCGCGTTGCGCATCGCCAACTCCTGTTGCACTTGCCGCAGCCGCACCAGTGATCGAACGCGCGCCATCAGCTCGCGGGGATGAAACGGCTTGGTCACGTAGTCGTCGGCGCCCCGCTCCAGACCCTGGATCTTCATGTCGCGTTCCGCCTTCGAAGTCACCAGTACCACGGGCACTGCGGAAAGGGACGGATCGCCCTTGATTGCGGCGCATAGCTCGGTCCCGGACATCTCCGGCATCATGACGTCAGTCAGCACCAGATCGGGAAGCCGGTCTCGCACCGCCGAGAGCCCCTCGCGGCCGTTCCGTGCGACCCGCACACGAAACTCCTGCGACACGAGGTGGTAGAGAAGCCGACGCATGTCCACGTTGTCCTCAACGACTAGGACCTCAGGAGTATCGGCGCCGTGTTCCGGGACATCGGGCCGTGCCCCACGAGTCTGCTCTCCCTCGAACCGCTCGACGTTCCTCCGCATCTCCACGAGGTTCAGGCGATCTCCAGATCCACCTTGGGCCGACTCCTCCTCCTGGAGCTCTGCAGCAATGCCACCGATCGCGCTACGCATCTTCCCGTCTACATCGACCTCATCGCCAACGAGCGCTTCGGCCACGACGTCAGTTGCATCCTCGTCACTCTCGCCAGACGGCAGCACAACGTGCACCTCCGTGCCCCGCCCTTCGCCCTCGCTCTCCGCCCAGATCCTTCCCCCGTGCAGCTCCACCAGCTCCTTCACCAAGGACAATCCAATCCCTGTTCCTTCGTGGCGACGAGTACTCGAGCCGTCGACCTGCGCGAAGCGATCGAAGATCCGCGATAGCTGCTTCGGAGGGATTCCCACTCCCGTATCCGCGACAACGAGGTGAACCTCGCCCCCGCGCCCGGCCGTCGCTCGTACCGTGATCACGCCGCCCCTATCTGTGAACTTGAGGGCATTGCCCAACAAGTTCACCAGAACCTTCTCACAGGCGTCCGGATCCGCATAGATCCTGGGAAGGGTCTCGAGGCCGTCAGCTCGCAGCGAAACTCCTTTCCTCTCTCCGAGAGGCCCGGCCCCAATCAGGATCTGACGGACGACCTTTCCGAGCTGGATCGGCTGCCGCTTGATGGTCAGCTGGCCACTCTCGATCTTGGCCAGATCCAGAAGATTATTGATCAGCTTCAGCAACCGAAGCGCATTGCTCTGAACCGTCTCCAGATAACTGCGCTGCGTCGGGTTGAGCTCACCGAACTCCCCACTCAACATCGCCTCCACGGGCGCAAGCGTCAGCGTAAGCGGAGTCCTCAACTCATGGTGAATGTTTGCCGTAAACCTAGACTTCGCTGCATCCAGCTCTGCCAACTCGTCCCGAGCATTCTCGAGTTGCT
>CAZZFT010000160.1:1289-11696 GCA_964653555.1 uncultured Spirochaetales bacterium | reverse complement strand
AGAACGCAGCGATGGTCGCTGTTCTCCGAGGAGCTGACCTCCCTATACCGTCCAGGCCCACGTACATCGGGTTCCGCGTGACCTCGTAGGCGCCCGTCGCGATGATCTCGGGTGAGCTCTCCCAGGGCGCCCTCCTGCCCGGAACGTCGGAAGAGCCTGAGGCCGCAGCCATGGGTGCGCAGCCGAGCGCGGAAGAGGACGGCCCCGATTTCGTACCTCGCGATCCCCTCGATCGGCCGGCCGAGGGGCCAGACGAGCGAATGCACGGCGACTCCAAGCGCCAGCGCGAGCAGGGGAACCAGAGGCGGCGGGAATCGAACCGCCGCACCGTCGGCGTGATCGACTTCGCCAGTCATCGTGCGCTCGGTTCCATGTCGGCTCTTCATGGGTCACGGATCAACAACAAGGTGTTTCTGGAGAAGGTTGTTCAACGCGGTATCCGGTCCGGATGCGTCGACTGATGGGATCGATCGTTGGGACGAGATCCTGCAGATTCCCTGAGTCGAGGGAGTGAGGACGCATCTGGAGATGTCCAGCCGGGCCGCGCGGCCAGCGGAGCGGAGACCCAGGAACGCGGGGATCCGCCCCCGAGTGCCCCCCTGGAACCGGAGCTTCCGAGCACCGGAACCCGGTGGCGCGGAAGACGTCCCCCCTGGCGCGGATGGGATGACGCCCCCGGACAACCGCTAGATTTCGGTCCATGCATCACCCTCTCCTTCGGGCCTTCGTTCGGCTCACACTCTTGTCCGCGCTCGCGGCGCCGGCCGCTTCCGACGAGCAGGACCCGTTCGTCGACTCGCCGCCGCCGCCCGAGGCGGTGTGTCCCGCCATCGCCGACGACTACACCCTATGCCGGGCCGACCCGATGAGCGGGAACTGCGGCGACTTCGTCGCCGCCGCCCACGCTCTCGGCCGGCTCTACTTGTTCAACGTCCAGCGCCAGCCCGAGCGCGAAGGGGTGCTGAAGACGACCGTCTGGTGGCAGTGCGGTTCGGCGACGCTCGCCGAGCTGAAGGCCCTGCTCCTGCGGATCGACTCGGACGCGGCGCGCGCCGTGCTGGCCGAGTCGCCCTACCGCAGCATTCCCGCGCCGAGCGCCGGTGCCACCCCGTCCGCGGCGGCTCCGGGTCGTGAGGCACGCGGGGCGGTCGATTGCTCGGCGACTCTGTCCCCGACGGAGCGCGACGCCTGCGAGCAGCGCGCCCTGGCGGCGGCGCGCACCCGCCACCAGAGCGAGGTCGCGCGCTGCCAGGCGACGCTCCCGTCGTTTCTTCGCGAGCAGTTCGCGACCGCCGAGGCCGCGTGGCAGACCGACCAGAGCAACGAGTGCGAGCCGGGCGACGGCGCGACGCGCTGCCTCCTGGAGTCGACGCAGCAGCGCAACCGGGATCTCGCCCACGAGTGCGGCTTCGGCGGATCCGGGGAGGCGGGGGAGCCCATGCCGAAGGGCCCGCGCACCGGAATGCTCCCGGCCCGCTGGAAGCCACCCGAGGGCGCAGTGCAGGAGGTTCCGTTCAGCTTCGAATCCCTCGGCCGGGACACCGTTCGGGGCAGGATGCACACGACCCTCGGCTCGGGCGGCGAGCGCTTCGAAGGCGACTACCTGCGAATCCAGCAGTCCACGAAGGGAGACCTCGTCACCGCCATGTCGGTCGGCTGGTCCGGACCGGAATGGCAGCTGTGGAAGCACGATGCGGATGGCGACTGGACCCAGGAGGGCGTCTCGGTCGGCGAGTTCGCGCACTTCTACACGGGCAAGGTCCTCGCCACGCTCCGGGGCGACCGCGGCCACGCCATGCGCTGTCAGCTGACCCTCAAGGATCCGGAGGGGGGTCTGCTCGACGGCGGGACCGGCCGCTGTCAGGTGACGGACGGAGGGAGCCTGACGCTCGACTTCTGAGCCGCGGGCGCCGGGTGGCCCCGAAGGCCTCACTCTGCGTAGCCGAGCGCGCGCAGGTTGGCCTCGACCTCCGGGTCGAGCGGGGCCCGCTCGCCGGGCACGCTCAGGCCCGACACCGCCTCGCGTAGCCTCGCGAGCAGCTCGGGCGTGAGGCCGGCCGGCGCGGCGTCGACCCCCTCCACGGCGGCGATCCACTCGCGGCCGGTCTCGAGCTCTCGCGTGTAGCGGAAGCCCTCGGCGCGCGCCGTCACCAGCGTCGGGCCGCGGCCGTTGCGGGGCGAGTTGACGGTCACCACCGGCCGCTGCGCCAGCGACGCGGCGTCGCCGGCCAGCAGGTCGCGGCCCGTGACGCCCGGTGGCGGCGCGATCCCGAGCCGTCCCAGCAGCGTCGGGAGTACGTCGTAGGTGGCCACCGAAACGTCGCTGCGCGCGCCGGCGGGCACTCCCGGCCCTCGCAGCAGGAAGGGAACGCGGATCTCCTCCTCGTCGACCCACTCCGAGTGGAGCATCGCGCGGCCGTCGCTGGCGAGACGCTCGAGGATCACCTCGCCGTGATCGGCCGTCACCAGCAGCACGGTCCGGTCCCAGGAGCCGCGGCGGCGAAGAGCGTCGAAGAGCCGGCCCAGCTGGGCGTCGGCGAAGCGCACCTCACCGTCGTAGAGCGCGTCGAGGTCGCGCGCCTCCTGGGGCGCCACCGATCGCTCGCCGGACTCGACGCGCGAGAAGAGCCAGCGCGACGTGGAGGGACCCCGCTCGCTCAGACCCATCGCGCGCGCGTACTCGCGCGGCGGATGGTAGTGGGTGTGGGGATCGTAGTAGTGCACGAACAGGAACAGCGGCGTGTCGGGAGCGGAGGCGAGCCAGCCGAGCACGTCGTCGGTGACGGCGTCGGCGCGGCGCTGGCGGGTGTCGAGCACTCCCGCGACTCGCAGCAGGTTCGGGAGCGTCAGGTGCTGGGTGGCGGGATGGATCCGCCCGAACAGGTTGAAGGCGTCCGAGTAGTGATCGAAGCCGCGGTCGAGCCGGGACCCGGCGGCCTCGAGCGGATAGCCCGACACGAAGCCGGCGGTCGTGTAGCCGTTCTGGCGCAGGATCTCGGCCAGGGTGGGGACGTCTTCCGGGAGCGGCCGTTCGTTCCAGCGCATCCCGAGCTCGAGCGGGTGTCGGCCCGTCAGCATCGAGGCGTGGCTCGGACGCGTGAGCGACACCAGGCTGACGGCGTCGCGGAACAGCAGGCCGTCAGCGAAGGCGCGCTGAATCTCGGGGTCGGTGGTCTTGGCATAGCCGTAGCTGCCCAGCCGGTCGCGGCGCAGTGTGTCGACGCTGATCAGCACCACGTCGGGCCTCCGGTCCGGTCCGACGCGGGGCGGCGGCGGGGCGGAGGAGACGCCGAGGCGGGCCCACGTCGCCTGCGCGGCGCACACCAGCAGCGCGATCGCGACGGCGACCCGGAGCCCGCGCAGCCCGCCGGCCGCGCGCCGGCCGAGGCGGCGGTGGGCGAGCCACCCCGCCGCAGACGCCGCCAGCGCGCTCGCCGCCGCGACCGCGGCGTAGGGCAGGAGATAGGTGGGGGTGAGCGCGAAGCCGGGATGGCGCGCGTTCCACGTCAGCCCGAGTGGCAGCGCCAGCGCGAAGAACACGAAGGCGGCGACGGCGCGCGGACCGGGGCGCCGGAGCGGACGCCAGCCGGGCACCCGGGCAAGGCCGGCCAGAGCCAGCAGCGCGAGCCCTACCGGGGGCAGCACGGCGATCGGGAACGCGAGCGAGGCGACGCCGAGAAGCGTTCCCCACTGGCTCGCGGGCAGCCGCCCTGCCACCGCCCAGACCGTCCCCTCGACCAGCCCGGCGGCCAGAGCCGCCCAGACGAGCCCCCTGGCGATCGAGCCGGCACTCGCCTCCGGGGGATCGACGTGGGAAGCGGCCATGCGCCGCGATGGTAGGAAACCCCGAGCCCGGATTCGGGCTGTGCGGGGGTCGCGCGACGCCGCTACGATCCGGCCTCGCTTCTGCCAGCGCCCGTAGCTCAGTTGGATAGAGCGTCAGGTTGCGGACCTGAAGGTCGCACGTTCGAGTCGTGCCGGGCGCGCCAGAAACGCGGCAAGGGCCGCACTGTGCCATCCATTCACCAACGACCTCGAGGCGTCGGCCGACCGCAGGCGCCCCTTGCTCGGGAGCTCCCGCGGGCAGGGCGCGGTGTCGCGACGAACGGCGTTCTGGCGGTGCCGTCGGAGCCCGCCTCTCGTGACATCGATCACATCCGCGCCGTGAGAGCCGTGGAAGACTGCCCGTGCCCGAGAGTCGGCGTGTGGGGGCTGAGAGCGGACCAACGGTGAAGCGGCGCTGGCCGCTCCCGGGCACCTGGAAGAGAACCGCTCGCGGACCGCGATTTCAGGCATCGCGGCCCGCGAGCGGGTGATACAGGCCGCCTCCGTCGGGTGTGGGCCTCGACCACGAGCGGGGGCTCCGTGGTCTTAGACGGAGGCGGCCTGACTCGCGCGCCTCACCGCGCGCCGTCACCGGCCCTGCGGCACCGATCGCAGGGCGCCGCCCTCCGCCCCGCGATAGGCTCGCCGCGGGAGGCTGAATGCAACGGCTGGCGACGCCGCTGCGCGGTCGGATCGAGCGCTTTCCGCTCACCTCGAGGCTGCTGCGCGCGAACCCCCTCGGCGACCCCCACCGGCGCGACGTGACCGTGTACCTGCCGCCCGAGTACGACCGCCAGCGACAGCGGCGCTTCCCGCTCTTCGTCGATCTGGTGGGCTTCCTGGGGACGGGTGCCGCCCACGTCGGCTGGAAGGCGTTCGAGGACAACGTCCCGCAGCGCCTCGAGCGCCTGGTGCGCGCGGGCCGGATGGGCCCGGTGATCGCGGTGTTTCCCGACTGCTGGACGCGCCTCGGCGGCAACCAGTACATCGACTCGCCGGCCGTGGGCCGCTATGCCGCCTACCTCTACCGCGAGGTCGTCCCGGCCGTGGAGCAGCGCTACCGGACCTTCGGCGATCCGCGCCACCGCGCCCTCTTCGGCAAATCCTCCGGCGGCTACGGGGCCATCGTCCACGGCATGCGACACGCCGCGCACTGGGGCGCGATCGCCTGCCACTCGGGCGACATGTACTTCGACCTCTGCTACCGGAACGAGATCCCCCGCGTCTGCAACACTCTCGCGCGTCACGGCGGGAAGCCCGAGCGCTTCCTGCGCGCCTTCTACGCGAAGCGCAAGCTAGGCATGGAGGACGCAAATGCGCTGATGTTCCTGGCGATGGCGGCCTTCTACGATCCCGACCCGACCGCTCCCCTCGGCTTCCGGCTGCCGATGGACGTGCGCACGGCGGTGGTGGACGAGCAGCGCTGGCGGCGCTGGCGCGCCCACGATCCGATCCACCTGGTGGAGCGCGCCTCATGCCGGCGCAACCTCGGGTCGCTGGAGGGCATCTTCCTCGACTGCGGCAGCGCCGATCCCCATCACCTGCACTTCGGCGCGCGCATCCTCCACGACCGCCTGAACCAGCACGGCATCGCCCACCGCTACGTCGAGTTCCCGGACACCCACTCCGGGATCGACTACCGCATGGACGAGAGCCTGCCCTGGCTCTACCGCCAGATCGGTGGCGCTTGAGCGCGGCAGATGCGCTGTGGCGCACTGCTATGCGAACGGCCTACCGGCTCCAGCTGGGATGGTGGTTCCTGCGGAGGCCGGTGATCGTCGGCTCCTACGTGGCCGTGTGGCATGGCGCGAGGCTGCTCGTGATCCGCAACTCGTACCGCCGCTACCTGTCGCTTCCGGCGGGTGGGCTGAAGCGCCGCGAGACACCGCGCGCGGCCGCGGCCCGCGAGCTCCGCGAGGAGGCGGGCATCGACGTCGCCGAGGAGCGCCTCGCCTACCACGGCGAGATCGTGACCCGCTCCGGCCACGCCGAGGACCACGCACACGTCTTCGAGCTGCACTGCGACGCCGAGCCCGATTTCCGCGTCGACCGACGCGAGGTGGTGTGGGCCGCATTCCTGACGCCGGAGGAGGCGCTCGAGCGCGGCGTCGTCGCGGTGGTGAGGCGCTACCTGGAGCGCGTGGCGGACACGGGATCCTGAGGCGCGGCCGTCACGCCTCCGCCGACGCCGCGGCCACGGCGTCCTCGAAGGACGCCCCCTCGCGCATCATGCGCCGGTAGCCCATCAGCGGGCGCACTCGGTTGATCGCCAGCGCGCCGCGCAGGCGGCCGCCGCGGCCGAAGAGCGCGACGAAGCGCCGCTCCGCGAGCGAACCGTGGGCGATGAACACCTCGTCGTCGGGGGCGATCCGGCCCGCCGCCTGGATCTTGAGGTCGTACTGGTCGGACCACACGAAGGGGATCGGGGTGAAGGGCTCGCAGTGGCTCTCGCCGCCGAGCAGGCGCGCCGCGGCGGCGTCGGCCTGCTCGACCGCGTTGGTCCAGTGCTCGATGCGCACGTGCTCGCCGTAGCCCTCGTGGTGCCAGCGCGCGACGTCACCGACGGCCACCACATCCGGCGCGCGCGTGGCACAGGTGGCGTCACACACGACGCCGTCGTCGATCTCGAGGCCCGACGACGCGAGCCAGTCCGTGGCGGGCATCGCGCCGATCCCCACCACCACCACGTCGGCCGGCACCCGGCTGCCGTCGGACAGGCGCAGACCCTCGACGCGCTCGCCGCCGATCACCTCCGCGACGCCGACCCCGAGCCGCAGATCCACGCCCTCGTCGCGGTGGGCGCCGGCGCACACCTCGCCGATCGCGGGCGCGAGCACTCGCGCCATCGGCGTCGCAAGCGGCTCGACGAGCGTCACCTCCAGCCCACGCCGGCGGCAGGTCGCGGCTACCTCGGCGCCGATGAAGCCGGCGCCCACCACCGCGACGCGCGGCGAGCGCGCGAGCTCGGCGCGCAGCGCCAGCGCATCGGCCAGCGTGCGCAGCGTGAACAGCCCCGCGCGCGGCGGCGCCCCGGGCAGCGGGCGCGCGGCCGCGCCGGTCGCGATCACCAGCCCGTCGTAGGAGAGCGCCTCGCCGTCGGCCAGGGTCACGCGTCGGGCGCCGGGATCGAGCGCCGTCGCGCGCACGCCGAGGCGCAGATCCAGCTCGAGCTTCTCGAAGGCCTCGGGCTTGCTGAGACGGATCTGGTCGGGCTCGCGGTCTCCGCGCAGGAGCTCCTTCGAGAGCGGCGGTCGATCGTAGGGCCGCTCCGGCTCCTCGCCGACCAGCACCAGGCGTCCCGCGAAGCCCCGACGGCGCAGGGCCTCGACGGTGCGGAGCCCGGCCAGGGATCCGCCGACCACGACGACGGTCTCGAGCGACAAGGGCGGAACTCTCCCGTGCGGCGTCCCGGGCGCGGGGCGCCCGACGATAGCGCTCCCCGGCGCCGCGTCGGATCCGTGCCGGGGCGCCGGCAGGCGCAGCCCCCGGACTGCACCTGCGGGCGGCGCAGTGCAGCCCGCGCGCTGCACCCCGTACCCGCGGCTCGGGCGCAAGTCACTGATTCTGTGAGGGTTTGGGCTCGGGCACGGGCCTTGCTCTGGGGAGCGGGCGATGGCCGACGTGGGATTCCGAATGCGCCCCGCCCATACTGCCCGCCGGGCTGACCGCCCGGCGCCCGCCCGCTGCACCGGGCCCCAGCGAGGCCGGGGAGACGCCGTGTCCCGACACCGCCGCGACGACGCCGACCTGGACGACCCCGCCGACGAGCGCCGGCGCCGCCCGCGCACCCCCGAGGAGCAGGCCTATCGCGAGGCCCGGCGCCGCGTGAACCGGCGGATCGGCTTCACCGCCCACGCCATCGCCTACGTCTCGGTCTGTGTCTTGCTGATCTTCGCGACGCGGCGGGTGGGGCTGCTGGTCGCGCTCGCCTGGGGGATCGGCCTCGCCTGCCACTACTTCTTCGCCGTCGGGGCGCCGGAGATGCGCCGGCGCCTGCTCGAGCGCGAGGTGGCGCGCCAGGTCGCCGCCGGCGCGCCCCGCGAGCGCCGCTCGCTCTCGGACAAGCACGTCCGCTCGCTCGAAGAACTGTCCGCCCAGGTGGCCCACGAGATCCGCAATCCGATCACCGCCGCGCGCAGCCTGGTGCAGCAGATGGACGAGGATCCGAGCTCCGCCGAGAACGTCGCCTACGCGAAGCTCGCCCTCGACGAGCTCGACCGGGTCGAGCGCTCGGTAGCGCACCTGCTGCGCTACGCGCGCGAGGAGGATCTCCGTCTGGGCGAGGTGCGGCTGGCATCGCTGGTCGAGAGCGCCCTGGCGAGCTGCAGCGAGCGCCTGGCGGCGCAGCGCGTCCGCCTGGTGCGCGAGATCGGCAGCGACGCGACGCTGCGCGCGGACGCCGAGAAGCTGCGGCGCGTCCTGATCAACCTGGTGAACAACGCCCTCGACGCGCTCGCCGAGAGCAGCCCGGCGGAGCCGACGCTGGAGGTGCTCGCCGGGGAGAACCTCGCCGGTACGGAGTGCTGGATTCGCGTGCACGACAACGGCCCGGGAATCGAGGCCGAGGCTCTCCCCAAGATCTGGAGCCCGTTCTTCACCTCGAAGAGCGCCGGCACCGGCCTCGGTCTGGCGATCTCCCGGAAGGTGGTGGAGGCCCACGGCGGGTCGATCGAGGTGGCGTCCCGCCCCGGTGGGGGCGCCGAGTTCACCGTCACCGTCCCCAAGGCGCCGCCGACGTGAGGAGATCTGCGACGATGCACTTCGAAGAGCGCGAACCGGTTGCCGGCTGCCACGCCGAGATCTTCGGGATGCACGGAGGCGGCGCCCGCTGGGACGGGGAGCCCGCTCCCCGGCGGTCCGCGTCGCGGCGCCGCCGCTCGCGACGGCGCGACGCCGGGTCCAGCGACATCGAGCTCGACGCGATGAGCGCGGAGGAGCGCGCGCTCCACGACGCGCGCCTCGCCGCCGAGCGGAAGGCGGCGTACACCGGCGACGCGCTCAAGTTCGGCCTGATCGCCATCCTGCTGCTGACCTTCGCCTGGCCACTCGGCATCGTCGCACTGCTGATCTGGGGGCCGCGCCACCTGCGCCGGCTCTACGCCCTGGCCGTCGAGCCGCGCCTGCGCGAGCGCTTCCTCGACGCCGAGATCGAGCGGCACGTACACGGCCACCTGTCCGAGGAGCGCCGCCAGCTCGAGAACGAGCACGCGCGCTCCCTCGAGGATCTCTCGGCGCAGGTGGCACACGAGATCCGCAACCCGATCACGGCGGCGAAGAGCCTGGTGCAGCAGATGAGGGAAGACCCGGGCGCCGCCGAGAACGTGGAATACGCGCGCATCGCCCTCGCCGAGCTGGCTCGGGTGGAGCGCTCGGTCTCGCACCTGCTGCGCTTCGCGCGCGACGAGCCGATGCGCGTCGGGATGGTGCGCCCAGCCGAGGTGGTGGAGTCCGCCCTCGAAACCTTCCGCGAGCGCCTGGCGCGCAGCGGAATCGCGCTCCACCAGGAGATCCGCGGCGACCTGGTGGTCGAGGGCGACGCCGAGCAGCTGCGGCGGGTGGTGATCAACCTGATCGGAAACGCCGTCGAGGCGCTCGACGCCAGCGACACCCGACCGGGGCGCATCGACGTCGCCCTCGGCGAGAACCTGGCGGGCAACGAGGTGTGGCTGCGGATCGCCGACGACGGCCCCGGCTTCGACGCCGAGACCCTCGCCCGGATGTGGAGCCCCTTCTACACGTCGAAGCAGGGCGGCAACGGGCTCGGCCTCGCCATCACGCGCAAGCTCGTCGAGGCGCACGGCGGAACGATCGAGGCGGACACGAGTGCCTGGGGCGGCGCGGAGTTCGTCGTGACCCTGCCGAAGCGGCGGGGGGGCGCGCGGGAATGAAGCCCCGGATCCTGGTCGTCGAGGACGAGCGCGCGATCCAGATCGCGCTCGCGGGCCTGCTCGGCCGCGCCGGCCACGACGTCTCCGTCGCCGGCGACGGCGCCGAAGCGATCGCGCGGCTCGAGAGCGGCTCGCCCTTCGACCTCGTGCTCACCGACCTGGCCCTGGGCCGCGGCCCGTCGGGCCTCGACGTGCTGACGGTGGCGAAGCGGCTGCGACCCGAGACGGCGGTCGTGATGATCACGGCGCACGGATCGGAGAAGATCGCCGTCGAGGCGATGAAGGGCGGCGCCGAAGACTACGTCCCCAAGCCCTTCGACAACGACGAGATCCGCCTCGTCGTGCAGCGTGCGCTCGAGCGCACCCGGCTCGCACGCGAGAACCGGCTGCTGCTCGAGCGCGTGGAGCGCGAGTATGGCTTCGGAAGCCTGATCGGCTCGGGCCCCGCGATGCAGCGCGTGTTCGAGACGATCCAGAAGGTCGCCGAGACCGACCTCACCGTTCTGGTGCGGGGCGAGAGTGGCACCGGCAAGGAGCTGGTGGCCCAGGCGCTGCACCACCGCAGCCATCGCAAGAGCCGACCCTTCGTGGCCGTGAACTGCGCTGCGATCAGCGCCGAGCTAGTGGAGAGTGAGCTCTTCGGTCACGAGAAGGGCGCCTTCACCGGAGCCGACGCCCGCCGCCTGGGCCGTTT
>CAZZFT010000160.1:0-1279 GCA_964653555.1 uncultured Spirochaetales bacterium | reverse complement strand
TCGGCGACATGGCGCGCGAGACCCAGGCGAAGGTGCTGCGCGTCCTCCAGGAACGCTCCTTCGAGCGCGTCGGCGGCACGAAGCCGATCGAAGTGGACGTCCGCGTGATCGCCGCGACGCACCGCCCGCTCGAGGAGGAGGTGGCCGCCGGGCGCTTTCGCGAGGATCTCTACTACCGGCTCAAGGTGATCGAGACCTGGCTGCCGCCGCTGCGCGATCGCAGCCAGGACGTGCCGGCTCTCGCGCTGCGTTTCCTCGAGCAGGTGAACGAGCGCCTGGGCCGCGAGAAGCAGCGCCTCTCCGAGGGAGCGCTCGCGGCCCTCGCCCATCACCCGTGGCCGGGCAACGTGCGCGAGCTGCGCAACGTCGTCGAGCAGGCCGCGGTGCTGACGGGCGGCCCGGTGATCGGCGAGTCCGACCTGCGTCTCGACGGCGCCCCCGCGAACGCGCCGCCGTCCCCCGACACCGGGGCGGAGGGCCTGCGCTTCGCCGAGGCGAAGCGACGCGCCGCCCGTAGCTTCGAGCGCGCCTTCCTGCTCGACGCCCTGCGCGCCCACGACGGCAACATCTCTCGTGCCGCCGAGGCGGTCGGCATGGTGCGACAGAGCCTGCAACAGAAGATCCGCGAGCTGGGGCTGCGCTCGGAAGACTGGCGTCGCAATCCCGGTGCGGACTCGTGAAGGAGAAGCCATGAACACGATGACGATCGAACGACCCCGCGGACTCGTCGCGCGCTGCGCGCACCTCGTCCGAACCACCTTCGGCGGCTGGCTCCGGCGCAGCGAGCGCCGAAACCCGGCCGCCGTCTACGAGCAGGCGATCGAGGACCGCACGCACCAGTACCGCGACCTCAAGGAGGCCGTTGCCGGCATCCTGTACATGCGCAACAAGCTCCAGGGCGAGATCCACGAGCGGCGCGTCGAGATCGCGCGGCTGCACGACGATGCGAAGGGCGCGATCCGGCGCGGCCAGGACGACCTCTCCCTCACCCTGATCGAGAACAAGCAGCGCCTGCTGGAGGATCTCGAGCGCGCCGAGCGTGAGCTGGAGAGCCTGCGGCGCGAGGCGGACGACGCGAAGAACAATCTGGTGCGCTTCCGCGAGGAGATTCGCAGCCTCTCGCGTGAGAAGGGTCGCATGCTCGCCACCCTCGCCAACGCCAACGCGCGGCGCCGCCTGACCGAGGCACTCGACGGGCTGTCTGTGGACGCGGACATGCGGGCTCTCGAGAGCGTGCGCGAGCACATCGCGCGCGTGGCCACCGAGGGCGAGCTCGACC
>CAZZFT010000159.1:0-11700 GCA_964653555.1 uncultured Spirochaetales bacterium | reverse complement strand
CGATGATGCTGTTGTAGCCGGGGAAGCCCGTCGACTGCTCGGAGATCACCCCGAAGCCGGCCGAGTGGTGATTGCGCCCGGTGATGAGAGCCGCCCGCGTCGGCGAGCACAGCGCCGTGGAGAAGACGCGGTTGTAGCGCAGCCCTTCGCTCGCGATGCGGTCCATCGTCGGCGTAGGGATCACGCCGCCGAAGGTGCTCGGTACCCCGAAGCCGGCGTCGTCGGTGATGATCAGCAGCACGTTGGGCGCGCCTTTCGGCGGCACGACGCGCGGCGGCCACCAGGGCTTCGACTGCAGGGCATCGTCCTTGATCACGCCGCCGAACTTGGGGTCGGGCGGCGGGAGCTGCTTGCCGCTGATGGACGTCGTCGCGCTGGGCGACCCCAGGGTGCCGGTGACCTGCTGCGCGGACGCCGCGCCCGCGAGCGCCAGCCCAGCGGCCAGCGCGACCGCTATCGCGAACTTCCTGTACATACCACTTCCCCTCACCGCTCTACGGGCGGCAGTCAACACGCTGTGGTGCAGGTCCTGGTGCCTTGCGAAGGCGCCGACGTGCACAGCGCCGCCCGACCAGCCGGACATTCTCGGCAGAACCTGGCGCAGTTTCCGATTGCGGTGACCCACGCAGCAGGGACCAGAAGCGAAGGTCTCCGGATCTCGGGTATCACTTCCTCCGGTTCCAAGCTCCCCGAACGGACGTGGATCGACCGCGCGCCGGTACGATGGGGGCGAATGAAACCGCGCGCAAGGCCCCGCCGCGACCTCGTGCGCATCGTCTCGATTCTCATGAGGAGGCGGCTGGAGCCGACCGCGCCCCCATCCGCAGCAGGGAAACGCCCGGAGTCCGAAGAATCACGCCTCGGCTCGAGCGAGGAGCCCCGATGCGACATGCCGAGGCCCTTCGTCTAGCGCTGCTTGCTCGGCGTCCGATCCTCGAAGCCCTCGGGAGGTGACGGTCGGAACGTCTCTTCGTCGATGGCCGGGTCCGGCTCCAGCCGGGTGATCGCCACCGAGTAGACCTCTCCGTCGGCGAGGATGCGATCGACGCGGCGCGGGAGCGAGTCCTTCCGGCCGAAGTACCAGCGCGTGGGACGCGCGTCCTTCAGGTCGTACTCCACGCGCACCACGTCGCACTCCACGTCGCCGACCTTCTCCACGCCTTCGTAGGATAGCGACCGTCCCTTCAGCTCTTCGCGGAAGGGCTCGGAAGCGACGAACTCCGGCACGTAGAGCGCCTGGACCCTCCACATCCACTGCCCCATGACCGATGGTTCCCCGCGCCTGAACCGTTCGCCGCTGTAGTCGATCACGGTCGCGATCCGACCGTCGCTGGCGACGAGCATGTGGACTTCGCTTCCCGATCGCAGGGACGTGAACCGGGCGTCGATCCGCTGCCGGGGTCCGGCCTCGCTCGACCCGGGGGAGGCCGAGCCCGGGCCGTTCGTCGCGGCGCGTTCGGCCGTCACGGTTCCGTGGAGATCCCGGGGTACGCTCGGAGAGTTGCCCGTCAAGGAGAGCTCCGCCTGGTAGAGGACGGAGCTCACGTTCTGGGTCGCCGTGTTGGCCGCTTCCAGGATCCGCACCGGGTCGGACTCGGACCGGGTGCCACAGCCGACGAGCAGTCCCAAGAGAATTGCGGTCACGGCAAATCGATCCATCGCGGCGTTCACTCCAAGCGATCCCGGGGTGCGGGTCTGCGGTGCGGCCGCGAGATTAGCTGCTGGCGCGCCGAGCTACGCCCTCGCCGGCGCCGCGCCGATGACCTCGGCCGCGCAGGCCGCCATGGCCTCCACCTCGCGGCGCACGGCCGGTCGAGCGCGCGTGCGCGCGAGCCAGGCGCGCAGGTGGGTGAGGCGGTCGTCGGGGAGCGAGCCGAGGGTCGCCGCGGCGTTCGCCATCACGAAGGTCCCGATGTCCGCGACGCTGTAGGCGTCGCACAGGTACTCGCGTCCGGCGAGCTCCTTGTCGAGCTGCGGGTACTGGCGCGCGAGCTCCGCGCGCGCCGCCGACACCCGCTCGGCGGCGTTCCCGACATCGGTGGCCGCGTAGAAGATGCCCTCGATCAGGTCCCAGATCGGCGGGAACAGGATCTCGTCGGCCGCCGCCTCGAGCTGGCGGCAGCGCGCGCGGGACTCCGCGTCGCGCGGGTACAGCGGCGGCTGCGGGTAGCGATCCTCGAGGTACTCGAGGACGACGGTCGAGTCGTAGACCACCGCGTCGCCGTCCACGAGCACGGGGACCTGCCGCTTCGGGTTGTGGGCGACGACGTCGGGGTGATGGGGGAGATAGCGGTCGGACAGGCTCCAGCCGACCTCGACCCGCTCGTAGGGCAGGTGCTTCTCGTCGAGGGCGATCCGCACCTTGGCGGTGAACAGGCTCAGCGGTCCCGAGTAGAGCTTCATGGATTCTCCGTGGGGCGCGTGGCCGCACAGGATCCGGCCGGCGCTGGCTCCTCGAAAGAGCCACCCTCGCGTGGATTCCTGGAGCCAGTTCGGGAAAGCTGTGCACCGTGTGGCTCCAGCTCGACGGCGAGGGATCGCTCTACCGCCAGGTCTATCGCGCCCTGCGCGCGGCGATCCTCGACGGGCGCCTCTCCCCCGGCTCCCGCCTCCCCTCGACCCGTGTGCTCGCAGGCGAGGCGAAGCTCGCGCGCAACACGGTCCTCCAGGCCTACGAGCAGCTGGTGGCCGAGGGCTATGCCGTGACGAGGCGCGGGGCCGGCACCTTCGTCGTCGAGGCGCCGCCCGACGCACCTGCCCGGTCGCTGCGTCCCGCGCGGCGCGACGACGAGCGGGCCCCGGAGCCGCCCGCTCTCTCGGCCTACGGCGAGCGCGCCGCCCAGCGCTTCGCGCGCGGTGCCTCCTGGGGCCGCCGGCGTCCCGCTCCGCGCTACGACTTCCGCTACGGCGAGCCGGCCTACGACGACTTCCCCCACGCCACCTGGTGTCGGCTGCTGGCGCGCCGCGCACGCCGCGCCAGTGAGCGCCATCTCTCTTACAGCTCCCCCGGCGGCGCGCCCGAGCTGCGCGAAGCCCTCGCCGACTACCTCACCCGCGCGCGCGGGGTGGTGTGCGCAGCCGAGGACGTGCTCGTCGTCTACGGCACGCAGCAGGCGATCGACCTGACCGCGCGCGTGCTCGTCGATCCGGGCGCGCCGGTGGCGGTGGAGGAGCCGGGCTACCCGGGCTTTCGCAACGCGCTGGCGATCGCCGGCGCGGTGGTGCAGGGCGTGCCGGTGGACGGGCAGGGGATGCGCGTCGAATCGCTCGCCGGCGAGGACGCGCGGCTGGTGTGCGTCACTCCTTCGCACCAGTTCCCGCTCGGCGGCGTGCTGTCGTTGGCGCGCCGTCTGGCCCTGCTCGACTGGGCGGCGCGCGCGCGCGCCTTCGTGTTCGAAGACGACTACGACGGGGAGTTCCGCTACGACGGGCGTCCCCTCGAGTCGCTCCAGGCGCTCGACCGCGACGGGCGCGTGCTCTACGCGGGCACGGTCTCGAAGGTGATGTTCCCCGCGCTGCGCATCGGCTACCTGATCGTGCCCGGGGTGCTGCGCGACGCCTTCCTCGCCGCGAAGGTCTTCGCCGACACGGGCACCGCCCATCTCGAGCAGCGCGTGCTGGCCGACTTCATCGCCGAGGGCGCCTTCGAGCGCCACCTGCGGCGCGCGCGCGTCCGCAACGCGGCGCGCCGGGCCGCGCTGCTCGCCGCCCTGGCGCGCGAGCTCGGCGACGCGGTCGAGGTGGTCGGCGCGAACGCTGGCCTGCACGTGGTGGCGTGGCTGCGCGACGTCCGGCCCGCTGCGCTGCGCGAGCTGCGCGAGCGCGCGGCGCGGCGCGACGTCGGGATCCACCCGGTGTCCCCCTTCTACGCCGAGCCGCTCCCGCGTGCAGGCGTGATCCTCGGCTACGGGGCTCTCGACGAGCGCTCGATTGGCGAGGGCGTGGCCCGCCTGGCGGAGGCCCTGCGCGAGCTGTGAAAGAAGGCGCGTGCGCACCGCAGATCGGTGTACAGTGCATCGCGCATGGGTCGGGGGTCGGAGGACTGGGCCGCCGTTCTGGAGCGCCTGCTCGAGGGCGACCGCGCCGCACTCTTCGCGCTCACCCGCCTGGTCAACTCCTTCCTGGCGCGCTGGAATGCCTACGACTTCCGCGACGAGTGGGACGACCTGATCCAAGAGGTGCTGCTCGCCGCGGCGACGGCGGTGCGCGATGGCACGCTGCGGGAGCGCGACGCCGCGTTCGGCTACCTGCGCACGACGGCGCGCTTCAAGTTCTGCGACCGGCTCAAGCGCCACCTGCGCCTGGCGGAGGACGAGATCCTGGCCTGGGAGGACGTCGTGGAGGGAGGCCTCGAGCCCGCGGCGGAGCTCTCCGACGGGGCGCGAGTTCGCGACGTGCGCAGGGCTCTCGAGGCACTCCCCGCGGTGCAGCGGGAGGTCGTTCAGGCGGTTCACGTGCGCGGCCAGACCTACGAGGAGGCCGCCGTCGCGACCGGGATTCCTCTGGGGAGCCTCAAGCGGCACCTGCGGGACGGACTCCGCGCCCTGCGGGAGGTGCTCGGGTCGGATGAGGGGTATCCGTGATCCGATTTGCGCACCGGAGCCGACTCCCTCAGTGGATGAGAGCCACCCCGCACTGCGCCGAGCGCACCCGAGGAGCTTGCGGATGAGCTGCCGGCGCTCCGCCGAGATCGATCTCGCCGCCTTCGCGGCCGATCGCCACGCGCCGGAGTGGCGCGGGTTCCGTGCCCACTACCCCGTCTGCCCCGACTGCTCCCGGGCCGTGGCGGCCTGGGCGCAGCTGCATTCCGTCCTGGAGGCCTCCGTCGCCGAGGAGTCCGCGCACGTCGCCGAGGACGAGCTGCTCGCCGTCGCCGCCGACCCCGTGCGCCTGCCCGAGGCGCGGCGCCGGGCCGTCGAGGCCCACCTGGCCGGGTGCGCCCCGTGCCGCAGCGAGCTGGCCGTGCTGCGCGGCTTCGACTTCGCGGCGCTGGGCGCGCCGGCGGCGCGGCGATTCGCGGCCGAGGAGCCGCCGGGCTGGATCGATCGCCTGGCCGCCGCCCTGATCCCGCTGCGCCGGCCCGCCTTCGCCCTGGCGGTGGCGGTCCTGGTCGCGATCCCGGCGGGCATCGCCATGTGGCGCCTCTGGCAGGGCGCCGCCAGCCCCGGCGCTCCACCGCCGATCGCTCAGGAGGAGCCGGTCGTCACTCCGCCGGCGCCGGGTCCGGGTGCCGAGCCGGGAGCGCGGGAGCTGGCCCGCGAGCCCGCGCCGGCCGCTCCGCCCGCGCCCGAGCCGGCTCCGGCGCCCGTCGTCGCCGAGCGGGCGTCGCCGGAGCGGGCGGGGGGCGCGCGGATCGCCGAGACGCCTCCGGCGCCGCGCCTTCCCGCGCCGGACCTCGCGCCTCCCGCTCCGGAAGCCGTGGACCTCGCGGCGCTGCTGCCCGAACAGCCGCCCCACTACCGAGAGCGCTTCACGGTGGCCGCCGCGCCGCTCGCCACCGGCACCGCGATCCGCGGGTCGATCGGCGATCTTCCGGCGCTGCGCCCGCTCGCTCCGGATCGCGGCGGCGCCACGCTGAGCCCGACGCCCACGCTCTACTGGTATCTCTCCGAGCCGAGTGCGGTGCCCGTGGAGCTGACCCTGATCGCCGAGGACGCCGTCGAGCCGCTGCTCGAGCTGCGCTTCGAGGCGCCCGTTGCGGCGGGCCTGCACGCGCTGCCTCTCGACGGGCGCGGCGTGGCGCTCTCCGCCGGCGCGACCTACGCGTGGTACGCGACGCTGGTCCCCGACGCGCAGCACCGCGATCTCGACTTCGTGTCGGGAACGGCGATCCGCTACGAGCCTGCGACGGCCGACCTCGAGCGTCGCCTGGAGGAGGCCGGTGCGGCGCGTCGCGCCCATGTGCTCGCCGAGCAGGGCTACTGGATCGACGCTTTCGCCGCGCTCACCCGCATCGCCCAGGACCATCCCGAGTCGACCCGCGCTCGCGCCCAGCAGGTGGCGCTGCTCGAGCAGGCGGGGCTCGGCACGGTGGCGGCCGGACTCACGGCTCCGACGCACTGAGCCGCGGGCCGAGGGCGTGATCCGATCTCGCGCCTCCGGCCGACTCCTTCCATGGCTGGCGCGAACGCCAGCGGGAGGAGAGACGATGTCGACGATGGAGGAGATCTTCGGGTGGCTCGTGCTGATGACACTCACGGTTGTAACGCTCTTCAGCCTGACGCTGTGGCAGGTGCCGATCTAGCGCCGCGGGGCCGTGGCCCCGGCTCCGCGGCGCGCCCGGCGCCGTCGGCGCCGGGGTGTCGTCCGGGCGCGCGGCGCTCCAAGCGATTCCCCAGCTCCGGCTGGGGCTTGCAGGTGGGCGGCGGAGGCGCGGGGGGGCGCCCTCCGAGCGCCAGGCAGGGCTCCTCTCGGCCAGCGGGAGCTCGGATCCGGATTTCCGAAATCCACGCGGAGAAGGTCCCCGCGGCGGGTGTAGGATGGTGAGGAGAGTCGGAGAGATGAGAAGAACACGTCACTTCGCGGGAAGCGCCGTCCAGACCGCGATCCTGGGCTCGCTGCTCGCACTCGTCGGTGTCGCGGCCCGCGCCGACATGACGCGCGACGCCGACGGTGCAACGGTCGAGAGTCAGGAGTCCCGATCGCGCGGAGAGCAGCGCGAGGACGCTCAGACCACCGTCTACGTCCCGCCGAGCCGCGGCGCGCCGGGGGTGCGGACCGGAGGGGGGACGCGCGGTCGCGCCGATGCGCCCCGGATCGCCGTGCTCGCTCCCGACCACGTCGGCATCACGACGCGCGCCCAGCCGACGCTCGCCTGGTACCTGTCGGGCGACACCGACGCGCCGATCGTGGTGACCGTGATCGAGGACACGGGCGTCGAGCCGCTCGTGGAGGCGCCGCTGCCGGGACCTCACCGCGCGGGCGTCCATCTGGTGGATCTCGCCTCGCTCGGCGTGACCCTGAAGGAGGGGACCACCTACGACTGGTCGGTGTCGCTCGTCCTCGATCCGGACGCGCGCGACGCGGACGTCGTGGCGGGGGGAGCACTGGAGCTTCGCCCCGTGACGTCCGAGCTCGCGCAGGCGCTTGCCGGGCCTGGCCCCGCCTACCGCGCGCTCGCCCGCAACGGGGTCTGGTACGACGCAATCGCGGACCTCTCGAGCGCGATCGCCGCCGCTCCCGCGGATGCGTCGCTGCGCGCGGAACGCGCCTCCCTGCTCGAGCAGGTCGGAGTCGGCGCAGCCGCCGCCTTCGACCGGGAGACCCCGGATGTCGCAAGCGGTCCGTAGGCCTGCGGTGCGCGACGGACTCGCCCTCGCCGCCGGCGCGCTCTCCATCGGGATGGCCGCGTGCTTCGACGGCTTGAGCTCCCAGGCCAGCGCGCCGGTCTCGACCGCGCCTGCGCCCGAGCGGTCGATCACGGCGCTGGGCCGCCTGGAGCCGGAAGACGGGATCTTCGAGGTCGCCGGGCCCTCGGGCGTCGGGGCGGTGATCGCCGAGCTGCGCGTCGACGACGGCGACGCCGTGCACAAAGGCGACGTGATCGCGCTGCTCGACACGGTGCCGATGCTCGAGGCGGACATCGCGCGGCTGCGCGCCGAGCTCGCCAACGCGAAGAGCGAGCTCAGCCGCAATCTCGAGCTCAACACCAGCCAGGTGGTGTCGGACTCGCTGCGCGAGGAGCGCGAGATGCGCGTGCAGGTGGTCGCGGCCGAGCTCGCCCACGCCCGCGCGGAGCGCGACCGCGCCCACGTCCGCTCGCCGATCGACGGTCGCGTGCTGAAGGTCCACGCCCGTGAGGGCGAGCGCGTGGGAGAGAACGGGATCGTCGAGCTCGGCAAGACCGACCACATGTTCGCGATCGCCGAGGTCTACGAGGACGACGTCGGCCGTCTCCGCGCGGGCCAGCGCGCTCGCGTCGCCAGCCCGGCACTGCCGCGGACGCTCGAGGGAACCGTCGAGTGGGTGAACCTCAAGGTCGCCAAGCAGGACGCGCTGGGCACGGATCCGGCCGCGCGCAAGGACGCGCGGGTCGTCGAGGTCGAGGTGCGCCTCGACGAGAGCGAGCCCGCGGCGGCGCTCACCAACCTGCAGGTGGAAGTCGAGATCGAGCCCTGATCCGGGCGGAGCGAGGGGATGGCGATCGCGCTCGGCTGGATGCAGCTCAAACACCAGAAGGTGCGGCTGCTGGTGGCGATCGCCGGCATCGCCTTCGCGGTGATCCTGATCCTGATGCAGCTCGGCTTCCGCACCTCGCTGCTCGACAGCTCGGTGCGCTACCTCCAGAAGCTCCACTACGACATCGCGATCGTCTCGGTGGACACGCTCTACATCGGTCGCGCCGTCCCGTTCTCGAACCGACGGCTCTACCAGGCCCGAGGGGTGCCGGGAGTCGCGGGGGTGAGCCCGGTCTACGCGGGGATGGCGGTCTGGAAGAGCCCCTTCGACCACAGCACGCGCAACGTGTTCGCCCTCGGCGTCGATCCGACGGACGAGGCGCTCGACGCGGCCGGCGTGCACGAGAGCCAGCCCCAGGTGCGGCGCCGGGACGCGCTGCTCTTCGACGCACTGTCGCGGCCGGAGTACGGACCGGTCGCCGAGGAGCTGCGCGCGGGTCGCCACGTCGTCACCGAGGTGAACGATCGGCGCATCGAGGTGACGGGCCTGTTCGAGGTCGGCACCTCCTTCGGCATCGACGGGGGCCTGCTGACGAGCGAGGACAACTTCCTGCGCCTGTTCCCGAATCGGGCGCGCCACCAGATCGACATCGGCCTGGTGACGCTCCAGCCGGGCGCCGATGCGATCGCCGTGCGCGATGCGATCCGCGAGGTGCTGCCCGACGACGTCCTGGTGCTGACCCGCCCCGAGTGGATCGCGCGCGAGAAGGGCTACTGGTTGGGGGCGACCCCGATCGGCACCGTGTTCACCTTCGGCGCCGTGATCGGCTTCGTCGTCGGCGCGATCATCGTCTACCAGATCCTGTTCGCCGACGTGTCGGACCACCTGCCCGAGTACGCGACGCTGAAGGCGATGGGCTACTCGAACCGCTTCGTCTCGGGCGTCGTGATCCAGCAGGCTGTGATCCTGGCGGTGCTCGGCTTCGCGCCCGGGGCGCTGATCTGCCTGTGGCTGTACCGGGTGGTGGGGAAGGCCACCCGGCTGCCGATGGTGCTCGACTTCGAGCGCGGCGTGACGGTGCTCGTGCTCACCGTCGCGATGTGCGCGCTCTCGGGAATGCTCGCGTTGCGCAAGGTGCGGGCACTCGATCCGGCGGACGTCTTCTGATGGACGGGGCGCCGATCGCCGTCGAGGGGCTCTCCCACTACTACGGCTCCGGAGACCTGCGCAAGCAGATCCTGTTCGACGTCACGACGCGGATCGAGGCCGGAGAGATCGTGATCGTCACGGGGCCCTCGGGATCGGGGAAGACGACCCTGCTCACGCTCGTGGGAGCGCTGCGCTCGGCCCAGGAGGGGTCGCTGCGCGTGCTCGGTCAGGAGCTGCGCCAGGCGAAGGCGGCCACCCTCGAGTCGGTGCGCCAGCAGATCGGCTACATCTTCCAGTCCCACAACCTGATCGAGGCGCTCAGCGCGCGCCAGAACGTGGAGATGGCGCTGCACCTGCACGGCGGCAGTCCGGGCGAGATCCGCCGGCGCGCCGTCGAGATGCTCGAGATCGTCGGTCTCGGCCAGCGCATCGACCATCACCCGAGCCAGCTCTCGGGCGGACAGCGCCAGCGCGTCGCGATCGCCCGGGCGCTGGCCGCCGAGCCGCGCATCGTGCTCGCCGACGAGCCGACCGCCTCGCTCGACAAGCAGTCGGGCCGCGACGTCGTCGACCGGATCCAGGTGCTCGCGCGCGAGCAGGGAGTGCCGGTGCTGCTCGTCACCCACGATAACCGGATCCTCGACGTCGCGGACCGGATCGTGCACCTCGAGGACGGGAAGCTCCAGTCCTTCCAGGACGCGGTGCTCGCCAGCAACCGACACATGATGGAGCTCCTGGCGCGCAACCTGCGCCGGGACGACCTGCGCCGGCGCGTCGACGCGCTCTCGGACGCCGAGTTCGGCGACCTGCTCGACCAGGTGACCGCGGAGGCGAAGCGCTTCGTCGACGGGGTCGCGATGTCCAACAACGAGGCCTTCGGGGGCATGCTCGACCAGGCCCTCTTCGCGTTCTCCTACAAGATCGGTCGACTGTGCCGGGCCGAGCGATCCTCGCTGTTCCTGGTCGACCGCGCGCGTCAGGAGCTGTGGCTGCACGTGGCCCAGGAGGAGGGCGGGGTGCCGGTCGAGGTCCGCATGCCCCTCGCGCGTGGCATCGCGGGGCGCGTCGCGCGCAGCGGCCGGGTCGAGCGCGTCGCCGACGCCTACGCGGACCCGGACTTTCACAGCGACGTCGATCGCGCGACGGGCTTCCGCACCCGCTCGGTGCTCGCCGTGCCGCTCCAGGACGCCAACGGAGAGGTGTTCGCCGTGGCCCAGCTGCTGAACCGCGAGGACGGCGCCTGCTTCGACGCCGAGGACGAGAAGCGCTTCCAGCAGTTCGCGGACGCGATGGGCGTCATCCTCGAGGGCTGGTGGCGGATGGCGGAGAAGCGCGCCGGGGCGGGCAGGGAGGCGGCGGATTGAGCCAGGCCGACGTGCGGGCGGCGCTGCGCGAGCTGGGCGTGAGCGGCGCGGGGGCCGAGGCCCTGGCCGATCGCGCCGCGCTCGAATCGGTGGCTTCCGCCGCCCCCGTCGCCGCGCCGCCCGAGGGCGGCGCGCTGGCCGTGCGGTCGGGCTCCCTGGACGTGACGCTGCGCGACGACGGCCGCTGCATCGCCAGCCTCGGCCCCCGGGCGGTCCTGGCCGGAGGCGCGCATCTGGTGCGCGACGTCGCGCTGCGTGCAGCACCCGCCAGCGAGCTGGTGCGCATCCCTCCGGAGGCGGTGGACGCGCTGCTCGCCGCGGATCCCGAGGCGCTGACGCGCTTCGCGGAGTGGCTGGGCGCCGGCGAGCGCTCGCTGCAGCTGGCCATCCACCTCTCGCGCCTGTTCCCGGGGCTCGCTCGGCAGGGCCTCGAGGAGTTCGCGGCAGGGGTCGAATGGGTGGCCTTGCGGGGCGGCGAGGCGCTGTTCCGCGAGGGCGATCCCGGTGATGCCGCGTACCTCGTGATCAGCGGTCGGCTGTGCGCCGTCGCCGGCGCGGGCGAGACCGAGCAGGTGTTGAACGCGGTGGGCGCCGGCGAGACCGTGGGAGAGATGGCGTTGATCCGCGCCGACGTGCGTTCGGCCTCGGTCTACGCCGTGCGCGACTCCCAGCTCGCGCGGCTCTCCCGCGAGGTGTTCGACGCCCTCACCGAGCGCCATCCCCAGGCCTTGCGGACGATCGCGGGATTCGTCGTCGAGCGGCTGCGGCGCCGCTCGGACCCGTCGGCGGGCGCGGCGCACGGGGTGTCCCTCGCCGTCGTTCCGGCGCGTCCGGGTACCGACCTGAGCGCCCTGATCGCGCAGCTCGCCTCGGAGCTGCGCCGCTTCGACGCGACGGAGGTGGTGGACCGCGCCGGGGTCGAGCGGGCGCTCGATCGCACGGGGATCGCCGACGCGCGCGACGAGGAGGCGGCGGGCATCCGACTGGTTCGCTGGCTCGGAGAGCGCGACGCGGCGAGCCGCTACGTGATCTACGACGCCGGCTCGGTCTGGAGTCCGTGGACCGAGCG
>CAZZFT010000158.1:8849-11769 GCA_964653555.1 uncultured Spirochaetales bacterium | reverse complement strand
CGGCCCGAGCGACGTCGGGGTGGAGGTAGTTGTTGAAGGTGTCGGGCCAGAGCAGCACCCGGTGCGCCGCATCCGGGCGCGGCGCGGCGTCGCGGCGCGCCATCCAGCGGGTGAAGGGCTCGCGGGCGAAGGCCGGCACTCGGCGCCCGGGCGCGATTCCGCCCGCCCGCTTGAAGAGCGTCGCCAGCGGCTCGGTACGAGTCACGAAGTTGACGAGCCGCGGCATCTTCGAGGCCGCCCGTGCCCACCAGTAGATGAGCCCCATGGCGTAGGCCGTACGCGGCCGCAACCGTCTGGCGTAATGGTGGGAGAGGAACTCGGCCTTGTAGGTGGCCATGTCGACCTCCACCGGGCAGTCGTTCTTGCAGCCCTTGCAAGCGAGGCAGAGGTCGAGTGCCTCGGCCACGTGGTCGTCGCGCCAGCTCCGGGAGAGCACGTCCCCGGACATCAGCTCGAAGAGCAGCCGGGCGCGTCCCCGCGTCGAGTGCTGCTCCTCCCGGGTGGCCATGTAGCTCGGACACATGACCCCGCCGCCGTCCCGGCGGCACAGGCCGACGCCCACGCAGCGGGCGGCGGCCCGGGCGAAGCTGCCGCCGTCCTTGGTGTAGGCGAAGTGGGTGGCGGGCGTCCGGGGCGCCCACTCGGGCCCCATGCGCAGGTTCTGTTCCGGGCTCCAGGCGTCGACCACCTTGCCCGGATTCATGCCGCCCTCGGGATCCCAGATCGCCTTGAACTCCCGGAAGGCCTCGACCAGGTCGTCGCCGTACATGCGCCCGAGCAGCGACGCCCGGGCCTGGCCGTCGCCGTGCTCGCCGGAGAGCGAGCCGCCGAAGCCGACCACCAGGTCGGCGGCCTCCTCGAGGAAGGCGCGGTAGCGGGCCACGCCCTCGCGGGTGCGCAGCTCGAAGTCGATGCGGCAGTGGATGCAGCCCTGGCCGAAGTGACCGTAGAGCGCACAGTCGTATCCGTAGCGCCCCAGCAGCTCCCGGAAGCTCCGCAGGTAGGGACCGACCTTCGCCGGCGGCACCGCGGCGTCCTCCCAGCCGGGATGGGTGTCGTGCTCGCCGGGCACATGGGCGGTGGCGCCGAGGCCGGACTCGCGCACCTCCCATAGCCGGCCCTCCTGCTCGGCGTCGTCGTAGAGCTTCATCGAGGGCGGCTGCTTGTCGCGCTCGAGGCGCGCCATCAGGCGGCGGGCCTGGGCGTCGGCTTCGTCGCGGGTGTCGCCGCCGAACTCGACCAGCAGCCAGCCGCGCCCATCGGGCAGGTAGCCGAGGTCCTCCTGATGGAGCCCCTTCCGCTCCATGTAGCCGATCAGCTTGTCGTCGATGCCCTCCAGGCCGACCGGGCGGGACTCCATGATCGTCGCCACGTGGTCGCCGGCCTCGTAGACGCTCGGGTAGCCGAGCACCAGCAGCGCTCGGGCGGGCCGCTCGGGGATCAGCCGCACGCTGGCCTCGAGCACGGTGACGCAGGTGCCTTCGGTACCCACCAGGGCCTGGGCCACGTCGAAGCCGTTCTCGGCCAGCAGCGCGTCGAGGTTGTAGCCGGAGACGCGGCGCGGGATGTCGGGGTAGCGCGTGCGCACCCGCTCGGCGACGCGGTCGCGCAGCGCCCGCAGACGTGCGTAGATCTCGCCCTGGCGGCCGCCCGCGCGCACGATCCCGTCGATCTCTGCGTCCGTCGTGGCGCCGACGCGGAAGCGGGCGCCGTCGTAGGTGAGCACCTCGAGCGAGGCCACGCTGTGGCGGGTGAGCGGGCCGGGCCCGTAGAGCTGGGCCATCACCGAGTGCACGCCGCAGGAGTTGTTGCCGATCATGCCGCCCAGGGTGTTGCGGTCGTGCGTGGCAGGATCCGGGCCGAAGGTGAGCCCGTGCTCCGCCGCCTGGTGGCGCAGCACGTCGAGATTGGTGCCCGGCTGCACGCGGGCCAGACGCCGTTCCCGATCGATCTCGAGCACACGGTTCAGGTACTTTGAGAAGTCGATCACCACGGCCACGTTGCAGGTCTGTCCCGCCAGGCTCGTGCCCCCGCCCCGGGAGGTGGTCGGAGCGCCGTGGCGTCGGCAGGCGGCCACCGTCGCCACCACGTCGTCGATGCTCCGGGGCACCACGACGCCGATCGGGACCTGCCGGTAGTTGGAGGCGTCGGTGCTGTAGAGGGCACGGCTACCGACGTCGAAACGCACCTCGCCCTCGATCGCCGCTTCCAGGTCGCGCGCCAGCGCCACTGCGTTGACGGCCGGAGGGGAGGGCCGTTCCGGGGCCGGGGAGGCGGGCGCGGTCATCGTGGGCTCCTTCGCGGGGTTCGTCTCACAGGGCGAAGAGCTCCGCGTCCTTGCGCTTGAAGGTGAAGCCGAGTCCCGGACGGGCCGGGTCCGGGTGCAGCCGGCCCTGGACCGGCTCGAGCGCGCCGTCGAAGAGCATCTGCTCGATGCGGACGTGGTCGTGGAACCACTCCAGGTGCTGGAAACGAAGCGCAACGCAGCCGAGCGGCGCGTGCAGCGAGGGGGCGCAGTGCGCCGACAGCGGGATGCCGAAGGCTTCGCAGAGCGCCGACACCACGAGGAAGCCGCTGGGTCCGCCGCAGCGGGTGGCGTCTGCCTGCAGGACGTCCACCGCCCCGGCGGCGAGCCAGCGGCGAAAGTCCTGGGGATCGAAGCCGTACTCGCCAGCCGTGATCTGGAGGCCCGCCGGGCCGCGGTCGCGCAGCAGCCGCAGCCCCTCCACGTCGTCGGAGGAGACCGGCTCCTCGAGCCACACCACGCCGAGCTCGGCGTACGCGGCGGCGAAGGCGAGCGCCTGCTTGCGGTCGTAGGCGCCGTTGGCGTCGACCATCAGCGCCACGCCGTCGCCCACGGCGCGGCGCGCCGCCCGCACCCGGGCGCGGTCCCGGTCCGGATGGCGGCCGACCTTCATCT
>CAZZFT010000158.1:0-8749 GCA_964653555.1 uncultured Spirochaetales bacterium | reverse complement strand
CGCGCCGCCCGCACCCGGGCGCGGTCCCGGTCCGGATGGCGGCCGACCTTCATCTTGACGCTCGGGATCCCCTGCGCGGTCCAGCCGGCGAGCTGCGCGCAGAGCTGCTCCTCGCTGTAGGAGGTGAAGCCGCCGCTGCCGTAGACGGGCACGGCGTCGTGGGCGGCGCCGAGCAGGGCGGCGAGCGGCAGCCCGAGCAGCCGCCCCTTCAGGTCCCAGAGCGCCGCGTCGACGGCGGAGAGCGCCATGGCGCCGACTCCGGGGCGGCCGGCGTTGCGCAGGGCGGCGCGCATCGCCAGCCAGGCGCTGGGGATCGCCAGGGCGTCGCGACCCTCGATCCGGGGCGCGAGCACGTCGCGGACCAGTCGTGCCGCGGCGGCCTCGGCGTAGCTGTAGCCGAAGCCGGTCTCGCCGCCGCCGGTGACCTCGACGGTGACCAGGGTCGTGGCGTCCCAGGCGAGCGTGCCGTCGGACTCGGGGGCGTCGGTGGGGATGCGATAGGCCGCTGCCTCCACGCGCTCGACGGGGGCCGAGGCCACGGCTCAGTCTCCCCGGCCCGGCATGTGCCCACCGATCGCCTCCTTGATCGACTGCCAGATCATGCTGCGGGCGTTCGGGTCGCCCTTGGCCACGGCCGACGCGAAGTTGCGCGCCTGCTCGAGGCTGATATGCGGCGGCAGCGGCGGCACCTCAGGGTCGGTGATCGCCTCGAGCACGCAGGGACGGTCCGCGGAGAGCGCCTCGTCCCAGGCCGCGCCCACCTGCTCGGGGTCGTCCACGCAGATGCCCCGGAGGCCCAGCAGCTGCGCGTAGCGGGCGTAGGGGAAGTCGGGCAGAGTCTGGGAGGCCTCATACTTGGGGTTGCCCTCCATCGCCCGCATCTCCCAGGTCACCTGGTTCAAATCGTTGTTGTGCAGCACCAGCACGACCAGCCGCGGGTCCTTCCAGCGCTGCCAGTACTTTTTGATGGTGATCAGCTCGTTGATGCCGAGCATCTGCATGGCGCCGTCGCCGACCAGCGCGACCACCGAGCGCTCGGGATGGGCGAACTTGGCGGCGATCGCATAGGGCACGCCGGGCACCATGGTGGCGAGGTTGCCCGAGAGGGAGGCCATCATGCCGCGGCGCAGCTTCAGGTTGCGCGCGAACCAGTTGGCCGCGCTGCCCGAGTCGGAGGTGAGGATGCAGCCGTCGGGCAGCCGGTCCGAGAGCTCCAGGAACACGCGTTGCGGGTTGAGCGGCTTCGCCGACGCCATGGCCCGGTCGCCGAGCAGCTGCCACCACTCGGCGACGCCCTTCTCGATCGTCTGGCGCCAGGAGCGGTCCTTCCGGGGCTGGAGCCTCGGCAGTAACGCCCGCAGGGTGGCGGCGGCGTCGCCGACCAATCCCACCTCCATCGGGTAGCGGATGTTGATCATCCGCCCATCGATGTCGATCTGCACGCCCCGGGCCTGGCCCTCGGGCGGCAGGAACTCCGAGTACGGGAAGCTCGAGCCCACCATCAGCAGCGTGTCGCAGTGCATCATCAGGTCCCAGCTCGGTCGCGTGCCGAGCAGCCCGATGGCGCCGGTCACGAAGGGCAGGTCGTCCGGGATGACGGCCTTGCCGAGCAGCGCCTTCGCCACCCCCGCGCCGAGCCGCTCGGCCACCTCTACCACCTCGTCGGCCGCACCGAAGGCGCCGGCGCCGATCAGCATCGCGACCTTCTCGCCGGCGTTGAGGACCTCCGCGGCGCGGCGCAGGTCCTCCTCGGCGGGCGCGATGACCGGGCGCGTGTAGCCGAGGCCCGAATGCACGGTGCCGTGCGCACGCGCCGGCTCCTCGGCGGCCAGCTCCTGGACGTCGTTGGGCACGATGATGCAGGTGACGGTGCGCTGATCCAGGGCCGTGCGCAGCGCGCGATCGATCACGTGCCGGACCTGCGCGGGCGTGTCGATCTGCTGCACGTACTCGTGCGCCACATCCTTGAACAGGCAGCCGAGATCCACCTCCTGCTGGTAGCTGCCGCCCAGCGCGGTGCGCGCCTGCTGTCCGACGATCGCCACCACCGGCTGGTGATCCATCTTGGCGTCGTAGAGGCCATTGAGCAGGTGGATGGCGCCGGGACCCGACGTCGCCAGGCACACGCCCACCCCGGAGGTGAACTTGGCGTGCGCGCAGGCCATGAACGCTGCCATCTCCTCGTGACGCACCTGAACGAACTCGAAGCACTCGCTGGCGCGGTCGAGCGCGCCCATAATGCCGTTGATGCCGTCGCCGGGGAAGCCGAAGATGCGGCGTACTCCCCATTCGGAGAGTCGTTCGAGCATATGGTCGGCTGCGGTCCTGCTCACGAGTGGATCCTCCTCATCGGTCGATTCAATGCATCCCGTGCGGCCGGGCTCCCCGGAGCGCGGGCGCGCCGTCGCGTCGGTCGCCAGGCGTGCGGTCGATCACGGCGACGCGGGGTAGGCGATCGTGGTCAGGAGCGCGTTCTCGGCTTGGCGCGAGTCGAGCCGCGTGTGCTGCACCACGATCGGCACGTCCGAGACGATCACGCTCGCGTAGTCGGCGCCGCGGGGAACCGGTGCGGGATCGTCGAGCTCGTTGAAGCGCACGTGACGCGTGCGCCGCGGCGGCACCGTCACGCGGTAGGGCCCCACCGGCTCGCGATCCGCGAAGAACACGGTGATCTCCACGTGCGCCTCGCGCTCGCCGGCGTTGAGCAGGCACGCCGTCTCGTGACTGGTCATCTCGGGCTCTGGGCCGTGGCTCTTCTCGGGGATGTAGCCCTCTGCGATCGCCCAGTGCGTGCGTCCGATCGATTCCTCGGGGTTCATGATGAAATTGCACTTTTGCAAGGCTCATGCCAGGAGCCCTCGATGCACGGAACCTCGCTTGTCTCGATGGATCCTGCGGCATCGCCCACTCGACTCGTCTCCAGAGCGGCCGCTCATTTTCTACAAATTGGGGAGAGCCTCGCGATCGCCGCAAACGTTGCGGCTTACTGTTCTTCGCGTTTCCTTTCGGCCAGTCCGACGCCGGGTGTGGAAGAGATCGGCCGTGCCGGGCAGCGCGAGGCGCGTCGAAGGCTCGCGACCCGCGCCCGCTTGGTCTCGTTCTTGCGTACGACGCGGCACCGGCGTGGACGGACGGTACGGCCGGCCTTCCCCGCGGAGGAGACCGACACGAGTCGAGATCGAGAGGTGCGGAGGGCGAGGCCGGCGAGCCAAGCGGGCTCCGCGCACCTCCGGGTGCGGGTCGGGTGGGCCGCGGTCGCGCTGCTGACCGCTCTCCTGCTCGCGGCCGGTGCCGCACACGCCAGCGACCGGCTGCCCGTCCACCTGCCGAAGGTGCTCGTGCCCGCCTCCACGCCGGCGGCGACGATCCGCGAGCTCACCAATCTGCTGTTCCTGATCACCGGCGCGATCTTCGTCGCGGTGGAGGGGACGCTCTTCTGGGCGATCTGGCGCCGCCGCCGGGGCGGGGACGAGGAGCGCGAGCCGCCGCAGGTCTACGGCAGCCATCCGGTCGAGCTCGCGTGGACGGTCGCTCCGCTGATCGTGGTCGCCGTGCTATTCCTGGTGACCTCGCGGGTGGTCTTCTCGCTCAAGCCCCGCACCCCCCATGCGGGCGCGCTCCGGGTCGAGGTGGTAGGCCACCAGTGGTGGTGGGAGTTCCGCTACCCAGATCTCGGCGTAGTGACCGCCAACGAGCTGCACGTGCCGCTCGGGGACACGCCTCGGCCCGTCTTCCTCTCGCTCCAGACCGCCGACGTGATCCACAGCTTCTGGGTGCCCGCGCTGGCGGGCAAGACGGATTTGATCCCGAACCGCGTGAACCAGCTCTGGATCGAGCCGCATGAGCCCGGCGTCTACCTGGGCCAGTGCGCCGAGTATTGCGGCACCCAGCACGCCCACATGCGCCTGCGCGTGGTGGTGGAGCCAGAGGCTGACTTCCGGCGTTGGGTGGTCGACCAACGGCAGCCGGCCCCGCGCGTGCCCGGGGTCGACGTGGGCCGCGCCGTCTTCACTTCGCTGACCTGCGCCAGCTGCCACACCATCCGCGGCACCGACGCGGACGGCACCGTGGGCCCCGACCTCACCCACCTGATGAGCCGGGCGACGCTCGGCGCGGGCGCCGCGCCCAACGATCGGGCCCACCTGCTGGCCTGGATCGAGGACCCCGCCACCGTCAAGCCCGGTGCGCGCATGCCGGCGCTACGGCTCGACGAGTCCCAACTCGCCGCGCTCGTCACGTACCTGCGCACGCTCCACTAGGAGACGCCCGTGGCCTCACTCGAACTGCCGGCCCGCTCCTCCATCGGCCCCTCGCTCGGCGAGCGGCTGCACGGCTGGACGACGACGGTCGACCACAAGCGGCTCGGACTGCTCTACATCGGCACCGCGCTGGTCTTCTTCCTGCTGGCGGGGCTCGAGTCCACTGCCATGCGCGCCCAGCTCGTCCGGCCGGAGTCGAAGCTGCTGTCGCCCGAGGTCTACGACCGGCTGTTCACCATGCACGGCACCACGATGATCTTCCTGTTCGGGATGCCGATGCTGTTCGGCTTCGGCAACTACCTGGTGCCGCTCATGATCGGCGCCCGGGACCTGGCCTTCCCGCGCCTCAACGCCCTGGGCTACTGGCTCTTCCTGTTCGGGGGCATGATCCTCTACTTCAGCTATCTCGGAGGCGAGGGCGTCGTCGGCGCCGGCACCGCGCCCTCCGCCGGCTGGTTCGCCTACGCTCCGCTCACCGGCCACGCCTTCTCGCGCGGCCACTCCATCGACTACTGGATCCTGGGCCTGCTGGTCAGCGGCTTCGGCACGCTGGCGACCGCGGTGAACCTGGCCACCACCCTGCTCACCGAACGCTGCCGCGGGATGAGCCTGCGGCGCATGCCGATCTTCGCCTGGATGATCCTGGTTACCTCGTTCCTGGCGATCTTCGCTCTGCCGCCGCTCACCGCCGCGCAGATCATGCTGCTCTTCGACCGCACTCTCAGCGCGCACTTCTTCGACGTGCTGCAGGGCGGGTCGGCGCTGCTCTGGCAGCATCTCTTCTGGTTCTTCGGCCACCCCGAGGTCTACATCCTGGTGTTGCCCGCCTTCGGCTTCATCTCCGAGATCGTGCCGGTCTTCTCCCGCAAGGTGATCTTTGGCTACTCGCTGATGGTGGCCGCGACCGTCGCGATCGGCTTCATCAGCTTCGGGGTCTGGGCGCACCATATGTTCGCGGTCGGGCTGAGCGCGCCCCTCAACGCCGTCTTCTCGGGCGCCAGCTTCCTGATCGCCGTGCCCACCGGGATCAAGGTCTTCAACTGGCTCGCCACCATGACCGGGGGACGCATCCGCTTCGCGACGCCCATGCTCTTCTGCATCGCCTTCGTGGCGCAGTTCGTGTTCGGGGGCCTCACCGGGGTGATGTTGGCCACGGTCCCCTTCGACTGGCAGGTCACCGACTCCTACTTCGTGGTGGCGCACTTCCACTACGTGCTGGGCGGGGGAACGCTGTTCGCAGTGATGGCCGCCCTCTACTACTGGTTCCCCAAGATGACCGGACGCATGCTCTCGGAGCGGCTGGGGCGCTGGCACTTCTGGCTGTTCGTCGTGGGCTTCAATCTGACCTTCCTGCCGATGCACGTCTCGGGCCTGCTCGGCATGCCGCGTCGGATCTACACCTACCCGGCCGGGCTCGGCTGGGAGCCCTGGAACCTGGCGGCCTCTGCCGGGGTGCTGCTCCAGGCGGCGGGCGTGGTGGTCCTGCTCGTCAACATCGCCCGGGCCCTGCGCAGCGGCGAGGAGGCCGGGCCCGATCCCTGGGATGCGTGGACCCTCGAGTGGTCCACCAGCTCGCCGCCCCCGCCCTACAACTTCGCCGTGCGCCCGGAGGTGTCGAGCCGGCGCCCGCTCTGGGACCGCAAGCATCCCGAGGATCCGGACGGTCGCCATGAGTGAGACGGCCCTGTCGAGCGGCTCGGCGTGCGTGCAGGGGCAGGACTTCCCGCTGTCGCGCCGGCAGGTAGGGATGCTCGGCCTGATCGCCTCGGAGTCGGCCTTCTTCGCCTGCTTCGTCGTCGCCTATCTCCTCTACATCGGCCGCAGCCGCACGGGGCCCTACCCCGACGTGCTGGAGGTGCCGTACGTCGCCACCGTCTGTCTCCTCTCGAGCAGCGCCACCATCACCCTGGCGCTGCGCGCCCTGCGCGAGGGCCGCAGCCGCGTGTTCCTCGTCTGGTGGACGCTCACCGTGGCCCTGGGGGTCGCCTTCCTGGTGGGCACCGCCCTCGAGTGGCATCGGCTGATCGTTCGCGAGGGGCTCACGATCTCGACCAATCTCTTCGGCACCTCCTTCTACTCGCTGGTCGGCTTCCACGCCGCCCACGTGACGGTGGGCCTGCTGCTTCTCGTCACCGTCGCCGCGATCGCGCTGCGCGCCCGCGTGGAGCCCGCCCACGCGGAGCGGGTCGAGATGGTGACGTGGTACTGGCACTTCGTGGACGCCGTGTGGGTGGTGGTCTTCACCACGGTGTACTGGGTGGGTCGATGAGCGAAGAGCAGCGGGCGGCGGCGGGCGGAGAGGAGCGGGGCGTGGAGCTGCCGGCGCCGACGGCGTGGCCCCTGGTCGCGGCCCTCGGCATTGCGCTCGGCTTCCTGGGGCTCGTCACCCACGTCGCCCTCGGGCTCCTCGGCGTGGCGCTGGCGCTGCTGGGCACGGTCGGCAGTGTGCGTGAGGTGATCCCGGTGGAGCGCCGCGAGACGGTGCCGCTGCGCCGCGAGCCGCCGCCGCCCCGGACCCGCGCCCGCGCCCTGCCGCGCCTCGGCGAGGAGCGGCACCGCATGCGCATCCCAGTGACGATCCATCCTTACTCGGCCGGCGCCTGGGGCGGCCTCGCGGGCGGCGCCGCGATGGCGGCGGTGGCGGTGAGCTACGGGCTCGTGCGCTACGGCAGCCCGTGGCTGCCGATCAACCTGCTGGCGGCGGTGGCGATCCCCTCGTTGGCCCACGCCCACCTCGCCCAGCTGCGCGCCTTCTCCGGGGCGGGTCTGCTCCTCGCCGCCGTGATCCACCTGCTCCTGTCGGGCGGCATGGGGCTGCTCTACGGGGTGCTGCTGCCCATGCTGCCGGGCCGGACCTGGACCGCGGGCGCCCTGCTGGCGCCGCTCCTCTGGACGGGCCTGCTCCACCCGACGCTCTCGCTGATCAACCCCGCGCTGGCCGCGCGTATCGATTGGATCTGGTTCGTCGCCTCCCAGGTGGCGTTCGGGATCGTGACGGGACTCTGGGTGGCGCGCACCGAGCAGATCGCCGTGCTCCAGCGCCTGCCGTTCGCCGAGCGGATCGGGCTCGAGGTGAGCGGACGCGAGGAGGACGAGCGATGAGGCGGCGCCTCCCGCGCTTCGCGAGCCCCGCCAGCCTCCTGGTCGCGTGCGTCCTGACGCTCGGCTGCGACGGCTTGCCGGGCCGGCCGAGCCCCGACCAGCGCCCGTTGCCCCCGACGGCCGTGCGCGACTTCGACTCGCTGTACGGCCGCCACTGTGCCGGCTGTCACGGCGCCGACGGACGGCTCGGCGCCGCCCGGCCACTGGCCGATCCCCTGTATCTGGCCTGGGTGGACGACACGACCCTGCGGCGGGTCACCGCCGAGGGCGTGCCCGGCAGCCTGATGCCCGGCCTGGCTCGCAGCGCGGGCGGCGTGCTGAGCGACGAGCAGGTGGGGCTTCTGGTGGTGGGCCTGCGCGCGCACTGGGGTAGCCATCCGCCCTCGGCGGCGCTTCCGCCCTATGCGGTGAAGCGTACGGGCGACGCCGCCCGCGGCCGGGCCGTGTTCGCCGCGCGCTGCGCGAGCTGCCACGGGCCCGAAGGACGCGGCGGGCCGCACGGCGGCTCGGTGGTAGACCCGGCCTACCTGGCGCTGGTCTCCGACCAGGCGCTCCGTTCGGCCGTGGTGGCGGGCCGCCCCGACCTCGGCATGCCGGACTTCCGCGGCCGCGGCAATCAGCCGACGCTCGACGACGAGGAGATCACGGACGTGGTGGCGTGGCTGGCGGCGCAGCGGGAGTCCGCCCGGAACGCGAGCGCGGCGGGAACGGCGAAGAGCAACGGAGGGAGACCATGAGCCAGACGCCCGGCCCGGACCCGGGAGCGGAAGCGACGAACACCACCCGGCGCCGATTCCTGCTCGCCCTGGGCGGCGGGCTCGCGGGGCTCGGCGCCCTGGTGCTCCTGGTGCCGCTGCTCGGCCCGCTGCTCTCCAGCGCATGGCGGGCCTCCGTTAGTCTCCGATGGGTATCGGTCGGCCCGGTGGATTCGTTCCCGAAGGGCCAGACCCGGCTCGCGAGCTTCCGGAATCCCTTCACCGTGCCCTGGGACGGCCAGACCGCGGAGATCCCCTGCTGGGTGCGGCGGAAGGACGATGGCAGCTTCCAGATCTTCTCCGTGCACTGCAGCCACCTGGGCTGCCCGGTGCGCTGGTTCGCCGGCTCGGGCCTGTTCCTATGCCCCTGCCACGGCGGCGTGTACTACGCCGACGGCCGGCGGGCCGCCGGCCCGCCGCCGCGCGGCCTCTACCGCTACGCCCACCGCGTGCGCGGGGGCACCCTCCAGCTCCGGGGCGGCCACGTGCCAACCCTGGCAGCGCCCCTGTGAGACCGACGCTGCCGGGCAGGGCGGCGCTCGGCGCCGCCGGGCGCTGGGTGGACGAGCGGCTCGGCCTCCGGGAGGCGGTGGTCGAGCTCGCCCGCCATCCGATCCCGCCGGGCTCGGCGAG
>CAZZFT010000157.1:0-11834 GCA_964653555.1 uncultured Spirochaetales bacterium | reverse complement strand
CCGGCCCGCGCCCTCCCGCAGTCCGCAGACACGTCCGACAGCCCGGCGTCCCTCGAGGAGACCCCGTTCCCGCCCGCGGCGCCCGGGAACGTCGGTCTCGACCCCGCGAAGGTCACCGCCCTGTCGGAGCTCGTCGCCCGCTGGGTCGAGGAAGACCGCATCGTGGGCGCCGAGGTGCTGATCGTGAAGGACCGGCGGACCGTGCTGCATCACACCGTGGGGCACAGCGACCGGGAGGCCGGGATCCCCATGCACGAGCGAAGCCTGTTCCGGCTGCGGTCGATGACCAAGCCGTTCACCGGGACCGCCGCCTTGATGTTGGTGGAGGAAGGGAAGCTCGCCCTCGCCGCGCCGGTCGCCCGCTATCTTCCATCATGGGAGAACGAGCGCTCCGGCCGGATCACGGTCGAGCAGCTCCTGACCCACCGCAGCGGGTTCGAGCAGGGCGGCTGGCCCGTCCCCGCGGGGAGCTTGACGGAGCTCCGCGGCGTGGTGGACACGATCGGCGCCGAGGGGCCGCAGCACCCGCTGGGCGAGCGGTTCCGCTACTCCGACGCGAACTCGTTCACCCTGGGCGCGCTCGTGACCGAGCTCTCCGGGATGCCCGTCGAGCGGTTCATCGAGACCCGGATCCTCGCGCCGCTCGGTCTCGCCGACACCCACATCGGCGTCCCGCCCGGCGCCCCGTGGGCCGACCGCGTGCACCCGACCTACATGCGCGACGACGACGGCCGCTGGACGCAGTACTGGACGCCCGCCGACGGCGAGGACGTGTTCCCGTACTTCCGGGCGTCCGGGGGCCTCCTGTCGAGCGCCCTCGACCAGGCGCGCTGGCTGGCCGCGTGGATGGACGGGACGCGGCTCGAGGGCGGTGGCCGGCTGCTGTCGGAGGAGACCGCCGCGCGTGCGCTGACCTCCCACCGCGACGATGGGGGCGGCGGATACGGCTACCACTGGGAGATCGAGGGCACCGATCCGCTCGCCTTCGGGCACGGGGGCTCCGACGGCACCTTCGGCCTCGCGGTGCCGGAGGAGGACCTGATCGTGATCTACTTCACCCAGTCCCGCGGGAGCGGGACGGTCGACGAGTGGAAGGAGGCGGTGAGGGGGCTGTGGGAGGATTCTGGGGAGGGGGATTCGGGGGCCGAGGCCGGAGCCGGGAGTGTCAGAGGGGTGGTGTACGCTGGCAACGGGTCGCGTTGACCTCCGGTTGAGCGCATAGACGCCAACGCGGGGCCGATTCCGCGGAACCCCGCGTCATTGCGGATGATGTGCAGGATCGATTGTCGGTCCCTGGCGGAGCCCGAAGTCGGCATGTTTTTGGCATCTGATGATGTTTTCTTCATAGACAGTTGAATGTGTTCCGCCGGACGGGAGGGGCCAGCGGGTCGGGGCGCGGCGTCAGCGATGGAAGGTCCGGGATGTTCGCCGTACGCTTCGCAGGATCCAACCGCTTCGTACTCACGCTCGCCCCGATTACCCGCTCGGTCGTGAGCGTCAGTATCGCATTAGGCTCCCCATGCTGGTGCACTTCACCCGATGGAGTGGGTGGGGGAGGCTTTGGAGCGGGTGCACTATGACACCGTGCGCGATTCGTCGAGAGAGTAGGCCTCAGTGGACGTGATGGTCGTCGTTTTGAACTTCTTCACAGCGACGCCCGTCGCCTCAGTCATCAATGCGGCCATCGTCGTCTTGGTCGTGTGGGGAGTCATCGACGTATCGCGCGGCCTGACCCGAGTCCGGCGCGAGTCAGGGCAGGTCTCGAAACTCGAGATTTCCTCTGAGGATTCGTTTTCGGGAGACTCGGAGTCGATCGCCGGGACGCGACTCAAGGTCTTCGAGTCTCTCCATGGCCAGCCGACCCTCGAACTGCAGACAGTCTCCGCCGCCGACGCAGAAGACCTCCACGGCCAAGTGGCTGTGGCCCGTGCGCTTTCAGGGGTATTCACCCTACTGGAGGTTGCTATCCGACGGGACGATCGACGAGGCGCTTCAGGTCGAAGGTCGACAAGGACGGAGGGGTAGGGCTGCGGAGGGATCCCCTCCAATACGGGCACGGGGGCCGACGGGACCAGCCCGGAGGCCATCCCAGGGAGGATCTCACGTTGCTGTACTCCACCGACTCGAGGGGGGTTGGGAGGGAATGGATCGGGACGTTCGACGGTAGGTAGGCAGTCGAGGGAGGGGAGGCAGGAGCCATGGACGTACCCGACCTTGCCAACCCCTCCGGCAGGCGATTCCGTCCGAGAGCACGTCGGCCACGGTCTCAAAAGAACACGTCGGCTACCATCTTGGAGGTATGGTTGGAAAACGGCACGCTCAACTGGATCGCGAACTTCATCTGGGGCATCGCGGACGATGTTCTTCGGGACCTCTATGTCCGTGGCAAGTATCGCGACGTGATCCTGCCGATGACCGTTTTGCGGCGGCTCGACGCCGTTCTCGAGCCGACCAAGCAGGCCGTGCTCGACATGAGGACTTCGCTCGACGAGGCGAAGATCGTTCACCAGGACCAGGCCCTGCGACAAGCGGCCGGCCAGGCCTTCTACAACACGTCGAAGTTCACGTTGCGAGATCTCAGAGCCCGCTCAAGCCAGCAGCAGCTCAGGGCCGACTTCGAGGCCTATCTCGACGGCTTTTCCCCCAACGTCCAGGACATCCTCGAGAACTTCGAGTTCCGCAACCAGATCCCGCGGCTCTCGAAGGCGGATGCGCTGGGCACGCTGATCGAAAAGCTGCTCTCACCGGACATCAACCTGAGCCCCAACCCCGTGTTGAACGGCGACGGCTCGGTCAAGCATCCGGGCCTGGACAACCACGGCATGGGCACCGTGTTCGAGGAGCTCGTGCGGCGCTTCAACGAGGAGAACAACGAGGAGGCGGGCGAACACTGGACTCCGCGCGACGCGGTCAAACTCATGGCGAAGTTGATCTTTCTCCCCATCGCCGATGAGATCGAGTCGGGAACCTACCTGCTCTACGATGGCGCCTGCGGCACCGGCGGGATGCTGACTGTGGCGGAGGAGACCCTCCAGGAGCTTGCCTCAGACCACGGGAAACAGGTGGCGACGCACCTGTACGGCCAGGAGATCAACGCCGAGACGTACGCAATCTGCAAGGCCGACCTGCTGCTCAAGGGCGAAGGCGACGCGGCGGACAACATCGTCGGAGGGCCGGAGCACTCGACGCTGTCGAACGACGCGTTCCCCTCGCGCGAGTTCGACTTCATGCTCTCCAATCCGCCGTACGGCAAGAGCTGGAAGAGTGACCTCGAGCGCATGGGTGGCAAGAAGGGTCTCAAGGACTCGCGCTTCTTGATCGAGCACACAGACGATCCGGAGTACTCCCTCGTCACCCGCTCGAGCGACGGCCAGATGCTCTTCCTGGCCAACATGTTGTCGAAGATGAAGCAGGGAACAGCGCTGGGCAGCCGCATCGCCGAGGTGCACAACGGCAGCTCGCTCTTTACTGGTGACGCCGGCCAGGGTGAGAGCAACATCCGCCGCTGGATCATCGAAAACGATTGGCTGGAAGCGATCGTGGCCCTACCGCTCAACATGTTCTACAACACGGGCATCGCCACCTATGTCTGGGTCCTGACGAACCGTAAGCCCGAGCACCGCCAGGGCCGTGTCCAGCTCATCGACGCGACGCAGTGGTTCAAGCCCCTGCGCAAAAACCTCGGCAAGAAGAACTGCGAGCTCTCGGACGAGGACATCCAGCGCATCTGCGACACCTTCCTCGCTTTCGAGGAGACGGAGCAGTCGAAGATCTTCCCCAACGCGGCCTTCGGCTACTGGAAGGTGAAGGTCGAGCGGCCGCTCCGATTCAAGGGCATCGACCCGGAGCGAGCATACAAGACAGCGGAGATCAAGAAGCTCAAGGAGAGCCAGGAGCACGCCGAAGACGCCGCCCCGGTGATCAAGAGGATCCACAAGAAGGGCACCGCGCCCGACCCGTTGCGCGGTCTCTTCGAGACCACGATCGGCGGCAAGCCCGCGGTGGTCGAGTACGAGCCCGACTCGGACTTGCGCGACACCGAGCAGGTGCCGCTGCTTGAGGAGGGGGGCATCGAGGCCTTCCTGCGCCGCGAGGTGCTGCCCCACGCGGCCGACGCCTGGTATGTGCCGGACAGCGTCAAGATCGGCTACGAGATTAGCTTCACCCGCTACTTCTACAAGCCGCAGCCGCTGCGCTCGCTGGAGGAGATCCGCGCGGACATACTGGCGCTCGAGAAGGAGACCGAAGGACTGCTGGGCGAGGTTATCGGGGGGGCGCGGCGGTGAAGGCCACCGAAGCCAAGCTCCTCGACTTCCTGAAGAAGTCGCCGCAATTCGTCATCCCGATCTACCAGCGCACCTACAGCTGGACGGAGCGCGAGTGCGGCCAGCTCTGGGACGACATCTTGCGCACGGGGCGCAACGAGGCGATCGCCGCCCACTTCGTCGGCTCCATCGTCTACATCGAGAAGGGCCTCTATCAGGTCTCGAGCCAGTCGCCGCTCCTCGTGATCGACGGCCAGCAGCGCCTGACCACCGTGATGCTGATCCTGGAGGCGCTGGCGCGGCGCCTGGGCGGCACCGAGCCCGTCGATGGCTTCTCGGCGAAGAAGCTCCGCAGCTACCACCTCCTCAACCCGCTGGAAGAGGGGGAGCGCGGCTTCAAGCTCCTGCTCACGCAGACGGACAAGCACAGCCTGCTCGCCCTCGTCCAGCAAAAGGCCCAGCCGGCCGAGGCCTCGCTGCGCATCACCGATAACTTCGCCTTCTTCGAGGAGCAGGTGCAGGCACTCGGGGACGATCTCACGCCGCTCTGCCACGGGCTCGCCAAGCTCGTGATCGTCGACATCGCGCTCAGCCGGGACCAGGACAACCCCCAGCTCATCTTCGAGAGCATGAACTCGACCGGCCGGGAGCTGAGTCAGGCCGACCTGATTCGCAACTTCATCCTCATGGGTCTCGAGCCCGCGAAGCAGACCCGGCTGTACGAAGACCATTGGCGGCCGATGGAGGTGGCCTTTGGCCAAGAGGCCTACGGCACGCACTTCGACCGTTTCATGCGTCACTACCTGACGCTGCGGACCGGCGAGATCCCAAACGTCCGCGCGGTCTACGAGGCGTTCAAGGGCCACGCGCGCGACCCGGAGGTGGCGGCGGCGGTCGTCGAGCACCTCGTCGCCGAGATCCACGCCTATGCGGGCCACTACTGCGCGATGGCGCTCGGGCAGGAGCCCGACAAGGAGCTGGCGCTAGCCTTCCGCGATCTCCGGGAGCTCAAGGTAGACGTGGCCTTTCCCTTCCTCCTCGAGCTCTACCACGACCAATCTCAAGGCCGGCTCTCCCGGGACGACCTCGCCCGCGCGGTGCGGCTGGTCGAGGCCTACGTCTTCCGGCGCGCTGTGTGTGCCATCCCGACCAACTCGCTGAACAAGACCTTCGCCACCTTCGGGCGTGCCCTCAGGAAGGACCGCTATCTGGAGAGCATCCAGGCCCATTTCCTGACCCTGCCGTCCTACCGGCGCTTCCCGAGCGACGAGGAGTTCCGGCGCGAGCTCTCGGCGCGCGACCTCTACAACTTCCCGCGCCGCAGCTACTGGCTGCGCCGTCTGGAGAACCACGGCCGCAAAGAACGAGTGCCCGTGGACGAGTACACGATCGAGCACATCCTGCCGCAGAACGAGAACCTCTCGCTGAAGTGGCGCGAGGCGCTCGGCCCGGACTGGCAGCGGGTGCAGGAGACCTGGCTGCACACGCTCGGCAACCTGACGCTCACCGGCTACAACGCCGAGTACAGCGATCGGCCCTTCGCCGAGAAGCGGGACATGCCGGGCGGTTTCAAGGAGAGCCCGCTACGGTTGAACGAGCGGCTGGGCGCGCTGGACGCTTGGGACGAGACCGCCATCAAGAGGCGCGCCGGGCTGCTCGCGAATCAGGCAGCGAAGGTCTGGGCCTCCCCGGCACTTCCTGCCGACGTGCTCGTGACCTACCGCCCGAGACCCGAGCGCGCGGCGGGCTACAGCCTCACCGACCACATCCACTTGGCCGACGACAGTCCGATGCGGCCGCTCTTCGAGGCCTTCCGCAAGGAGGTCTTGGCGCTGGATCCCTGCGTCACCGAAGAGGTCCTCAAGCTCTATGTCGCCTACAAGGCCGAGACCAATTTCGTCGACGTCGTGCCACAGAAGAGCAAGCTACGCCTCACCATCAATCTGCGCTTTCATGAGCTGCACGATCCGAGGGCGTTGGCCAAAGATGTGACGAACCTCGGCCGCTGGGGCAACGGTGACGTCGATGTGGCCTTCAGCCGCCCCGACGAGCTGCCCTACGTCCTGGGCCTCGTGCGTCAGGCCTTCGAGAAGCAGATGGGCAACGGGGAGGGCGAGGGGTGATCGACGGCCTCATGCCCTATTCCGCGATGAAGGACTCCGGCGTGCCTTGGCTGGGGGAGGTGCCGGAGCATTGGGAGGTGCAGCGCCTCCGAAACCTGTCCGACATGCGGGTCAGCAACGTCGACAAACACACGAAGGAAGACGAGCGGCCTGTTCGACTCTGCAATTACGTAGACGTCTACAGGAACGACTACATCCGCCCGAGCCTAGGCCTCATGAGGGCCACGGCGACCCCGGATGAAGTCGAGCGATTCCGCTTGCACGTTGGCGATGTGCTCATCACGAAGGACTCTGAAGCCTGGAACGACATCGGTGTGCCGGCGCTTGTACGGCAGTCTGCTGATGACCTGGTAAGCGGCTACCATTTGGCGATTCTTCGCCCCTTCGAGGATCGTATCGCCGGTGAGTACCTCTTTCGCGTTCTCCAGAGTACGGCCGCGCAATACCAGTTTCACGTCGAGGCGAACGGCGTCACGCGATACGGCCTATCGCACGCAGCGATTAGGTCGGTCTGGCTCCCCGCCCCACCGCTCCACGAACAAGCTGCCATCGTGAGATTTCTCGACCACGCGGACCGGCGGATTCGGCGGTACATCCGCGCCAAGCAGAAGCTGATCAAGCTGCTGGAGGAGCAGAAGCAGGCCATCATCCACCACGCTGTCACCCGCGGCCTCGACCCCAACGTCCGCCTCAAGCCCTCCGGCGTGGAGTGGCTGGGGGATGTGCCGGAGCATTGGGAGGTCAAGCGCGCGAAGGTTCTGTTCCACGAGGTTGATCGGCGATCTACAACCGGGACGGGGGAGCTGCTTTCGCTCCGTATGTATCAGGGCCTTGTCCCCCACCGTGAAGTGTCAACAGTTCCGATCAGCACCGACGCCTTAGTCGGGTTCAAGAAGGTGCGGCTTGGTCAGCTCGTCATGAATCGCATGCGCGCTGCGATCGGCATGTTCGGAATCGCCAATCGAGATGGTCTCGTTAGTCCGGATTACGCAGTACTGGAGCCAATCGACGCTCAAGTGCTTGAGTACTTCCTCCGCCTCTTCAAGACGTCCGCGGCAGGAGGCGTCTTTCGCATTGAATCGAAGGGACTGGGCACGGGTTCTGCCGGGTTCATGCGCCTTTACACGGATCGCTTTGGGATGATCAAGCTCCCAGTTCCACCAGTGGAGGAACAGCAGCGGATCGTGCGAGGAATCGGTGACGGCATCGCGGAGCTTGAACGGACTGAAGATCGCCTGAGCCGTGAGGTCGGACTTGTTCGCGAGTACCGCACCCGCCTGATCGCCGACGTCGTCACCGGCAAGCTCGACGTGGGTGAGGCGGCGGCGCGGTTGCCGGGCGAGGCCGAGGAGTCCGAGCCGCTTGACGAGATCGAAGCCGAGGGCGACGCCGACGAGGCGGGCGTTGACGACACCGACGAGGTGCCGGAGGAGGCCGAGGCATGACCACCGACACCTCCGAACGTGGCCTCGAACGGCTGATCTGCACGGCGCTGACCGGCTCGGCCTGCGATCCGGGGATGGTCCAGGCCGACGCCGTCCGCGAACGGCCGGCCGCCTACGGCGCGGGCTGGATCTGCGGCGCGCCCGAGGACTACGACCGTGAGTACTGCGTGGACCTCGCCCAGCTCTCGGCGTTCCTGCGCGAGACGCAGCCAGAGGTGGCCGACGCGCTCGATCTCGGCCAGGACGGGCCGACGCGGCGCAAGTTCCTCGCCCGGCTCCAGGGCGAGATCACCAAGCGCGGCACCATCGACGTGCTGCGCCACGGGCTCAAGCACGGGCCGCACCACCTCGACCTGTTCTATGGCACACCCTCGCCGGGCAACGCGAAGGCCGCCGAGCGCTTCGCTGCCAACCGCTTCAGCGTCACGCGCCAGCTCCGTTACAGCCGCGACGAGACGCAGCGCGCGCTCGACCTGGGGCTCTTCATCAACGGCCTGCCGGTCGCCACTTTCGAGCTGAAGAACAGTCTGACCAAGCAGACGGTCGCGGACGCCGTCGAGCAGTACCAGCGCGACCGCGACCCGCGCGAGAGACTCTTCGAGTTCGGGCGCTGCGTGGCGCACTTCGCGGTGGACGACCACGAGGTGCGCTTCTGCACGCACCTGAAGGGCAAGGGCTCTTGGTTCCTGCCCTTCAACCAGGGCTGGAACGACGGGGCGGGCAACCCGCCCAACCCGAATGGGCTCAAGACCGACTACCTCTGGAAGCGCATCCTCACCCGCGACGGCCTGACCGACATCCTCGAGAACTACGCGCAGGTCATCGAGACGAAGGACGAGAAGACCGGCAGGAAGAAGGCGGTACAGATCTGGCCGCGCTTTCACCAGCTCGACGTGGTGCGCCGGCTCTTGGCCGACGCCACAGCGCACGGCGCGGGCCAGCGCTACTTGATCCAGCACTCGGCCGGGAGCGGCAAGTCGAACTCCATCGCCTGGCTCGCGCACCAGCTCATCGGCCTCGAGAAGGACGCGGCAACGGTTTTCGATTCGATCATCGTCGTCACCGACCGCCGGATCCTCGACCGCCAGATCCGGGACACGATCAAGCAGTTCGCGCAGGTAGGCGCAACGGTTGGGCATGCCCAGCATTCTGGCGACCTGAAGAAGTTCATCGCCGAGGGGAAGAAGATCATCATCTCAACGGTTCAGAAGTTCCCCTTCATCCTCGACGAGATCGGAACCGAGCACCGCGGGCGGCGCTTCGCGATCGTCATCGACGAAGCGCACTCGAGCCAGGGTGGGCGGACGTCGGCCGCGCTGTCGCAGGCGCTCTCGGCAGAAGGTGCCGGGGAGGAGGACGAGACACTCGAGGACAAGATCAACCGGCTGATGGAGGCCAAGAAGCTACTGCCCAACGCCAGCTATTTCGCTTTCACTGCGACGCCCAAGAACAAGACGCTCGAGATCTTCGGGCTACCCGAGCCGCAGGCCGATGGCACGGTCAAGCACCGGCCGTTCCACAGCTACACGATGAAGCAGGCCATCCAGGAAGGGTTTATCCTGGACGTGCTCAAGCACTACACGCCGGTCGGGAGCTACTACAAGCTGGCTAAGAAGGTCGAGGACGACCCCGAGTTCGACACCAAGCGGGCGAAGAAGAAGCTGCGCCGCTACGTGGAGAGCCACGACCACGCCATCCGGCTCAAGGCCGAGATCATCGTGGACCACTTCCACGAGCAGGTGTTGGCGCTGAACAAGATCGGCGGCGAAGCGCGCGCCATGGTGGTGACGAGCGGCATCGAGCGTGCCATCCAGTACTACCACGCCCTCCGCGATTATCTCGCCGAGCGCAAGAGCCGTTTCCAGGCCATCGTCGCATTCTCGGGCGAGCATGAGTACGGCGGCAAGAACGTCACGGAGGCATCGCTCAACGGCTTTCCGTCGAGCCAGATCTCCGACAAGATCCAGCAGGACCCGTACCGCTTCCTTGTCTGCGCCGACAAGTTCCAGACCGGGTACGACGAGCCGCTGCTGCACACGATGTACGTGGACAAGGTGCTATCGGGCATCAAGGCGGTGCAAACGCTCTCGCGGCTGAACCGGGCACACCCGAAGAAGCACGACGTCTTTGTGCTCGACTTCATGAACGACACCGATACGATCCAGATGGCGTTCGCGGACTACTACCGCACGACCGTGCTCGCCGATGAGACGGACCCGGACAAGCTCCACGACCTGAAGTCGGCGCTGGATGGCCACCAGATCTACTCAGAGGCCCAGGTGGAGGAGCTGGTGGCGCTCTACCTGGGCGGCGCGGACCGAGACCAACTCGATCCTATTCTAGACGCCTGCGTCGCCGACTACCGCGGGCGGCTCGACGAGGACGCTCAAGTGGACTTCAAGGGCAAGGCCAAGGCATTCCTGCGGGCCTACGGATTCCTGTCCTCGATACTTCCATACAGCGATGCCGGGTGGGAGAAGCTCTCGATCTTTCTCACGTTTCTCGTGCCGAAGCTACCCGCGCCCGTCGAGGAGGACCTTTCCCGGGGAATCCTCGAGGCGATCGACATGGACAGCTATCGGGTGGAGAAGCAGGCGGCGGTCCGGATGCAGCTCCCGGACGCAGACGCGGAGGTTGAGCCCGTGCCGACGGCCGGCGGCGGACACAAGCCCGAACCAGAGCTCGACAGGCTCTCCAACATCCTGAAGGCTTTCAACGACCAATTCGGCAATATCCCCTGGTCTGACGCGGACCGCGTCCACAAGCTCATCACTGAGGACATCCCGAGCCGTGTCGCCGCAGACCAGGCTTATCAGAACGCCCGCCGAAACTCCGACAAGCAGAACGCGCGCATCGAGCACGAGAAGGCGCTTGCTCGCGTCATGAACGCGGTGCTGAAGGACGACACGGAGCTCTTCAGACAATTCATGGACAATGACGGCTTCCGCCGCTGGCTCACCGACACCGTCTTCGGGCTGACGTACGGCGATAGTTGGGCTGCGGGTTCTGGGAGCCCTTGAGTTGAGCGAGCTGCAGGTGGTCAGGACCCTGGAGCTAGACCAGGCCCGATACTTCCGAGATCGATTGCGAGAGGCGAGAGCGACGGCACTCCGGGACGCGGAGGGATATGCCCAGATCCTGATGTGGCTGGAGCGACTCGGTGGCTACCTGCTCCCGGAAGCTCGGGGTCTTCACGCGCGGGGTGCAGGGCTTGAGCGCCTGGCGGCCGTTTCGCCACTCGCGAGCGTGGTGCCCGGCAACCACCGGACGGTACACACGCCTTTCCCGCACCTGTTGGCCCTGGTCCGATTGGGGCGGAACGAAGCGGTGCATGAGGGTGCTTCCGCTCGTCACCTGACAGCGAACGCCGTCGCCCTGTCTCTCGTGGTTGAGGATGCACTCATGAGTGAAGCGATTCTCGTCCGCGACTACATGGTCCCGAGCCCCACGTGCGCCAGCTGCTGGGAGCCAATCAGCCTAGTACGACAGAAGCTCCTGACGAACGCCTTTTCGTACGTCCCCGTGTCGATCGACGACCCCGAAGGCGCCACATGGTACCTTGTGTCCGATCGGATGCTCGCCGCATTCCTGAGACCGCCGCTGGGAGACGAAACGAGCAATGGTGAGAGGCGACGGAGGCTCAGCGCGACCCTGGGTGAGGTCTTTGCAACCGGAGCCCTTCAACCGGAAAAGGCAAACTGCTTCACGGCCTCAACTCCGATTCACGAGGTTGTCGAGCGGCTCGATCAGGCTCCAGCGTTGATCGTCGATGATGCAGATCAGACCCGCCTGGTCGGCATCCTGACCGCGTTCGATCTTCTCTGAGCCACTGATGAGAGCCTTCGTCGCGAACACCGACTTCGACTGGTTCACCCACCTTTCCGGGCTCTCCGCAGTGGACGAGGTCAACTTCTGGAACCCCCGACCCTGGGGCGGGGAGTTCGGTGTGCTCAGCCGGGGAGAGCCCCTCCTCTTCAAGCTGAAGAAGCCCCACAACGCGA
>CAZZFT010000156.1:0-11908 GCA_964653555.1 uncultured Spirochaetales bacterium | reverse complement strand
CGCGAGTACCAGGAGATGCGCGACGCCGCGATCGCGATCATCCGCGAGATCGGCGTCGACACCGGCGGCTCCAACATCCAGTTCGGCGTCGATCCCACGGACGGCACGCTGGTGGTGATCGAGATGAATCCGCGCGTCTCGCGCTCCTCGGCGCTGGCGTCGAAGGCCACCGGCTTTCCGATCGCGAAGATCGCCGCCAAGCTGGCGGTCGGATACACGCTCGACGAGATCCGCAACGACATCACCCGCGAGACACCGGCCAGCTTCGAGCCGTCGATCGACTACGTGGTCACCAAGATCCCGCGCTTCACCTTCGAGAAGTTCCCGGGCGTGGACGACGTCCTCACCACCCAGATGAAGTCCGTGGGCGAGGCGATGGCGATCGGACGCACGTTCAAGGAGAGCCTTCAGAAGGCGCTGCGCTCGCTGGAGATCGGCCACGCCGGCTTCGAGCCGCCCGACCTTCCCGCCGGTGACGACGAGGCGCTCTGGCGTTCGATCGACACGCCCCGGCCGGGGCGCCTGTGGGCGCTGGCCGAGGCGCTCCGGCGCGGAGCCAGCGTCGAGGAGCTCCACCGGCGCTCGGCGATCGACCCGTGGTTCCTGCGCAATCTCGCCGAGATCGTCGCGTGGGAGGGCGACCTCGCGTCGCTGCCCGAGGCGGAGCGGGCGGGCTGGCTGCGCCCGGCGAAGCAGCGCGGCTTCTCCGATCGCCGGCTGGCGGACCTGTGGGGGACGAGCGAGTCCGACGTGCGAGCTCTCCGCGTGCGCGAAGGCGTGCGTCCGGTGTTCAAGCGCGTCGACACGTGCGCCGCCGAGTTCGTGGCGCACACGCCCTATCTCTACTCGACCTACGAGGACGAGTGCGAAGCGCGACCGACGGATCGGCGCAAGATCGTGATCCTCGGCGGCGGGCCGAACCGGATCGGGCAGGGGATCGAGTTCGACTACTGCTGCGTCCATGCCTCCTTCGCGCTCTCCGAGGCCGGCTTCGAGACCATCATGGTGAACTGCAACCCGGAGACGGTCTCCACCGACTACGACACCAGCGACCGCCTCTACTTCGAGCCGTTGACGCTGGAGGACGTGCTGGAGATCGTCGAGAAGGAGCAGCCGATCGGCGTGATCGTGCAGTTCGGGGGCCAGACCCCCCTCAAGCTGGCCGTGCCCCTCGAGCGGGCGGGCGTGCCGATCCTGGGAACCCCTCCCGACGCAATCGACCGGGCCGAGGATCGGGAGCGCTTCGAGGCCCTGCTCGAGCAGCTCGGCCTCGAGCGCCCGCCGGCGGGTCTGGCCCGCAGCGTCTCCGAGGCGGTGAGGGTCGCGGAGCGCATCGGCTACCCGGTGCTGGTCCGGCCCTCCTACGTGCTCGGCGGGCGCGCGATGGAGATCGTGTACGACGAGGCATCCCTGCGCGGCTACATGGACCGGGCGGTGAAGGCCTCGCCGGAGCACCCGGTGCTGGTCGACCGCTTCCTCGCAGACGCCACGGAAGTCGACGTGGACGCGGTCTGCGACGGCGAGCGCGTGGTGATCGGCGGGATCATGGAGCACATCGAGCAGGCGGGGGTGCACTCGGGCGACAGCGCCTGCTCGATCCCGCCCTACTCGCTGACCAAGACGATGACCGACGTGATCCTCGACTCGACGCGCCGCCTCGCGCTGGAGCTGGGCGTGCGCGGGCTCATGAACGTGCAGTACGCGGTCAAGGGCGGCCGGCTCTACGTGATCGAGGTGAACCCGCGCGCCTCGCGCACGGTGCCCTTCGTCTCGAAGGCGATCGGACGCCCGCTGGCGAAGCTGGCGGCGCTGGTGATGACCGGCCGGAGCCTGGCGGAGCTGGGCTTCACCGAGGAGGTCTGGCCGCGGCACTACTCGGTGAAGGAAGCGGTGTTCCCCTTCGTGAAGTTCCCGGGCGCCGACACCCTGCTCGGCCCCGAGATGAAGAGCACGGGCGAGGTGATGGGGATCGACTCGGATTTCGGGCGCGCCTTCGCCAAGGCGCAGATCCAGGCGGGCAACTCCCTCCCCACCTCGGGACGCGTGCTGGTCTCGGTGCGCGAGGAGGACCGGGCGGCCGTGGGGCCGGTGATCCGCGACCTGGCGGAGGCGGGATTCAGCGTGCTGGCCACTCCGGGCACCGCCCGGGCGCTGTCGGCGATCGGAGTGAAGACGGAGAGCGTTCCCAAGGTCGGCCGGGGCGCCGAGGGCGAGCTGGACACCGTCGGCCGGGTCGAGGCCGGCCAGGTGAGCCTGGTCATCAACACGGTCGGGAGCGATCCGATCGCCGTCCGCGACTCGGCGTCGCTGCGTCGCACGGCGCTGATGCAGGGGGTCCCCTACTTCACCACCGTCGCCGCGGCGCGCGCGGGAGCCGGCGCCATCCGCGCCCTTCAGGCGGAGTCGATCGGCGTGCGGGCGCTCCAGGAGATCCACCCGAGCGCGTGAGCGACGACTCCCGTACGCCCGTGCTGATCGGTGTCGGGGCCGTCGCGCAGCGGGAAGAGGACCCGACCCGAGCGCTCGAGCCCGCTCGCTTGATGGTGCAGGCGCTCGAGCGCGCGGCCGAGGACGCCGGCTCGCGGCGCTGGCTCGAGCGCGCCGACGCGATCGCCGTGCCGCGCGGCTTCTGGGACTACTCGGATCCCGCGCGACTGGTCGCGGAGGAGATCGGGGCGAAGGCCGCCCGCACCCAGCTGGCCGAGATCGGCGTGCTGCAGACGACGCTCTTCGAACGCGCCTGCAGCGCGATCCGCGACGAGGGGGCGCAGTGCGTCCTGGTGACCGGCGGGGAAGCGAAGTACCGCGCCTCCCGGGCCGAGCGCGCAGGCGTTCCGGCGCCGATCACCGACCAGCGGGGAGCCTCGCCCGACGAGGTGTGGCGGCCGGCGCAGGAGATCCTGAGTCCCCTCGAGCTCGCCAGCCACCTGGGCATGCCGGTGCGCCAGTACGCGGTGATCGAGAACGCTCTGCGCTTCGCCGAGGGACGCTCCCTTTCCGAGCACCGGGCGGAGATCGCATCGCTGTGGGCGGGAATGAGCCGGGTGGCCGCGGCGAACCCCCAGGCCTGGAGTCCCGAGCCCGTCGCGCCCGAGGCGATCCGCGAAGCCAGCGGGGAGAACCGGATGCTCGCCTACCCGTACGGCCGACTCCACAATTCCCAGTGGAACGTCGATCAGGCGGCCGGCCTGATCTTCGCGTCGGCGGCTGCGGCGCGCGCGGCGGGCGTTCCGGAGAGCCAGTGGGTCCACCCGCGCGCGGTGGTGGAGTCGAATCACATGCTGCCGCTCGTGGAGCGCGCCGAGCTGCACCGCTGCCCGGCGTTCGGCATCGCGGGCCGGCGCGCGCTGGAGCTGGCCGATCTGCACCTCGAGGAGCTCGCGCATCTCGAGCTCTACAGCTGCTTCCCGGTGGCGGTGCGCGTGCAGCAGCGCGAGCTGGGCATCTCCGACGACCGCCCGGTCACGGTGACCGGCGGGATGGCCTTCGCAGGCGGACCGCTGAACAACTTCGTCCTGCAGGCTGCGGTGCGTCTCGCCGAGCGACTGCGCCTCGAGCCCGGCGCGAGCGGGATGCTGAACGCGGTGAGCGGGATGCTGACGAAGCAGGGCGTGAGCCTGTGGTCGACGGGGGTCGGCGACGGCTTCACCGCGGCCGACGTGAGCGCAGAGGCGAAGCGGGAGACGGGGCGCGTCGCGCTGGCCGAGGGCTTCGACGGCTCGGCGCGAGTGGTGGGCTACACGGTGCTCTACGGGCGCGAGGGTCCGACCCACACGATCGTCCTGGCCGACACCGGCGACGGCGCGCGGGCGGTCGGCGTCGCCGAGGATCCGGCCCTGGCCGAGGTCGCGGTGTCCTCCGAGATCATCGGCCGCGAGGTCCGGCTCGCCTCAACCCGGGTCGACCTGGTCTGACTTCGCCATTCCCGGTCCGCGGCGGCACACTCGGGTGCCCGGAGGCGACACGTGCGGGGTGGGCGCGAAGCGGAGGCCAGTGCGGCGCAGGCGGCGATCCAGGCCGTGCTGCGTCCGCTCGCGTTCGCCGCGCGCGACGACTTCGCCCACGCGGATCGCGTGCGCGATCTGGAGTCGTCGGTGGAGCGCGCCGCGGCGCGCGCCGCCCGCGGCTCGGTTCCCCCCGAGCTGCGCAAGGCGCTGCGCGGGGTGCGGGACGCCTTCCGAAGCGAGCTCTCCGGAGCGGAGCGACGCGCCGCGGTCGAGCACGCCCTCGCGCTGCTGCGACCCTTCGCCGACACCGGCTATGCGGCGCGCGTGCTCGCCCAGCCGCCGAGCGTGTTGCCGGGCCTCGGGCCCCGCCGCGCCGAGCTGCTCGCGAAGCGCGGCATCCGCACCGTCGAGGATCTGCTGTTCCGGCTGCCCACCGCCTACGACGACCGCCGATCGCTCGAGACGGTGGCGTCGCTCGATGTGGGCCGCCACGTGACCTTTGCCGCCCGGGTGCTCGGCAGCGGCTTCAGCGGGTGGCGGGGTCGCGGTGGCCGCGGCGGTCGCATGTTCGAGGCCGTCGTCGGAGACGAGACCGGCACCGTCGAGCTCAAGTGGTTTCGCGGCGGCGAGACGCTCGAGCGCACCGTGCGCAAGGGCGCTCTGCTGCTCGTGACCGGCGACGTGAAGCGCTACCGCTTCGCCAAGGAGATCCAGCACCCCGAGGTGGAGGTGCTGGCGGAGCCGGGCGAGGAGGACGCGCCGGCGGCAGCCGAGGCCGACGCGCCGGCGGATGCCCCGCGGCGGATCGTTCCCAGCTATGCGGCTCCCGAGGGTCTCCACCCGCGCGCCCTGCGCCGCGCCGTCGCGCGGGCGGTCGCGGACTACGCCGACCTCGTCACCGGGCGGTTGCCCGAGTCGCTGGTGGCGGCACGCCGGCTGCCCACGCCCGGGGAAGCCCTGCGCGCGCTGCACGCGCCGGGTCCCGACGCCGACCCGGAGGCTCTGGCGGCGGCGCGGACGCCGGCCCACGAGCGCCTGATCCTCGAGGAGCTCTATCTGCTCGAGCTCGGCCTCGCGCTGCGCCGCGACCGGATCGCCCGGGCACCCGGCCCGCCGATCCGCGTCGACGGGCCGCGCCTGCGGGCGGCGCTGCGGGCGCTGCCCTTCGCGCTCACCGGCGCCCAGCAGCGCGCCTGGCGTGCGATCGCGGCCGATCTCGCCCGGCCCCATCCGATGAGCCGACTGCTCGAGGGCGACGTCGGCAGCGGCAAGACGGTGGTGGCGTACCTGGCGGCCGTCGCCGTCGCCGAGTCCGGTCACCAGACGGCGCTGATGGCGCCGACCGAGCTGCTGGCGGAGCAGCACTTCCGCACGCTGCGCCGGCTCGTCGGCGGCGGGACGCTGTGGGTGGAGCTCCTGACTGCGTCGGCGACGGCGGGCCACGCCGAGAGCGTGCGCGCCGGGCTCGCCGCGGGGGAGATCGACGTCGCGGTCGGCACCCACGCGCTGCTCCAGGAGAGTGTCGGCTTCCGCAGCCGCGGCCTGGTCGTGGTGGACGAACAGCACCGCTTCGGCGTGCGCCAGCGCGCGGCCCTGCGCGGAGCGGGGGAGGGCGGCGCGCAGCCGCACACCCTGGTGATGACCGCGACTCCGATTCCGCGGACCCTGGCCATGACCTTGCACGGCGACCTGGATCTGACCGTGATCGACGAGCTGCCCCCCGGCCGCCATCCGGTCCGAACCCTGCTGCTGCGCGCCGGCGAGGGGAAGGAGGTGGCGCGTCTGCTCCGGGAGACCGCGGCGCGCGGCGAGCAGGTCTACGTCGTCTATCCGCTGATCGAGGAGTCCGAGAAGAGCGATCTGCGCGCGGCCAGCGAGTCCGCCGAGCGGATCGCCGCCGCCTTTCCCGACCTGCGCGTCGACCTCGTGCACGGGCGCCTCGACGCCGTCTCGCGCCACGAGGTGATGCAGCGATTCGAGCGCGGCGAGACCCAGGTGCTGGTGTCCACGACGGTGGTAGAGGTCGGCGTGGACGTCGCGAACGCGACCTTGATGATCGTCGAGCACGCCGAGCGCTTCGGCCTCGCCCAGCTCCACCAGCTGCGCGGCCGGGTCGGACGCGGGCGCCGTCCGGGGACCTGCGTGCTGGTCGCCCGCGGCACGGGCGAGGGGAGCGAGGCGCGGCTCGCCGCGATGCTGGAGACGACCGACGGCTTCGCGATCGCCGACGCCGATCTGCGCATCCGCGGTCCGGGCGAGTTCCTCGGAACTCGCCAGCACGGTCGGTTGCCCGACCTGCGCATCGCCGACCTGGTGCGCGACCGGCGCTGGCTCGGCGTCGCCCGGGACGCCGCCCGGGAGGCGCTGGCGCGCGATCCGGGGCTGCGGCGCGACCTTCCGCTGCGGGACGCCGTGCGCGCGCGCTGGGGCGAGGCGCTCGACCTCTCCGAGGTCGGCTGAGGCCCCGGGGCGGCGCGAGTCGCGGCGCGCCGGGGAGCAGTCCGCGGCCCGCTCCCCGGCGCGTTTCCAGGGCCGGCGTCAGTAGGTCAGCCCCGCGGCGGCGGCCTGGTCGCGCACCGCCTCGAGCACCTCGTCGTCGAAGCCGTCGCCCTCGCCGCGGCTGGCCCGGCGCGCGCTCTCCTCCTTCACGTAGGCGTCGCGATCGGCGGACAGACGGTCGATCTGCGTCTGCAGCCGCTGTCGGGTGTCGACCTTCTCCTTCAGGACCCGCTCGCGTTCGGCGGGGGCGATCTCGCGCAGCGCCGGGGGCAGGTCCTCTTCGGCGAGCTCGTCCAGGCTCACGGAGTGGCGGGTGAGCGCGTCGACGAGATCGGCGCGACCGGCGTTGATCCGCCCGCCGAGCTTCGAGAGGAAGCCGAGGCGCGACGCCACCGTGGCGGGCGCTGCCGCCGCGGCGCGATCCCGCTTCGCCTCGAGCTCCGCCTGCTCCTCGGCGGCGCCGTAGGGGACCAGCGTGTCGGCGATCGCGCGGTTCAGCGCGGCTAGCTCCTCGTCCATCGGCGTGGAGAGCGCGAGCATGCCGCCGTCCTGGCGGATGGCCGCAAAGGTCCCGCCGCCGCTCACGGCGATCTGCTGCCAGATCGGCGTGGTTTCGCCGTAGTCGCCACACTGGATCGCGTTCACGAGGATGCCGCGCTGGCGCGCCAGGCGGAGGCTCTCCGCGTAGGGGACGTCGTCCGGGTAGTCCATGTGGGGAGGGGCGTCGCCGACCAGGAAGATCACCCGATAGACGTCCTGGCCCTGGGACCAGGACAGGCCCGTGACGGCCTCGTGGAGCGCCTGGTTCACCGACTCGGGCGTGTCCCCGCCCCCGTCGGCGGTGAGGGCCTGGAGCTCGGCGTAGACCGCGTCGATGTCGTCGGTGAGGTCGCGCCGCTTCGTGACGTAGGCATCGCCGCGGTCGCGGTAGCCGATCAGCGCCATGCGCACCTCGGGCGTGGGCTGGCCGCTGGCGAGCTGATTCGCAATCGACCAGATCTTCTGCTTCGCGCCCGCGATCAGGCCCGACATGGAGCCGGTGGTGTCGAGGACGAAGGCGACCTCGACGCGGGGATTTGCGGACGCGGTCGGCTGGGCCTCGGGGGCGGGCGGAACGGGGGGCGTCCCGGCGGCGTGCGCGATCCAGGCAGTCAGGGCGAGGAGCAGCGCCAGCAGTACGCCGCGGTTTCGGTAGGAGCGGTGGTCTTCGTTCACGAGGATGTCTCCATCTTGGGGGTTGGACTCGTCACCACGCTAGGCGGAGCCCGATGGGATCACCGTCAATCCGGAGTAAAGGCCGCGGTCCCCGCGTTTACAGGCGCTTTACCGGCGTCTAGACTGCCGGCCGCCCGCCAGGGGATTCGTGAGCGCTTCCGCCGTCGACTGCATCTTCTGCCGCATCGTGAGCCGCAAGGCACCCGCACACCGGGTCTACGAGGACGAGCGGACGCTCGTCTTCATGGACATCTTCCCGGTCGCCGACGGGCACACGCTGATCGTGCCCAAGGCGCACTGCGACGACCTCTTCGACGCCGACCCGGAGGATCTGAGCGCGCTGATCGCGCGATCCCGCGACGTCGCCCACGCGATCCGCCGGGTCCTGTCTCCCGACGGCCTGGGGGTCTTCCAGCTGAACGGCGCCGCCGCGGGCCAGACCGTCTTCCACTACCACATGCACCTGATCCCGCGGCACCACGGGGACGGCCTCCAGGTGCACAGCCGGACGCCCGGAGATCCGGAGCGCCTGGCCGATCTCGCACGGCAGCTGGCGGAGGTGATGGGCGAGGACCGCCCCTAGGAGGCCGGTCGCGCGACCTCCGGTCGGGCCGGCAGGTCGAGCAGGACCCGCTCCGGATCGGGTCGCGCGTCCAGGGCCTCGCGCAGCCGGGTGCCCAGCTCCGCGGCGCGCTCCTGCAGCAGGTCGTTCTCCAGCGTGGCGCGGATCGTCTCCGCCAGCGCCGCGGCGTGGAGACGGCGCCGGACCAGCGGAGGGGGCCCGACTCCCGACGCCGCGACCCGGTGCGCCCATTGGAACTGATCGAGGACGTGAGGGACGACGATCTGCGGAGCTCCGGCCCGCGCCGCAGTGGTGGTGGTGCCCGCACCGCCATGGTGCACGACGGCGGCGACACGGGGAAACAACGCGGGATGGGACACCGGGCCCACGACGATCACCGCCTCCGAGAGTGGACCGACGCCCAGGCCGGCCCAGCCCTCCGAGACGACGGCGCGCACACCGGCCCGGTCCACCGCCTCGAGCAGCAGTCGCGTCGAGGCCGCCGGGTCGGGATCGGTCATGCTGCCGAAGCCGATGTAGACCGGGGGGGCTCCCGCGCCCAGGAAGTCCTCGAGCTTCGCCGGCAGGGGCCCCGGCGCGAAGGGCAGCAGGCAGCCCAGAACCCGGATCTCGCCGCGCAGGTCGGCGGGCGGCGGCGCCAGGATCTCCTCGGCGGCGAGGGCGGGGGCTTCGCCGCGGAAGTGCGCATAGGGGTCGCGCACCGGCGCGAGCCCGATGCGCTTGCGCTCGCGCTCGAGCACGCCGCCTAGCGCCCCGGAGAAGATCCGCAGGGTCGCGCTCCAGGCGAGCCGGTTCTGCCAGGGGCGCAGCGCGCCGCGGGGCACGACGAAGGGCGTCTGGTGCGGCGAGCGGAACAGGGACGGGCAGTAGGCGATGAAGCGGTGGCGCGCGCCGACCGCCTCGGCCACCGACGCGGCCGCGAGCTGGGTGCCGGTCGCCAGCACCCAGTCGGCGCCGGCGGCCGCGGGGCAGAGCTCGCGGAACTGGCGCTCGATGCTGTCGAGGAAGTAGCGCAGCCCCGCCCGCAAGGAAGTGAGCGAGCCGCCGTGCAGGAAGCGTGCCTGCGCCGCCAGGTAGCTGCGCACGCTGGCGCCGACCGATCGGAAGGTCAGCCCGAGAGCCTCCGCCTCCCCCTGGAAGTCCGGCGGCGCGCACAGCACGACCTCGTGTCCGCGGGCGCGCAGTCCGGCGCCCAGAGCGATCATCGGATGGACGTCGCCCCGGGTTCCGTCGGCTGCGATCGCGATGCGCACCCCGGGCTCATCGATCCGCCCACCGGGCGGCTTGATGGCCGGGTGCTAGAGCCAGCCCCGGCGCCGGAGGAAGAACGCCATCAGCACCGCGACGATGGCGAAGGAGGCCAGCACGTAGAGATCCGGATGGGCGATGCCCAGACCGGCCAACCCGCGGAAGTTCATGCCGTACCAGCTCGTGATCAGCGACAGCGGCAGGATGAACGTGGCGACGGTCGTCAGGACGCGCATCACCTGGTTGGTACGGTTGGCGACCAGCGACAGGTGCGTCTCGATCAGCGCCATCGTCAGCTCGCGCAGGGTGTCGAGCATCTCGGTGGCGCGGTAGAGGTGATCGTAGACGTCGCGGAAGGGCATCCGGAGCCGGGCAGGGATCATGTGGCAGTCCCCGCGGCCGAGGCGGTGCAGGAGCTCGCGCTGGCTGCCGAGGATCTGGCGCAGGTGGGCGATGTCGCGCTTCTGGTCGAAAACCCGCCGTTCGAAACCCTTCGAAGGTCGATCGGCGAACAGCTCCACCTCCAGCTGCTCGGTCTCGTCCTCGAGCGACTCGACCTCGTCGATGTAGTGATCGGCCTGGGCCGCCAGGATCGCCTGGAGCGTCTGGGCGGGCCCTCGCCCCAGGAAGCCGTCGCGCGACGTCGCCCGCCGCCATACCTCTGCGACGCTCCGCATCTCGTCGTGGCGATAGGTGGCGAGCGCATTCTTCGTCAGCACCACGTCGAGCTCCACCGTCTCAAGCTCCCCGCGGAGCGTGCCCGCCTGCACGCCGTGGACCACCAGGTAGAGGTAGTGATCGAACTCGTCGATCTTCGGATGGTGCTGGTCGGCGACGCAGTCCTCCACCGAGAGCGGGTCGAGGGCGAAGGTGTCGGCGAGCAGACGTACCTCGTCCGGGGAGGGCTGGTGGAAGTCGATCCAAACCGTCGTCTTCTCGGTCGCGAGAGCGGCGGCCAGCTCCTCGATGGTCGACAGCAGCTGGGCCGAGCCGTTCCCGTGCGTCGCGAGCGCTCTCCACATGGTCTTCCCCTCGAATCCGGATGGCGTGGCGGCCGCTACAGACCGGGAACCGCCTCCACCTCCACGGGGATCCCGTTCAGCGCGGCCGTGCCCGACAGGGGATCGAGGACCATCTCGTCGGTGAGGACGTTGCTGTTCGCCCCGGGTCGGTCGGAGGCGACGCTCAGCTGTGTCTCGGGATGGTCGTGGCCCCAGCCGTGCGGAAGACACGCCACGCCCGGCGCGATCGCGTCGGTCACCTCGACGGGTGCCAGGACGCTCCCGACCCGCGACGTGACGCGGGCCAGCGCGCCGTCGGCGAGTCCGCGCTGCGCGGCGTCGCGGGGATGCAGCTGGAGCGTGCAGCGGTCGGGGCCCTTGGCGAGCATCGGGAGGTTGTGCATCCACGAGTTGTTCGAGCGAACGTGACGGCGACCGACCAGCACCAGCGCGGGCGCCGGACGTTCGAGGGACGCCTCCAGCCGCTCGAGGTCGGCGAGCAGCACCTCCGGAGCCAGCTCGATCCGGCCGCTGGGCGTGCGCAGCACCTCCGGGATGCGCGGGGCCAGGGGGCCCAGGTCGATGCCGTGGGGCGAAGCGGCGAGCCGGTCGAGGGTGAGTCCGTCGGGATGCGACCCGAAGTGATCGCCGTAGGGTCCGAGTCGGAGCTGGAAGTCGACGATCCGGTCGGGACCGACGCGCGGCGCCAGCGCGGAGAGGATCTCCTGGGGATCCCGCCCCTCGATCGGGGATCCGGCCGCGCGCACGGCCGCCTGGACCTGGAACCCGATCGCCATCTCGTCGAGCGCGGCCACGTCGGGCTTCGCGCCCTGTCCGAGGAGCACGCCGAGCAGGCGCAGCAGCGTCTGCCACTCCTCGGGCGCGCCGGGCGGCAGCGCGAAGACGGGCGGCGAGTAGCGCGCCCAGTTTCGGACGGAGAGCTGGGGGAAGGCGAGGTCGTAGTGCGATTGCTCGAGCGGTGATGGACCGGGCAGGATCACGTCGGCGTGTCGGGTGGTCTCGTTCCGGTAGAGATCGAGGCTGACCATGAACTCGAGGGAGTCGAGGGCGGCGACCAGCCGCTCGCTGTTCGGGGTGGAGAGCACGGGGTTGCCGGCGACCGTGATCAACGCCCGGATCTGGCCGGGTCCGGGAGTCTCGATCTCCTCGGCCAGACAGGCGCAGGGGAACTCGCCAAACACCTCGGCGGCCCCGCGCACGCGGCTGCGGTGGCGGTGCAGGGCGATGCCACTGCCGACGCCCGGCCTTCCGCGCGTGTTCGCCGCGAAGGCCGCCGCCTTCGGGAACATCGCGCCACCGGGCCGGTCGAGCTGGCCGGTCAGCACGTTCAGCACGTCCACCAGCCAGCTCGCGATCGTGCCGAACTCGGTGGTGGTGGTTCCGATGCGGCCGTA
>CAZZFT010000155.1:0-12120 GCA_964653555.1 uncultured Spirochaetales bacterium | reverse complement strand
TCGGTGCCCGCGCGCACCTCGGCGATCGGGTCGGGCATCACCCAGCCCACGAACAGGCACAGCGCGAAGCCGCCGCCCAGCAGCAGGATGTTGTTCGCGAACTGATCGGCGACGTCGAGCACGCGGATGTCGAAGGCCGAGAAGGCGCCGAGTGCGGTGATCGCGGCGCCGGTGACCCAGGCCGCCCGGTGGCGCGACCAGCCGAGGCCGTCCATCGTCGAGGCCACCACCACCTCCAGCAGCGACATCGCCGAGGTGAGCGCTCCCACGATCAGGGTCACGAAGAAGAGCGCGCCCACTACCTGGCCGACGGCGCCCATGTGCGCGAAGGCCTGGGGCAGCGTGATGAAGAGCGCACCGACGGTGCTGGCGCTCACCGCGTCCGACAACCCGAGCGCGAAGATCAGCGGGAACACGACCAGTCCGGCGATGAAGGCGATCGCGACGTCGGCGCCCGCGATCACGACCGACTCGCTGGGCAGGTTCTCGTCCCGGCCGAGATAGCTCGCGTAGGTGAGCATCGCCCCCATGCCGAGGCTCAGGCTGAAGAAGGCCTGGCCGGCGGCGTCCTTCACCACGTCCCAGTTCCCGAGCTTCGAGAAGTCCGCGTTCAGGTATTTCGCGTAGCCCGGCCCCGCCCCGTCGAGCGTGGCCGCCCAGATCGCGAGCCCCACCACGATCGCGAATAGCGCCGGCATCATCACGACCGAAGCGCGTTCGATGCCCGCCTTTACTCCCGAGCCCACGATCGCGATCGTCGCCAGCATGAAGAGCACGTGGAAGGCCAGCGCGTCCCAGCCCTCGGAGATGTCGGTGAAGCGATCAGCGACGTTCTCGCCGAAGCCCCCGGTGAGCGAGATCCAGGCGTAGCGCACGGTCCAGCCCGCGATCACGCTGTAGTAGGAGAGGATCAGGAAGCCGGCGGCCACGAACACCACGCCGAGCGGCCGCCAGGCGCCGCCGCCGAAGTGGACCAGGGCGCGGATCGGGCTCTGCTGGGCGCCGCGGCCGATCGCGAGCTCGGCGAGCAGCACCGGGATGCCCACGGCGATCGTGAGCCCGACGTAGAAGATCACGAAGGCGGCGCCGCCGTTCTGCGCGGCGAGGTAGGAGAAGCGCCACATGTTGCCGAGGCCGACCGCCGACCCGATCGCGGCGAGCGTGAAGCCCGCCCGGCTCGACCACCGCTCGCGTTCCGCCGCGCCCGCCATCAAACCCCCCTCTGACCGTCGCCGCGTCGCGCACGGCTGGAGGCCGTTCTCCGGGGGGAAACTCGGCCGATCGGCGCTCGATCATAACCGCGGAGCGCGGTGCTCCACCACCCGGACCACGCGCTGCGCGCTCCGGCGGGCGGGCTACCGTACCGCCCCGTGGCACAGGCGAAGCTCGATCACGTGGCCTTCGGCGTCCCCGCCATCGCGCCCGTCGCCGACCTCCTGGCCGGAGCGCTGGGCGGGCGCGAGCGCGGCTCGGGGCCCGGCGGCGGCTTCGTGTTCTGGCAGTGGGAGTTCGCGGGTGGCGGCGCGATCGAGGTGATCGTGCCCGACGGTCCGCCCGACGGCTTCCTGCACCGCTTCCTCGCCGCGCGCGGAGCCGGCCCCCACCACGTCACCTTCAAGGTGCCCGACATCCGCGGTGCGCTCGCCCGCGCGCGCGAGCACGGCTACGAGCCGGTCGGCTTCGACGACACCTTCCCGAGCTGGATCGAGGCGTTCCTGCACCCGAAGCAGGCCCAGGGCATCGTCGTGCAGCTCGTCGAGGCGCACCCCGAGCTCGACGGCGACGACGCCTACGAGCGCCCGCCCTACCCGCCGACACCGAAGGAGGTCGCGGTGGAGCCGGTGCGGGTGCTGGACCTGCTGCTCTCCTCGCGCAGCGAGGAGCGCGCGCGTCGGCAGTGGGAGTCGCTGCTCGGCGGGTCGCTCGCGCGCGAGCGCGGGCGCCTGGTGTTCCGCTGGCCCGACTCGCCGCTGCGCCTGGCCGTGGCGATCCGGCCGGACGCCGAGGAGGGCCCGATCGCGCTCGAGCTCGGTGCCGCGCGCCGGATCGCCCTGCCCGAAGGCCCACACCGCGCGCTCGGGCTGCCGCTGGTTCAAGTGGAGGAGGCTGGCTCATGACCGGAAAGCTGGAGGGACGACGCGCGCTGGTGACGGGAGCGTCGCGCGGGATCGGCCGCAGCATCGCGATCGCCTTTGCTCAGGCGGGCGCGGACGTGGCGGTCGGCTATCGGCGCGAGGCCGCCGCCGCCGACGAGACGGTAAAGGAGATCGAGAAGCTGGGCCGCCGCGCCTGCGCCTTCGCCGCCGACGTGCGCGACGCCGCCGCGGTCGACGCGATGGTGAAAGGGGCTCGAACGGCCCTCGACGGCCTCGACATCGTCGTCGCCAACGCCGGCGTGCCCACGCGCTTCGAGCCCGTGCACGAGATCGAGATCTCCTACTGGCAGCGCGTGATCGACATCGACCTGTCGGGCGTCTTCTACACCCTGCACGCGGCGATTCCGGTCCTCCGCGAGACGGACGGCGGCGTGGTCCTCACGGTCTCCTCGATCGCGGCGGACGCCTGCGGACCCAACACCGGCGCCTACTCCGCGGCGAAGGCCGCCGTCAACGCGCTCACCACGATCACCGCCCGCGAGAACGCGAGCCACGGCATCCGCTGCAACGTGATCGCTCCCGGTCTGATCGCCACGGACATGGGCGACGGCATGATGGCCTTCCACGGCGACGAGATCGTCAAGGCGATCCCGATGCGGAGGATGGGCAGCCCGGACGAGGTGGGCCAGCTCGCCGTCTACCTGGCGTCGGACGACGCGGCGTGGATCACGGGCAAGGTGTTCCGCATCGACGGAGGGCAGTGGTAGGCGGGGCGCTCCGCCCCTCCGGCCGTTGCGCCATGTCGTTCCTTACCTGGCTCGGCTCGTGGATCTCCTCGAACGAGTCCCTGTTCAGCGGTCTGGCGGCGATCCTCGTGCTCGCGGGCGTCGTCTTCTCGCCGCTCGTCGCCTGGCTGCGTCGACGCACCCGGAGCAGCGACGCCGGAGCGACCGCGCATCGACCCGCGCAAGCGTCCGCCCGAAGCGGCGCCTACGCGACGGAGCCCACGACACCGGCCGGTCGGCCCGCCCGACTGACCCTCCAGGACCTGACGAAGCCGGCGCCCGTCGAGACGAAGTTCGCGCGCAGCGACGGCGTCCGGATCGCCTACAACGAGCAGGGCGCAGGGCCTCACACGATCCTGCTCGCCCCGGGCATCTTCTCGCATCTCCACATCATGGCCAATCTGCCCGCTCCGCGAGGCACGACGGAAGCCCTCACCCGCTTCGCCCGGGTGATCGCCTTCGACAAGCGCGGACAGGGACTCTCCGATCCGACGCTCTCGGTGCCAAACCTCGAGGAGCGCACGCGCGATATCGAAGCCGTGATGGATGCGGCCGGCATCGAGCGCGCGGTGCTGCTCGGCTTCTCCGAGGGCGGACCGATGTGCCTCTCCTTCGCCTATCACAACCCCGACCGGGTGCAGGGGCTCGTGATCGTGGGCTCGACGGCGAGCTGGGTGCAGCGGCCGGAGTTCCCGATCGGCCTGCCGCGGCGCGCGATCGAAGGCCTCGTGGAGGCCTGGGGAACCGGCAGGCTGCGCGGCATCTTCTTTCCGGGCATGTCGCGGGAGCAGATGGACGACGACACCTACCGCGCCTTCGAGCGGCTGATCGGCAACCGCACCGCCATCCGCCAGCTCGTCGAGATGATGATCGAGACCGACGTGCGGCCGATCCTGTCCGGGATCCAGGCTCCTGCGCTCGTGGTCCACTTCACGGGCGACCTCGCCGTCCCGATCCGGCTCGGCCGCGCCCTCGCCGAGGGCCTGCCCAACGCCGAGTTCCTCGAGGTGAACGCCGTCGACCACGCGGACCTCTCGCGCTCGCCCGAGGCGATCGAACGGATCCACGCCTTCTGCGACCGCGTCGCGGGCACGGCCGAGGCGTAGGGCGGCTCGCAGCCACCGGATGTTGACGGGCGGTGACTTTCGTCATAATTTCGCCTTCTGTGTCCTCCCCCGAGCCGCCCGATGGACAGCGCCCCGACGCCTCGCGCGCGGAGAGTCCTTCGCCGCGGGTCGCCCGGCCGCGTTCGAGGGCCCGGCTGATCGCGCGCGGGAGCGCGGAGAGCCCGGCCAGCCGCTTCGAGCGGCTCGCCTACGCCGAGGACCCGGAGTTCGTCGACGAGACGGGCGAGGAAGAGGATGGCGCCCGCCCCGCCTTCCCCACCCGCTACTACCGCGACCCCTCGCGCACGCTGCTCGCCCGCAACGAGAGCCCGGACATCGGCTTCGACGTGAGCCTGAATCCATACCGGGGGTGCGAGCACGGGTGCGTCTACTGCCTGGGTCCGGACACGCCGGTGCTGGGGGTCGACCTGGTGTGGAGAGCGATCGGCGCGCTGCGGGTCGGGGACGAGCTGGTCGGCTTCGACGAGGACCCGCCGGGCCCGGGACGAGCGCGGAAGCTCCGCCGGGCCCGGGTGGAGGCCGTGTGGTGGTCGCGCAAGCCCACCCTTCGTCTGGTCACGCAGAAGGCGGAGGTGATCACGACGGCCGAGCACCGTTGGCTCCGATCCGACTCGCTCGCGTGGTCGCGCACCGACCACCTGTCGCCGGGGAGCGCACTGCTCCGCTCGCTGCCGCTGCGGAACCCCGAGGCGATCTCCGGAGCGATACCGACCTCGGATGGGGACCCCGTCGAGGCCATCGAGCCCGGGCCCGTGCGCGACGTCGTGGACATCCAGACCTCCACGGGAACCTTCTACGCAGCCGGCCTCGCCACCCACAACTGCTACGCGCGCCCCACCCACGAGTATCTCGGCCTCTCCGCCGGGCTCGACTTCGAGACGCACATCCTGGTGAAGGAGGAGGCGCCGGTGCTGCTGGAGAGGGCGCTGCGCTCGCCGCGCTGGGTGCCCGAGACGGTGGCGATCGGGGCGGTGACCGATCCCTACCAGCCGGTGGAGCGACGGCTGCGCATCACGCGGCGCTGTCTCGAGGTGTTCGCGAAGTACCGCAACCCGTGCGCGATCATCACCAAGGGCGGGCTGGTGACGCGCGACGTCGACGTGCTGAGCGAGCTGGCGGCCCACGGCGCGGTGGCGGTGAACGTCTCGATCACCACTCTGGACGACCGCGTGCGCCGGGCGATGGAGCCGCGCGCGTCGTCGCCGAAGGAGCGGCTGCGCGCAGTGGAGGTGCTGGCGAAGGCGGGCATCCCCGTCGGCGTGATGATGGCGCCGATCGTACCGGGACTGACCGACAGCGAGATTCCGGCGCTGGTGGAGGCGGCGGCGCGGGCGGGCGCGCGCACGGTGCGGCCGATCGTGCTGCGCCTGCCCCACGGCGTGGCCGATCTCTTCGAGGCGTGGCTCGAGCGCCACTTCCCCGAGCGCAAGGCGAAGGTGATGAGCCGGGTGCGCGCGCTGCGCGGCGGCCGCCGCAACGACCCGCGCTTCCACTCGCGGATGCGCGGCGAGGGCGTGTTCGCCGACTCGATCGCGTCCCTGTTCGCGCTGGCGTGTCGGCGCGCGGGGGTTTCGGGCGAACTGCCAGAGCTCTCGACGGCGGCCTACCGCCGGCCCGGCGGCGAGCAGCTCGCGCTGCTCTGAACGCGCGCCGGCGAAGCTGGACGGGGCCGCGCGCTGGCTCGCCCGCGCCGCAGACGCTACGGGTCGCCGCGCATGCGCACCGCCTCGGAGCTCCGCACCCTGCTCGCCCGCATCGACGGGCGCGGCTACCCCGCCTACAAGGACCTGCGCGGCGACTACGACCTCGGCGCCTGCAGCCTCCACATCGACCACGTCCAGGGCGACCCCTTCGCCGCGCCGTCACGCATGCGCGTGCGCGTGTCGATGCGCGAGGCCACCCTCGCACCCGAGCTGCTGAGCACGCGTGCGCGCCGCACGGCGCTCGCCGACCTGCTGGCCCGCCGCGTGCGCGACGCGATCGGCGGCGGCACGCGCAGCCGCGGCAGCGGCAAGAGCGGCGTGGTGCGCGTCGACGCGGGCGGCCAGGAGGTGCTCGAGCGCACCGCCGTCGCCCTCACGGAGCACTGGATCGAGGCGCGCCTCGACGTCGGTCTGCCCGCCGCGGGTCGGCGCATCCTGGGGCGCGAGGCCGAGGCGCTCCTGTGCAGCGACCTGCCCGCGATCGCCGCGCGCGCCCTGGTCGCCGCGCCGCGCGACGCCGAGGCGATCGACGCCTTCGTGGGCTGCATCGAGAACCAGGAGCACCTGCGCGCGCAGCTACCCGAGCACGACCTGATTGCCTTCGTCGCCGACGGCGCGCTGCTGCCGCGCGAGAGCGGCGCCAGCGACCGGCCGCTGCGCGGCGCCGAGGTCGTACCCTTCGCCTCGCCCGAACGCCTGCGCGTGGTGCTGCCGCTCGCCACACCGGTACCCGGCCCCGACGGCCCGCGCCGCGAGCTGACAGGGCTCGGGGTCCCGCGCGGCGTCACGCTGATCGTCGGTGGCGGCTACCACGGAAAGTCCACGCTCCTGCGCGCGATCGAGCGCGGCGTCTACCCCCACGTGCCCGGCGACGGCCGCGAGTGGGTGGTGAGCGAGCCGGGCCTGGTGAAGATCCGCGCCGAAGACGGCCGACGCGTCGAGCGCGTGGACATCTCCGGCTTCGTCCGCGACCTGCCCGGCGGCCGGACGACGCGCGCCTTCTCCAGCGATGACGCCAGCGGCAGCACCAGCCAGGCGGCGAACCTGGTGGAGGCGCTCGAGGCCGGCGCCAGCGGGCTCCTGCTCGACGAGGACACCTCGGCCACCAACTTCATGGTGCGCGACGCGCGCATGCAGGCGCTCGTGCGCGCCGAGCACGAGCCGATCACCCCCTTCGTGGACCGGGTGCGCGAGCTCTACGACGCGCTCGGCGTGTCCACCGTGCTCGTGATGGGCGGTAGCGGCGACTACTTCGAGGTATCCGACACCGTGCTGCGTCTGCGCGACTACCACGCCGAGGACGCCACCGCCGAGGCACACCGGGTGGCCGCCGAGCACCCCACCGCGCGCCGGCGCGAGGTCGCCGAGCCGCTGCGCCCGCCCCCCGCGCGCGTTCCGCTCGCCGAGGGCTTCGACGCCTCCCGGGGCCGGCGCGAGGTGAAGATCGACGCGCCCTCCCGCGACGCGATCCGCTACGGCCGTCAGGAGATCGACCTGCGCGGCCTCGAACAGCTCGTCGACGGGAGCCAGACCCGCGCGATCGGCCACGCGCTCCACCTCGCCGCGTGCGAGTGGATGGACGGCGAGACCCCGCTCGCGGCGATCCTCGACGCCCTCGAGCGCCGCTTCGACGCCGAGGGACTCGACGGCCTCGACCCCCGCCACCGCCCGGGCCGCCACCCGGGCGCCTACGCGCGCCCGCGCCGCTTCGAGATCGCGGGGGCGCTCAACCGCCTGCGCTCGCTGCGCGTGAGGGGCTGAACGGCCCGCGCGCGGCGCTCAGTCCTGCGACGAGTCCCCGTCCGCCGCCGTGCCCCCCGCATACTGGGGCAGGTCGTCCGCGATCTCGTACCAGGGCGCCTTCTCGGCGACGAACATGTGGGCCAGGCACCGCCGCCCCGGCTCGCCGTCGAGGAGCCCCAACCGGACGCGGAGCATCTCCGGGTCGTCCACGCGACGGCTGTAGATCGGGGAGCCGCAGGTGGGGCAGAAGGAGCGCATCTTCCCCGGCGACGACTCGTACTCGCGGATCGTCTCGCGGCCCGCGAGCCACTTCCAGTACCGCGCGCGGACGTTGGCGTTGGCACCGAAGGCCGTGCCATTGGCGCGCCGGCACGACTCGCAGTGGCAGTACACGAGCGGGCCGAGCTGGCCGTGGATCTCGAAACGCACGCCGCCGCACAGGCAGCGCCCGGAGAGCGGCAGCTTCGGCTCGGCCTCGGACACGGGAGCCAGCTTAGTCCAGCTTCGGGCTGCTCTCCTCTCGCCGGCGCAGCGCACAGCGCACGCCGGCCGCGTGCAGCGCCAGCTCCAGGTCGATCAGGTCCACGCGCGCGCCGCGCCGGACCACGCCCGGCAGCGACGCCACCAGCCGCTCCAGCTCGGAGCGCTTCACGCGCAGCACGCGCCGCAGGGCTGCGACCACGGCCGGGCTCGCCTCTTCGTGCACCACCAGCTCCCAGGACTGGAGGGCGCGCTCGCGCTGGGCCCAATCGTCCGGCGTCGCTCAGCCCTCCTCGGAGACGGCCCGGTAGGTGAAGGCGCCGAGCACGGCGCCGGCGATCGGCGCCACCCAGAAGAGCCAGAGCTGCCCGACGGCCCAGCCGCCCACGAAGAGCGCCACGAACGCCATGGTCAGGAGCGCGAGACCGAACGCCAGCGCCACGCCGAGCAGGCCAGGTCCCACGTTCGGGAACGCCGCGGCCAGCAGCGCGCTCCCGCAGCCCCCGAGAACCAGCCAGAACGTTCCGATCGCCTCCGCTGCGTACTGGTTCATGCCTTGCCCTCCGACGCGCCGCGCCCGCGACGCGAGCCGGCGCAGGCTACCACGGGGCCTTCGGGCGCCGTCCACGAACTGCCAGCCCTGCGCGCACTTTGAGCAGGACGGCGCGTCGGCTGACCAGGGAAGCGGCTTCCGCGTACCGCGGGTGGGCGGAAGTGGGCGCGAATCGACCCGGATTCGGGGCTTCGGCCGCAACACGGCCCTGGCACGCCGGATGCAGAGCCCTCCCTCGTCCAATCAGGAGGATGGGCGATGGGAACCGTCTGCGCGTGGTGCAACACGATTCTGCGCGGCTGCACGACCTCGGGAAGCCGCATCAGCCACTCGATCTGTCCCGGCTGCCTGGAGGAGCTCCAGAGCACCCTGTCCGGAGCGGGGCTGCGGCTCACCCAGTCGCCTGGGGAGGAGCGGCGCCCGGCCTAACGGGCGGAACGGACCGCCGGGCTACCGGCGGACACACGCCTGCGCGATCGCGCGGACGTGGCGGTGGTCGGTGCCACAGCAGCCGCCCAGCACCGTGATCTGGGGGTGTGCCTCGAGGATGGCGAGGTACTCCGCACCGAGCTGCGCCGGATCGCCCTCGTCCAGCTCCGTCGCCTCGTCCAGCTCCGCGTGGCTGCGGGACGAGGCGTTGGCGCGCAGGCCGCGCAGCCGGGAGGACCACGCACCGTCGCCCAGCGCCGGCGTGACATGGCTCGGATGAGCGCAGTTCACCATGTAGTACGCGGGGCCGCCGCCGGTCGCCTGGTCCACGCCCTCGATCGCCTCGGCCAGCGTCGTGCCGGTCGGGAGCCTTCCGTCGGTCTCGACCGTGAAGGAGATCACCACGGGAAGCCCCGCCGCGCGCGCCGCCCGGGCGATCCCGATCGCCTCGGGCACGTTGGTGATCGTGACTCCCGTGACCAGGTCGGCCGCCGTGTCGCGAAACGTCGCGATCTGGGTCGCGTGGTACCGCTCGGCCTCCTGCTCGCTCATGATCTCCGTGGGACGGTAGGCGTCCGAGCGCGGACCGACGCAGCCGCTGATCGCAATCGGCGACACCGCGCCCGCATAGCGCTCGCGGATCTCGACGAGCATTTCGATCGCCTTCCGGTTCAGCGCCGCGAGCTCGTCGGGCGACGTGCCGACCCGCGCCGCCCAGTCCGGATTCGCGCGCCACGTCGCGCTCTCCAGGACGAACCCGGTCCCGAGCTCCGATGCGATCGCCAGGTAGGGGTCGAAGTAGCGCCGGAGCTCCTCGGTGCCGGCCTCGTCCGCGAGCAGGGTGTAGGCGGCGGCGAAGGGCAGCTCGAGGCCGCGTTGGAAGATCAGGAAGGTCTCGATGCCCCCGTCGGTCAGGAAGATCCCGTCCCCGAGCTGGGGTAGATCGACGGTCGCACTGGCTGCGCTCATCTCCGGCGCTTCCCCGCTTCGGGCTCCACGCGGCCCGGGACGCATAGAGCTAGCGCCTCCGGCCCACGACCTCCAGTGTCGGCCCGATCCGCGCGCTCAGTCGCTGTGGAGCGCCGAGGCCACCAGGGCGGCCTGCTCCTGGCGGTGGATCCGGCCGGAGCCGGCGGCCGGGCTGGCCGCCTCGCGGCGGCCGGCGTAGGCGAGGCGCTGGCTCGGGCGCAGCAGACCCTGGATGCGCTCGCGGACGAAGGTCCAGGCGCCCATGTTCGCCGGCTCCTCCTGGCACCAGGTGACGATCTCGGCGTTCGGGTAGTGGGCGATGATCTCGGCGAGCTCGGTCTCGGGCCACGGGTAGAGCTGCTCGACGCGCGCGAGGGCGACCGGGGCGGACCCGTCTTCGTGGCGGCGCCGGCGCTCCTCGAGCAGGTCGTAGTACACCTTGCCGCTGCACAGCACGAGCCGGCGCACCGCCTCGGGGCGCACGGCGGCGCCATCCCCGATCACCCGCTGGAAGCGCCCGCGCGCGAGCTCCTCGGGCCGCGACATCGCCGCCGGCAGCCGCAGCAGGCTCTTCGGCGTGAACACCACCAGCGGCGTGCGCCAGCGCCGCGCCATCTGGCGCCGCAGCACGTGGAAGTACTGGCCGGGCGTGGTGCAGTTCACCACCTGGAGGTTGTCGTCGGCGCAGGACTGGAGGTAGCGCTCGATGCGCGCGCTGGAGTGCTCGGGGCCCTGCCCCTCGTAGCCGTGCGGGAGCAGCATCACCAGGCCGCTCATGCGCTGCCACTTGACATGGGCCGAGGTGATGAACTGGTCGATGATCACCTGGGCGCCGTTGGCGAAGTCGCCGAACTGGGCCTCCCAGAGCACCAGCGTCTGGGGGTCGGCGAGGCTGTAGCCGTACTCGAAGCCCAGCACCGCGGCCTCGGAGAGCAGGCTGTCGTACACCTCGAAGCGTCCCTGGCTGGGCGAGAGGTGGGCGAGCGGGTGGAACTCCTGCCCGGTCCGCTGGTCCACCACGCCGGCGTGGCGGTGGCTGAAGGTGCCGCGCGTGGAGTCCTGACCGGAGAGCCGCACCGAGTAGCCCTCGAGCAGGAGCGACCCGAAGGCGAAGGACTCGGCGAGGCCCCAGTCGATCTCGCCGTCCTCGGAGATCACCTTGCGCCGCTTCTGGAGCAGCGAGTCCAGCTTGCGGTGCACCTCGAAGCCTGCCGGCACTTCGGCCAGCCGCTCGGCGAGGCGCGCCAGCTCCTCGGTGCCCACGCCCGTCTGGGGCTCCTGCTCCTCGGGCGTTCGGCTGTAGCCCAGCCACGGGCCGCGGGGCTCGTAGGGCTCGTCGGGACCCGGCGGCCGCGACTCGATCACCTCGAGCGCGCGCGCCAGCTGGCCGCTCAGGTCCTCCTCGATGCGCGACACGTCCTCGGTGCGCAGGATCCCGCGCTCGAGCAGCGCCTCGGTGTACAGCTTCCGCACCGAGGGCCGGCTGCGGATCTTCTCGTAGAGCAGCGGCTGGGTGAAGCTCGGCTCGTCGCCCTCGTTGTGGCCGTGGCGGCGGTAGCACACCATGTCGATCACCACGTCCTCGTGGAAGCGGTCGCGGTAGGCGAGCGCCAGCTTCGCGCAGTGCACCACGGCCTCGGGATCGTCGCCGTTCACGTGGAAGATCGGCGCCTGGATCATCTTGGCGACGTCCGTGCAGTAGAGCGTGGAGCGGGCCTCGGAGGGCGTGGTGGTGAAGCCGATCTGGTTGTTCACGACGAGGTGGATCGTGCCGCCGGTCGAGTAGCCGGCGAGCTTCGAGAGGTTGAGCGTCTCCGCCACGATCCCCTGGCCCGCGAAGGCGGCGTCGCCGTGGACCAGCACCGGCACGATCGCGCGGCCTTCGAAGTCGTCCTGGCGCATCTGCTTCGCGCGCACGCGGCCCTCGACGACCGGGTCGACCGCCTCGAGGTGGGAGGGATTCGCGGTCAGCGAGAGGTGGATCCGGTGGCCGCTCTGGGTGGTGCGGTCGTTGGAGAAGCCCTTGTGGTACTTGACGTCGCCCGAGCCGAAGGGGCTGTCGATCAGCGGGCTGTCCTCGAACTCGGAGAAGATCGACTCGAGCGACTTGCCGACGATGTTCGAGAGCACGTTCAGACGCCCGCGGTGGGCCATGCCGATCACGATCTCGCGGGTGCCGTAGTCGGGCGCGTGCTCGACCAGGCAGTCGAGCAGCGGGATCAGGCTCTCGGCACC
>CAZZFT010000154.1:0-12126 GCA_964653555.1 uncultured Spirochaetales bacterium | reverse complement strand
GCGACCGCAACTTCCACAAGGAGCTGATGGCGCGCATGGGCTACGAGGCCGAGGCGCAGAAGATCCAGGAGCTGTTCCTGGCCGGGAAGCGCGCCGAGGCGATCGCCGCCGTACCCGACGCCTTCTGCGACGAGATCTCCCTGGTCGGTCCGATCGAGCGCATCCGAGACCGTCTGGCGGCCTGGCGCGAGACGCCGGTGACGACGCTGCTGCTTCCCGGCACCGACGTCGCAACGCTGCGCACGATGGCCGGGCTCGTGCTCGGATGACGGAGCCCCTGCGGATCGGCGCGATCTTCCCGACGACCGAGATCGGCACCGAACCGGCGGTGATCCGCGACTGGGCCCAGACCGCCGAGGGGCTCGGCTACACGCACGTGGTCATCTACGACCACGTGCTGGGCGCCGAGCACGAGGGCCGCGATCCCGCGCTGACCGGCCCCTACACCGAGCACGACGCCTTCCACGAGCCGTTCGTGCTGCTCGCCTATCTCGCCGCCGTGACCACGCGCATCGAGCTCACCACCGGCGTGCTGATCCTGCCCCAGCGCCAGACGGCGCTGGTCGCGAAGCAGGCCGCCGAGCTCGACCTGCTGTCGGGCGGCAGGCTGCGGCTGGGCGTGGGCACGGGCTGGAACCACGTCGAGTACTCGTCGCTCGGCGTACCCTTCGCGGAGCGCGGCGCGCGCCTCGACGAGCAGGTGGAGCTCCTGCGCCGGCTGTGGCGCGAGCCCGTGGTGGACTTCTCCGGCGCCTTCCACCGCGTGGAGCGCGCGGGGCTGCTGCCCCGGCCGGCGCGACCGATCCCGATCTGGTTCGGCGGCTTCACCCCCCTGGCGGTGCGCCGCGCGGCCCGCGCCGGCGACGGCTTCCTGTTCGGCGGCGCGCCGTCGCGCGTGACGCGCCTGCTGGCGCAGCTCCAGCAGCGGCTGGCGGCCGAGGGCCGCGCCGCGGACGGCTTCGGCTGCGAGGCGGTGGTGGACTTCTCCGCCCCGCGAGACAGCTGGGCGGGCGAGCTGGCGCTGTGGCACGAGCGCGGCGGCAGTCACGTCTCGCTGCGCGCGATGGACACCGCCGCCGAGTTCGTCGGCGCCCGGCGCGTCGGATTCGCCGGCCCACGCGACTACATCGCCGCCCTGGAGACGTTCCGCCGGGAGCTGGGCCCGACGGCCTAGGCGCTCCGGGCGGCGGCGAGCGCCTCGTCGAAGCTCTCGAAGACGTTCTCGGTGCCGATCCGCTCCAGGGCGCCGCTGCGCTCCAGCGCGATCAGCGGCTGGGCGTGCACGCCCGAGAGCAACAGGCGCGTACCGCGCCGGCGCAGCCGCTGCGCGACGTCCTCCAGGGCGTGCAGTCCGGTGGCGTCCATTGCCAGCACGTGGCGCATGCGCAGGATCACCGCCCGCGTCCTCACGTGGCTGGCGAGCAGCGCCTCGGTGAACTTGCGCGCGGCGCCGAAGCAGAAGGAGCCGTTGATCTCGAAGACCTCCACGTCCGCGGGAACGCCGACGATCTCGCCCTCGAGTGCGTCCGGCGACTCGTAGTCGACGACGTCGCGCACCGCCTTCACCTGCGTCACCTCGGCCATGCGGCGCATGAACAGCAGCGAGGCCAGCACCACTCCGACCTGGATCGCCACGGTGAGGTCGACCGCCACCGTCAGCACGAAGGTCGCCACCAGCACCAACGCGTCGCTGCGCGGACCGCGCAGCAGGCGCGCGAACACGTGCCACTCGCTCATGTTGTAGGCGACCACCAGCAGGATCCCCGCCAGGGTGGCCATCGGGATCCACGCCGCGAAGCGGCCCGCGAAGCTGAGGATCAGCGCGAGGGTCAGCGCGTGGACGATGCCCGCCACCGGGGTCCGGCCGCCGGCGCGAACGTTGGTGGCCGTGCGTGCGATCGCGCCGGTGGCGGGGATCCCGCCGAAGAGCGGCGAGGCGATGTTGGCGATCCCCTGGCCGAGCAGCTCCGCGTTGGAGCGGTGGCGCCCCCCGACCAGTCCATCCGCGACCACTGCGCTGAGCAGCGACTCGATCGCCGCCAGCAGCGCGATCGTCAGCGCCGGCGAGAACAGCTGGGGCAGGAGATGCCAGTCGATCGCGGGAATCGTGAAGGAGGGGAGCTGCGTCGGGACGCCGCCGAAGCGGCTGCCGATCGTCTCCACGTGCAGATCGAACACCCGGACCGCCGCCGTCGTGACCAGGAGCGCCAGCAGCGGTCCGGGCACGAAGCGGGTGATCCGCGGCCCCCCCTGCACGATCGCGATCGTCGCGACGCACAGCGCGACCGCGACCGGACTGGCCGACGGCGCCCGCCCGAGCGCGGCGAGGGCCCGGTGGCCGAAGTCGGCGGGCATCGCCGCGGCGGCGATCCCGAGCGCGTCGGGCACCTGCCCCAGCGCGATGATCAGCGCGATGCCCGAGGTGAAGCCGACCGTGACCGGATAGGGAATGAAGCGGATCACGTCGCCGAGCCGGGCCAGGGCCATCCCCACCAGCAACACGCCGGCGAGGATCGTGGCCACCGCCAGCCCTTCGTAGCCGTGCTCGGCCACGATTCCGGCCACGATCACCACGAACGCGCCGGTGGGGCCGCCGATCTGCACTCGGCTGCCGCCGAAGGCGGAGATCAGGAACCCGGCGACGATCGCCGTGTACAGCCCCTGCTCCGGACGCACCCCCGAGGCGATCGCGAACGCGATCGCCAGCGGCAGCGCCACGATCCCCACGACGACCCCCGCGAGCGCGTCGCGCCGGAGATCGCGCAGGGTGTAACCCTCGCGTAGCGCCGTGAGAATCTTGGGCTCGAGAGCGGCCGGAAGCAGACGCATCGCGCCTCGGGGCCGCGGGGGGAAACGGCGGGCGGAGTCTCCGGCAGCTCGCGCCGGCGCGCCAGGGGCTCAGCCCGAAGAGTCGCTCGCGTCCAGCTCGGGCTCGAAGTCGCAGAGCGCCATCAGCTCGCCGACCTGGGGCACGACGGTGCGGCGCGCGGCGGGGCGACCGACCGGGGTGCTGGGCGTCGCGGGCCGGCTCGCTGCGGCTCCGGCAGCGCGCGTCTTCCGCGCGCGCTCGAGAAAGGCGCGCGCGATCGCCTCGCCGTCGGGGGCGCCCAGCGCCTCGGCGATCTGGCGCACGTAGCCGAGCAGGTAGAAGTCGGGGGGCAGCGCTTCGTAGCGCTCGGCCTCGATGCTCTCGAGATGGCGGTAGCGGATGCAGGTGCGCTCGTGGAGCTGGGCCAGCGTGAGGTTCTGCAGCTCGCGACACAGGCGGAGATGGCGACCGGGGTCGGCGCCGCCGAAGAGCGGGACCCACGCGCCCGGAACGGGCTCGCGCCGCAGCCGAGGGAGGCACCGCGGCGCCGGTGCGGGCGACGCCGCGAAGCCGCTCCAGCGCTCGACGAGCTCGCGCACGTCGCTCGCGAATGCGCCGCCGGGGAAGAGCTGCATCACCGGCACGCCGCGCGTCACCGCCGCGGGCACCGACGAATCGATCCCGAGCGCGGCGGCGAGCCGGAACTCCACGCCGAGCTCGGCGCCGAGGGTCTCGGCGAGCGCGTTGCCGCCATCGCGATCCCGGCTCGCATCGACGCGGTTCACCACCAGCTCGATCGCGAAGTCGTCGAGGACCCGACGCAGGGAGGAGGCCGCCTCGGCGTCGCGGCGCGAGGCTGCCTCCAGGAGGGCGCGCGGCGTCCATCCCTCGGCGGCGGCGATCACGAGGAGCGGAGCGAGCGCCTCGCGCGCCGCGGGCTCCAGCGCCTTGCCCGACAGCGACCCGAGGAAGGCGGCGGCGACGAAGGCGCGCACTTCGGTGAGCGCTCCCGCCTCGGCGGTGGTCACCAGCACGCGCCGGTCGGCGGCCGCGAACACCTCGTGGGCGAGGGGCGCTTCGCCCGTGCCCAGATCGACGACGACGTGTCCGGCATCGAGGGAGCGCAAGGCGGCGATGCGACGCGGGTCGGCGGCGCGCAGCGCCGTGGCGTCGGGGGCCCCTCGCTCGCCGGCGAGCAGGCGGACGCCCGGGACGCTGGTGGCGAGGAGCGCGTCGCGCAGGTGGGGAAGGCGGCCGCGCAGTGCGTCCGCCACGGTGTGGCGCGCGCGCCGGCAGCCGAAGAGCGCGTGGAGCGTCGGACCGCCGAGATCGAGATCGACCGCGATCGAGCGCGGTCCCGTCTGGGCGAGTCCGATCGCGAGGCTCGAGCACAGCACCGACACCCCGACACCGCGCCCGCCGCCGGCCACCGCCCACAGCGCGGGCCGGCTCGGGCACTCTCCACGGCCCGCTCCCAGACGTCGGGGTCGGGTGCGCACGGAATCGGGCGATCGCATCGGGACGGGGGTCTCCATGACGTAGGAGTGCCCCGGTCCCCGGCTCACGTGTCGCGCCGACGCGCCGCGCAGGTGCAGGGGCGAGGCCGATCTCCCCGACGGCGCGGCGCATTCGGGCATTGACGCCGAGTACCCCGGGAGTGCAGGTTCCCCACGTCCGGGCAGCGCCTCGCACGCGCCCCGGGCCGGAAGGGGAACCCGTGACGAAGAGGATCGTCTGGAGCGTCGTCGCACTCGCCGCGCTCGCCTTGGCCGTAGTCTGGGCCGCCGGCCGCGGCAGCTTCGGCTCGCACGAGGGCCCGGGGCAGATCGCGGGGCCGGCGCGCGCGTCCGAGCAAGTCGTCGCGGGCGAGCGCGCCGTGCGCGCAGCCGCCAGCACGATTGGCGTCCCGCGGCCGAAGCAGGTGCTCTGCGGCGCCCTGCAGGTCCACACCACCTCCTCCTTCTACGCCTTATTGTTCCGCGGGCCGGTGTGGGGCGGCGAGGGCGTGCACCCGCCGGCCGACGCCTGCGACTTCGCGCGCTACTGCTCGTCCCTCGACTTCTGGTCGATCAACGACCACGCCTTCTCGATCACGCCCGAGCACTGGCGCGAGACGATCGACTCGGTGCGCCAGTGCAACGACGTGGCCGGTGACCCGGCCAACCCCGACATGGTCTCCTACCTCGGCTGGGAGTGGACGCAGGTGGGGACGAGCCCCGAGAACCACTACGGGCACAAGAACGTCGTGCTCGAGGACACCGAGGACGACCGCATCCCGGCGCGGCCGATCGCCGCGCTGAGCGGCGTGCAGGCCGGCGGACCGCCGACGCTCTTGATGGGGATCGCGGCGCTGCGCAACGGAGGTCGCGTGCAGGATCTGGCGCGCTACTTCGCCGAGCAGCGGGCGATGGTGGCCTGCGACCCGGACGCGGACGTCCACGACCTGCCGCCCGATTGCCTCGAGCAGGCGGCCACCCCCGCCGACCTGTTCCGCAAGCTCGACGAGTGGGGCCACGACGCGATCGTGATCCCCCACGGCACCACCTGGGGCTTCTACACGCCGCCGGGCTCCTCTTGGGACAAGCAGCTCGTCGGCGCGATGCACGACCCGGAGCGACAGCGCCTGATCGAGGTGTACTCGGGTCACGGCGACTCGGAGGTCTATCGCCGGTGGCGGGCGGTGACCTTCGACGAGGACGGCACGGCCGTCTGCCCCGAGCCCACGGCCGACTACCTGCCCACCTGCTGGCGCGCCGGCGAGATCATCCGCGAGCGCTGCACCGCCGACGGCGAGAGCGAGGCCGAGTGCGAGCAGCGCGCCGCGACCGCGCGCGCCAACGCGGCCGCGGCCGGAGTGTCGGCCTTCAAGACCGTGCCGGGCACGCAGCCCGCCGACTGGCTCGACGCCGGACAGTGTCGCGACTGCCGAGAGCCCTCCTTCAACTACCGCCCCGCCTCCTCGGCGCAGTACATCACCGCGCTCGGCAACTTCGACGAAGAGGGGGAGGGACCGCGGCGCTTCCGCTTCGGCTTCATCGCCTCGAGCGACAACCACTTCGCGCGCCCCGGCACCGGCTACAAGGAGGTGCACCGGCGCGGCATGACCGAGTCCCAGGGCGGCGCCGGAGCGACCGGTCTGGGCGCCGCGCTCTTCGGCCTGGACCGGAGCGAGGAGCCCGAGTCGGTGTCGCGCCCCATCGCGATGGATCGGCCGGGCTTCGACGCCTTCGAGGTCGAGCGCCAGGCGTCGTTCCTGCTCACCGGCGGCCTGGTCGGCGTGCACGCCACGGGCCGCGACCGCGAGTCGATCTGGGCGGCGCTCGAGCGGCGCGAGGTCTACGGCACCACCGGGCCGCGCATCCTGCTGTGGTTCGACCTGGTCAACCCGCCCGGCTCCCGGGGCGCGACGCTGCCGATGGGCAGCGAGGTGGCGATGGACGCCCCGCCGATCTTCGCCGTGCGCGCCGTCGGGTCCTTCGAGCAGAAGCCGGGCTGTCCCGAGGACGCCGGGGCCGCCCTGGGTCCCGAACGCCTGGAGTCCCTGTGCAAGGGCGAGTGCTACAACCCGGACGACACGCGGCGCCCGATCACCCGGATCGAGATCGTGCGCATCGTCCCCCAGGCGGCGCCCAGCGAGGACGTCGGGGACCTGATCGACGACCCCTGGCGCGTGATCGAGTGCGATCCGGACCCGGTCGGCTGCGCGATGACCTTCATCGACCCGGAGTTCGCGGAGCTCGAGCGCGACGTCGTCTACTACGCGCGCGCCTTCGAGGCTCCGACGCCCGCCATCAACGCCGGCAATCTGCGCTGCGAACGCGACGCCGAGGACAACTGCACGAAGATCCATCCCTGCCCCGGCCCGGAAGGCGACGCCGACGACTGCCTCGCTCCCTACGAGCCGCGCGCGTGGTCGTCGCCGATCTTCGTGGACTACGCGCGGTAGCGCCCGCGGGCGCGGTGAGGATCGAGCTGCGAGCCACCGCTGCGCCGGGTGAAGCTCGACCCGGGGCCGCGCAACGCGCTGAGCCTGGAGGCCGTGGGCGCGCTGTCTTAGGCATCGGGGCGCGCGGGGCGTACCCGGTGGGCTCTACCGAGCCGGGCGTGGGAATTCCCCCCGCTCGAGCTGCCGATCGCGCCGGCGCGGGGAAACGCGGCGTGGCGGCGGCGCGACGCGACGCGGCACGAGCGCGTCGCGGAACCTGACGGGGGGATCGGCTCCGGCGGACGAGTCCGCCGCGCCCGGGATGTCCGAACACCGGGCCGGAGGTATGCTGGCTCGCCACCCCGGGAGACGATTGGCGAACCCCACCCGACACCAGGGCCCGGAGCCCCACTACGACCGCGTCGTCTCGGGCTACCAGACCTATCACCACCCGCAGCCCTTCCGCTGCGAGTGGGGCGGCGAGCTGCCCGAGTTCACCCTCGCCTACGAGACCTGGGGCGAGCTCTCCCCGGCGCGCGACAACGCGGTGCTGCTTCACACCGGGCTCTCGGCCTCCTCCCACGCCAAGAGCCATCCCGGCAACGAGACCTCCGGCTGGTGGGAGGAGTTCATCGGCCCGGGGCAGTCGCTCGACACCGACCGCTTCTACGTGATCTGCACCAACCTGCTGGGCGGCTGCTACGGGAGCACCGGCCCCGCCTCCCCGGATCCGCGCACGGGCGTCCCCTACGCCACCGACTTCCCGCTCATCACGGTGGCGGACATGGTGCGCGCCCAGCTGGCGCTGCTCGACCACCTGGAGATCGCACGCCTCCACGCCTCGGTCGGCTCCTCCCTGGGCGGCATGCAGTCCCCGCTGCTGGCGGCGATGGCAGCGGAGCGGGTCGGTCGGGTGGTGAGCATCTCGGCCGCGCTGCGCTCCCATCCCCAGTCGATCGCCCTGCGCTTCGTGCAGCGCCAGGCGGTGATGGCGGATCCCGACTGGCGCGGCGGGCACTACTACGGCCTCTCCTTCCCCCATCGCGGCCAGAAGGTGGCGCGCGAGATCGGCACCATCACCTACCGCTCCGGTCCCGAGTGGCTCGACCGCTTCGGCCGCGCCCGCAGCTTCCCCGACCGGCCGCCGAGCCTGGGCGAGGACTTCCAGGTGGAGAGCTACCTGGTCCACCAGGGCGAGAAGTTCTGCCTCCAGTACGACGCGAACTCCTATCTCTACATCTCGAAGGCGATGGACCTCTTCGATCTGATGGACCCGGTGAACGGACGCCCCGCGATCGAGCGCATCACCTGCCCGACGCTCGTGATCGGTGTCCGCTCGGACCTGCTGTTCCCGGTGTGGCAGCAGCGCGAGCTGGCCACGGCGCTGCGGAAGAACGGCGCCGCCACCACCTACGTCGAGCTCGACGCGCCCTACGGCCACGACACCTTCCTGGTCGACCTGGAGCGGGTGGGCGACGCGGTGAAGGCGCACCTCGAAGACACCGAGTAGTGTGCGGCATCCTCGGCGTCGGCGGTCCGCGCGGCGCCGAGTGGGTCGAGCGCCTGCTCGGCGGGCTCGCCCACCGCGGCCCCGACGACGAGGGACGCTGGTCACGGCCCGAGCTCGCCCTCGGCCACCGCCGGCTCGCGATCATCGGCCTCGACCCCGGTGGTCGCCAGCCGATGACGAGCCGCTCGGGAGACTCGGTGATCGTGTTCAACGGCGAGATCTACAACTACCTCGAGCTCGCCGACCGGCTCGAGGTCGAGGGACGCGCGCCCGACCGGCGCTACGACACCGCCGTGCTGCTGGAGGCCCTCGAGGCCTGGGGGCTCGACGCGCTGCCGCGGCTCGACGGCATGTTCGCCTTCGCCTGGTACCGCCCGCGCGAGCGGCGCCTGCTGCTGGCGCGCGACCGCTTCGGCAAGAAGCCGCTCTTCTGGGGCACGCCCCGCGGCGAGGACGGGCGCCGCGTGCTGCTGTTCTCCTCGGAGCTGCGCAGCTTCACGCGCGGGCCCGGGGGCGCGCCGCCGCCCGATCCGCTCGGCGTCGCGCGCTACCTCGTCTACGACGGCATGCCCGACGCGACGACCGTCTACCGCGACGTCTGGCAGGTGCCGCCCGGAGGCTGGGTCGAGCTCGATCCCGAGGGCGCCGTCCACGGGCGGGGCGAGCACTGGCGCTTCGCGCCGCGTCCCGCGCCCGTCGACGCCGACGCGGCCTGCGAGCGCTTCGAGGCGGAGCTCGACCGGGCACTTTCGCTGCGCCTGCGCAGCGACGTGCCGGTGGGCCTGTTCCTCTCGGGCGGGATCGACAGCTCACTGCTCGCCGCGGCCTGGCGGCGCGTCCGGCCCGGCGACCGCATCCGCACCTTCACCGTCGGCTTCGAGGACGCCTCCTACGACGAGCGGGCCAGCGCGCGCGCGATGGCCCGGGCGATCGACGCCGAGCACCACGAGATCGTGGCGACCGGAGCCGACCTCGAGCGCGAGCTCGACGCGGTGTGGCGCACGCTCTCGGAGCCGCTGGGCGATCCCAGCATCGTGCCCACCTCGCTCGTGTGCCGGTTCGCCCGGGAGACCGTGGTGGTGGCGCTCGGCGGCGACGGCGGCGACGAGCTCCAGGCCGGCTACGACCCGTTCCGCGCCTGGCGCACGGCGCGCGTGCTCGAGCACCTGGCCCCGCGCTCGCTGTGGCGGGACGCGGCGCGGCTCCTCGAGCGCGTCCTGCCGGCCGACCCGCGCAACCTGTCGCTGGCGTTCCGCGCCCACCACTTCGCCCAGGGCTTCGAGCACCCGCCCGAGGAGCGGATCGCGGGCTGGATGGCCGGCTTTCCGCTGCGCGCTGCGCTCGCGGTGATGGATCCCGACCTGGCGCGCGAGGTCGACGCCCGCGCCGTGCTCGAGCCCTCCCGGCGCGCCTTCGCCGAGGCCCTCGACGCGGGCGAGCTCTACGCCCAGATCCACACCTGGATCCGCACCTATCTGGCCGTCTCCGTGCTGCCGAAGGTGGACCGTGCGAGCATGGCCCACGCGCTCGAGGTGCGCGCGCCGCTGCTCGATCCCCAGCTCACGAGCTGGCTCGCCGACCTGCCGCCCCGTCTGATCTTCGCCGGCGGGCGCGGCAAGGTGTTGCTGCGCCGGGTCGCGGCGCACTCGCTGCCGCCGGAGCTGCGGGCCAGGCCGAAGAAGGGGCTGGGCGTGCCCCAGGCCACCTGGCTGCGCACGGTGCTGCGCGAACGGATGGAGGCCTGCCTCGCGCGCAGCCGCCAGGGCGGCTGGTTCGACCCGGCGCCGATCGAGACGCTGTGGCGCGAGCACCTCTCCGGCCGCCGCGACCACCGCCGGGCGCTGTGGACGTTCCTGTTCAGCTTCCCGTTCCAGGACGTCGCGACGTAGCGAGCCGCGTCGCGTACGATCCGCGGGCGATGCCCACCCGGAGGACGCGATGAAGCTCGGCCTCGCGATCGAGTACGCGGCGCGCGACGTACGGGTCCCGATCGAGCGGATCCGGCGCTGCGAGGCGCTCGGCTACGACTCGGTGTGGACCGCCGAGGCCTACGGCTCCGACGCCATCACGCCGCTCGCCTTCATCGCGGCCCACACCGAGCGGATCCGCCTCGGCACCGGGATCATGCAGGTGGCGGCGCGCAGCCCCGCGATGGCGGCGATGCAGCTCGGCACCCTCGACGCGCTCGCCGGCGGCGGCCGCGTGATCGGCGGCTTCGGCGTCTCGGGTCCCCAGATCGTCGAGGGCTGGTACGGAGAGCCCTGGGGTCGCCCGGTGGAGCGCCTGCGCGACTACGTGGCGATCGTGAACAAGGTATTCGCCCGCGAGGGCCCGGTGACCCACGAGGGCAAGGAGATCTCGCTCCCCTACCGCGGCCCCGGCTCGTCGGGGATGGGAAAGCCCCTGAAGTCGATCCTGCACTTCGAGCCGCGCCCGCGCGTCTTCCTCGGCACCGGCGCGAAGGAGTCGGTGATCCTGACGGCCGAGGTGGCCGACGGGTGGCTGCCCTTCGGCCTGCGCCCGGGCAACGCGAAGACGTTCACCGGCTGGCTCGAGGAGGGCTTCCGCCGCGCGGGCGCCGGCAAGGGCATGGCCGACTTCGAGATCCAGGGCGGTGTGTCGGTGACCATCACCGACGACCTCCGCTCCGCCCTCGACGCGGCCAAGCCCTTCGTCGCCCTGTACGTCGGCGGCATGGGACATCCGAAGAAGAACTTCCACAAGAAGCGGATGGAGCGGGAGGGCTGGGGCGAAGCGGCCCAGCGGATCCACGAGCTCTTCCAGGCCGGCAAGCGCGCCGAGGCGATCGCCGCCGTGCCCGACGAGTACATCGACGAGGGGGGCCTGTTCGGGCCGGTGGCGCGGATCCGCGAGCGCTGGCGTTCGGACTGGGAGCGCATGCCCTACACCGGCCTCACGGTGCGCACGGACCAGGACGAGGCCTACGCGCTGATGGCGGAGCTGGTCGGCGCGCGCGACTCGATGCGGGAGCAGGCGCGGTGAGCGGCTACGAGAAGATCGCAGTCTCCGAGGCGGCGCCGGGCGTGCGCTTCGTGACGCTGAGCCGCCCCGCCAAGCGCAACGCGATCGACAACGGGCTGCGCGGCGAGCTGCTCGACGCGCTGCGCCACCACGACCGGGACGACGCGGTGCGCGTCTCGATCGTGCGCGGCGCCGGACCCTGCTTCTCCTCGGGCTACGACATCAAGAGCGATCTCGGCGCCGATCAGCCGTACTTCACGCCCGACGTGGGCATGCAGTGGGCGCGCCACGTGAGCGAGGGCTGGATGTCGCTCTGGGACCTCGCCAAGCCCGTGATCGCGATGATCCACGGCTACGCGCTGGCGGGGGGCCTCGAGCTGGCCGGCGCCTGCGACCTCGCCTACGCCGCGGAGAACGCGCGCCTGGCCCACCCGGTGCTGCGCATCGCAGGGCTCCCCGACTTCCCCTGGTTCCCGGCGCTGCTCTCCCACCGCCACGCGATGGAGCTGCACGTGGCGGGGCGCGAGTACAGCGGCGCGGAGGCGGCGGCGGTGGGGCTGGTGAACCAGGCATTCCCCGAGGCGGAGCTGGAGCAGCGGGTGGTGGCGATCGCGCAGCGGATCGCCGAGGTACCGCCCGCCGTCGTCGCGGTGAACAAGCGCTTCGTCTACACCGCCCTCGAGGCGCGCGGCGGCCGCGCCGTGGTGCGCACGGGCAACGACCTCCAGGCCGGGCCGCATCTCCAGGCGCTGTCGCGGGGGGAGATCCTCGATCGGGTGAAGAAGGGGTCCGGGTAGCGCGATCGGACCCGGATCCATCCGAGCTCACGGGTGGAACAGCCGCTTCGCCTCGTCGCGCAGGTGGTCGCGGTGGTCGGGGTGGGCGACGCGAATCAACTCC
>CAZZFT010000153.1:0-12134 GCA_964653555.1 uncultured Spirochaetales bacterium | reverse complement strand
CAGGATGCCGTTGGCGTCGATGTCGAAGGTCACCTCGATCTGGGGTACGCCGCGCGGCGCGGGCGGAATCCCGTCCAGGATGAAACGCCCGATCGTGCGGTTGTCGCTCGCCATCTCGCGCTCGCCCTGGAGCACGTGGATCTCGACCTGCGGCTGGCTGTCCGCCGCGGTGGAGAACACCTGGCTGCGTTTGGTGGGGATCGTGGTGTTCTTCTCGATCAGCTTGGTCATCACACCGCCCAGCGTCTCGATGCCGAGGGAGAGCGGCGTCACGTCGAGCAGCAGGACGTCCTTCACGTCGCCAGCCAGGACGCCGCCCTGGACGGCCGCACCGATCGCGACCACCTCGTCCGGGTTCACGGTCCGGTTGGGCTCGCGCCCGAACAGCGCCTTCACCTTCTCCTGGACCATCGGGATCCGGGTGCTGCCGCCGACCAGGACTACCTCCTGGATGTCGGAGGCGCTGTAGCCCGCGTCCGCCAGCGCCTGGCGGCAGGGGCCGAGGCTGCGCTCGACCAGGGCTTCGACCAGCTGCTCGAACTTGGAACGCGTCAGCTTGAGCGCCAGGTGCTTCGGACCACTCTGGTCGGCCGTGATGTAGGGCAGATTGATGTCCGTGGAGGAGGCGGTCGAGAGCTCGATCTTCGCCTTCTCCGCCGCCTCGCGCAGCCGCTGCACAGCCATCGAATCCTTCGACAGGTCGACTCCCTGGTCCTTCTTGAACTCGGCAATCAGGTACTCGATGATGCGCTGATCGAAGTTGTCGCCTCCCAGGTGCGTGTCGCCGTTGGTGGCCTTCACCTCCACGACGTTCTCACCCACCTCGAGGATCGAGATGTCGAAGGTGCCGCCGCCGAAGTCGTAGACCGCGATCTTCTCGTCGTGCTGCTTGTCGAGTCCGTAGGCGAGCGCAGCGGCCGTGGGCTCGTTGATGATCCGCTTGACGTCGAGACCGGCGATCTTCCCCGCATCCTTGGTCGCCTGGCGCTGGGCGTCGTTGAAGTAGGCGGGAACGGTGATGACCGCGCCGCTGACCGGCTGCCCGAGGTAGGCCTCGGCCGCACCCTTGAGCTTCTGGAGCACCATCGCGGAGATCTCCGGCGGCGTGTACTCCTTGCCCGCCACGCGCACCGCGGCCATGCCCTCCCGGCCCTTGACCACGTCGTAGGGCACCAGACTGATCTCCTCCGGCACCTCCTCGAGCCGGCGCCCCATGAAGCGCTTGATCGAGTAGATGGTGCCCTTGGGATTGGTCACGGCCTGGCGCTTCGCGATGGCACCCACCAGGCGTTCGCCCTCGTCCGTGAAGCCGACGATCGAGGGCGTCGTGCGACCGCCCTCCTCGTTGGCGATGACGGTGGGCTGACCCCCCTCCATCACCGCGACGACCGAGTTGGTCGTCCCCAGGTCGATGCCGATCACCTTGCCCTGTGCCATGAAGTGCCTCTCTCGAGCTCCCGTTGCTCGCTGGTGGTTCGCTGCCGGCGACGAGTCCGGCGGAGCGACGCGCAAAGCTGGTCGCGCGCCCCCCGGTGTCAACGGGGCGACGTGAGAGGAGCGCGCACGCGCCTCGCAGTCCCCCGTGGGGCTCGCCGAACGCCGATTTTGTGCGAGGCGTCATAAGGCGGCAAGGACGACCCGCCGATACGTCCCCTCGACCCCCTAACTATTTGGAATCACGAGATAACCTTGAGCGTCGGGACGACACGCGGGTATACTCCGCCGTTCTGTTGCCAGGACGGGGCGGCGTCATCACCCATGCGGTCGAGCGCGGGAGCAAGCGAGCTACGACGATGGGATCTGTGCTGACCTGGACGGCGAACGGGATCTTGTTCGCGGTGGCGTGCTTCCTCGCCGCCGACACGGCGAACCAGATCATCGCCGCGACCCTGCTGTCCGCGTCGCCGGAGGCCTCGGTCCCGGTCGCGACGGCGGAGCCGGCGCATTCGCGCACCTGGGCCGACCGCCAGATCATCCTCACCCGTAACCTGTTCAACTCGAGCACGCTCAACCCGGAGCCGTCTTCGACTCCGGAGCCCGAGGACCTGGAGAAGTCGCGGCTCCCGGTGACCCTGCTCGGAACCTTCGCGGCCAGCGATCCGGTGCTTTCCCGCGCCACCCTCCAGGACCGGGAGAAGAATGAGACCCTCGTGGTCGGAATCGGCGACCAGATCAAGGGCAAGGCCCTGGTCACCCGGATCGAGCGACGCCGCGTCGTGCTCACCGAGAACGGCGCACCCCGGGAGCTCACCCTCGACGAGGAGACCGTCGGCACACCTGCGATCGTTCGCGCCGCCGCACCCGTGCGGCCCCAGCGCACCGTCCGGCGCCGCTCCGACGTCTCCCTGTCGCGCGACCAGATCCGCGACACGATCCGCGATCCGTCGGATCTCCTCTCCCAGGCGCGCGTCCTGCCAAAGTTCGAGGACGGCGAGATGGTCGGGCTCCAGGTGAGCGGCATCAAGCCGGGCAGCCTGTTCGAAGAGATCGGGATGCAGGAGGGCGACGTGATCACGGAGTTCAACGGGATCCCGATCTCCTCGCCGGAGGACAGCGCGCGGGCTCTCCAGGAACTCGGGGACACCGACAGGATCGAACTCTCCGGTCTGGGGGCGAACGGACAGCCCTGGACCCGCAGCCGAGCCGTCCATGATTGAGTCGGTTCGCCGCAGGCGCGCCGCGAGCTGGCGGGCGGGAGCGCTCGCGGCCCTGCTGTGCGGGCTCGCCGCGCTGGCCGCCTACGGCCAGGAAGAGAGCGGGCAGGAGAACGGGCAGGCGATGGTCACGATGGACTTCGCCGACGCCGAGCTGGCCCAGGTGATCGAGACCATCGCGCGCGCCACCAACCGCAACTTCATCTACGACGACCGAGTGCGCGGACGTGTGACGATCGTGTCCCCGGAGCCGATTCCCGTGGAGCAGGCCTACGCCGTCTTCGAGTCGGTTCTCCAGGTGAAGGGCTTCACGACGGTCACGACTCCCGGGGGCGCGATCAAGGTGATCCCGGTCCGGGAGGCGAAGGAATCCAGCATCGAGACGGTAAAGAGCTCGCGGCGCCCGCCCAACCGCGATCGCTTCGTCACCCGCCTGATCCCGCTCAACTACATCGACGCGGACTCGATCGTCGAGACGCTCAAGCCGCTGGTCTCGAAGGACGCGGCGATGGCCGCCTATGCGCCGACCAACACGGTGATCCTGACCGAGTCGGCCTCCAACATCCGCCGCCTGATCGCGATTCTCGAATCGATCGACGTGGAGACCTACAAGGAGGAGCTCGCCGTCATCAACGTCGAGTACGCCGACGCCACCACGCTGGCCGACCAGGTGTCCGAGATCTATGGCGCCGAGGTGACCCAGAGCGCGGCGACGACGCGCCGCGCAACGCGCCGGCGCGCCGGCGCCCAGCCGAACGAGACCGTCAACGCCGCGAAGCCGCCCGTGCGAATCCTGACCGACGAGCGCACCAACTCGCTGCTCGTGCTCGCGCCGCGGGCCCAGCTGGAGGAGGTTCGCCGGCTGATCGCGAAGCTCGACGTGCCCGTCGTCGGGGGCGGCCGCATCCACGTCTACTACCTCAACAACGCCAGCGCCGAGGACCTCGCCGATACCCTCTCGGGCCTGCTCGGCGGGAGCGGGCGGAGCTCCTCCCCGGTGAGCAGCTCGACCTCCTCGGCCGGAGGCACCACGCCGGTCGCGACCGCGATCCGCAGCGCGGTCACCAGCCTCGAGGGCGGAATCAGCGTGACCGCCGACCCCGCCACCAACTCGCTGATCATCCAGGCCACCCAGGAGGGCTTCAACACCCTCGCCCAGGTGATCGAGAAGCTCGACGTCGAGCGGCCTCAGGTGTCGGTCGAGGCGCTGATCATGGAGCTGACGGTCAACAACGCCGAGGACATCGGCTTCTCCGGGCTCCTGCGCATCATCAACGGCGACACCAATTTCCTGGTCGCCACGGCCACCTCGGCGGCCGGCGCGGCGACCGGCGTTCCGGTGACCTCGACCGGACCGCTGATCAGCCAGTTCCTCAAGGACACGCGCAACAACGTCGACGCCAATGGCAACCCCACCGGCAGCGGCACGGTGATCGATACCATCATCAACCTGTCGGCGCAGAATGGCGACATCAACATCGTGTCGGCCCCCCACATCCTCACCTCGGACAACGAGGAGGCGGAGATCCGCGTCGGCGACAACATCCCGATCATCAGCAGCCGCGTCGAGTCGGCGGCGGGTCTGGAGACCGGCCTCAACACCTCGGTGAACGTCGAGCGCCAGGACATCGGTGTGACGCTGCGCGTGACCCCCCAGATCACCGAGGGCGACAGCCTGCGGCTCGAGATCTTCCAAGAGATCACCGCGATCAACAGCGCCCTGCAGAGCGGCGTGGGAAACCCCCAGGACGTGGGTGTCGCGCTCTCGAACCGCCGGGTCGAGAACACGGTGGTGGTGCGGGACGGCGAGACGGTGGTGATCGGCGGGCTGCTCGGCGACCAGCTCACCGACGACGAGACCAAGGTGCCCTGGCTGGGCGACATTCCGATTCTCGGCTGGATGTTCAAATCGATAAGCACCGAGAAGCGCAAGACCAATCTGCTCGTGTTCCTGACGCCGCGAATCGTGCGCACGCCGCTCGACCTGGAGAGCGACACGATCCGGCGCCGCGAGGAATTCCGCGAGCGCTCGGGTCGCTCCGTCGAGCTCAGCGACGAGGAGCTCGAGGTAGAGGCCCAGCGGCTTGCCTTGGCCGAGGCGGAGGGCCTCCCCTACATCCCGAAGCACTACGACAAGCCGGTCCGAGAGCGTCTGGCCTCCCATCGCGTCCGCTACCCGAACGAGCGGCTGACCGAGATCGAGCGGATCCGCGCCGAGCAGCGCGCGCAGAAGGCGAAGGAAGGGCACGGCGAGGCCCGCTACGTGCTCCAGGCGGCGGTCATGGGCGACCCGGACGCGGCGGCCAAACTGCTCACCGACCTGATCGACTCGGGACACGACGGAACGCTCGTCTCGACGCAGGTCGGCGACAGCGTGATCTACGAGATCGATCTGGGTCCCTACGACACGGTCCAGGATGCCAACGCGGTCGGCGAGGCGGTTCGCCGCTCCCATGGCCTCACGCCCTCGATCCTCGTGCTCGAGGACGAGGAGAAGGAAAAGGACAAGGAGGGGGGGTCGAAGGAATGAGCGAAGCCACCCTCCACCCGGCGCCCGCCCCCCCGCGCGTCGCGCATCCCCGCGACATCGGCGACATCCTGCTGCGCACGACGAACCTCACCGAGGAGCAGCTCGACGCGGTACGCCTGGAGCAGCGCGAGTCGGGCGGACGGCTGGGCGACCTGCTGGTGGCGCGCGGCCACGTGACCGCCGATCAGCTCCTCGCCGGGCTCGCCGAGCAGCTCGGCCTCCCGGTGCGGGCGCAGATCCACCACGGCGAGGTCGACCAGAGCCTGATCGAGCGAATCCCGATCGGGTTCGCCAAGGACAACGGACTCCTTCCGCTCTCCCGGGATCTGGGCGGGACGGTGCGCGTCGCCGTGACCAACCCCCTCGACACGGCTCCACTCGACGACCTCCGCCTGCTCTTCGACGGCGCGGAGATCACCCTCGAGCTCGCCACCCAGCGCACGATCCTCGGCGCGATCAACGAGGTCTACGACCGCGGACCCAGCTCCACCGACGCCCTCGCCTCAGACGCTGCCGAGGACCTGAGCATCCTCGCGAGCGAGATCAGCCAGGAGCCCCAGGACCTGCTCGAGTCGGGGGAGCACGACGCCCCGATCGTCAAGCTGGTCAACTCGCTGCTGCACAACGCGGTGAAGGAGCGCGCGAGCGACCTCCACCTCGAGCCCTTCGAGAACGAGCTGCGCGTGCGTTTTCGCATCGACAACGTGCTCTACGAGCCGATCAAGCCGCTGCCGAAGTCGCTGCAGGCGAGCATCGTGTCGCGCATCAAGATCATGGGGCACCTGAACATCGCCGAGAAGCGGCTCCCGCAGGACGGGCGCATCCGCCTCAAGATCGCCGGTCGCGACTACGACGTGCGCCTGTCGACGCTGCCCGTCGCCTACGGCGAGCGCGTGGTGATGCGTCTGCTGCCCCGCACCCAGGAGCTGCTCGACCTCACCACCCTCGGCTTCGACGAGCAGCAGCTCGCCACCATGCAGAAGCTGATCACGCGCCCCAACGGCATCGTGCTGGTGACCGGTCCGACCGGCTCCGGGAAGACGACGACGCTCTACGGCGCGCTCTCCCGGATCAACGCCACGGACAAGAACATCATCACCATCGAGGACCCGGTCGAGATCCAGCTCTCCGGCATCGGGCAGATCGAGGTGAACGCGAAGGTGGGTCTCACCTTCGCGAGCGGGCTGCGCTCGATCCTGCGCCAGGACCCGAACGTGATCCTGGTCGGCGAGATCCGCGACCTGGAGACCGCCGAGATCGCGATCCAGGCCTCGCTCACCGGACACCTCGTCTTCTCGACCCTGCACACCAACGACGCACCGAGCGCGATCACCCGGCTGGTCGACATGGGCGTCGAGCCCTTCCTGGTCGGATCGTCGCTCGTCGCGGTGCTCGCGCAGCGCCTCGTGCGCGTGCTCTGCCCCGATTGCAAGGTGCCCTACGAGGCCACCGCCGAGGAGCTGGCGGAGCTCGGCATCCAGACCAAGGGCCGCGCCGTGCGCCTGTACCGGCCCGAGGGATGCGCCGGGTGCAACTACGCCGGCTATCGCGGGCGCGTCGGCATCTTCGAGCTGATGCAGGTGGACGACGACGTCCGGGCGCTGGTCAGCCAGAACGTCGACTCGAAGTCGATCAAGAGCGCGGCGGTGCGGCGCGGCATGCACCCGCTGCGCTCGGACGGGGCTCGGAAGGTGCTCGCGGGAGTCACTTCGGTCGCCGAGGTCCTGCGCGCCACCGAGGAGCAGGGCGCCGTGGCCCAGATCTAGTCGGGGGAAGGCGTGCCGGTCTACGCGTACAAGGGCGTCACGGCCGCCGGCAAGGCGACCCGCGGGCATCTCGACGCGGAGAGCCCGCGCTCCGCACGAGTGCGACTCCGCCGCGACGGCATCTTCCTCACCGAGCTCGAGGAGGGGCGCGAGCTCGCGATCCGGCCGGCGTCGCGGAGTCGCTTCCAGATCACGCTGCCCAGCTTCCAGCGGGTATCGGCCCTCGACCTGGCCCTGGTGACCCGACAGCTCGCGACGCTCGTGGGAGCGGGGATCCCGCTGGTCTCGGGCCTGCGCGCGCTGACCGAGCAGGTGGAGAACGCGCGCCTGAAGAGCGTTCTCGGCCAGGTCCGCGATCGGGTCAACGAGGGCGCGGCGCTCGGCGACGCGATGGCGGGCGCCGGTGGCACCTTCCCCGATCTCTACATCGGAATGGTCCGAGCCGGCGAGGCCGGGGGCGCCCTCGAGACGGTGCTGGAGCGCCTCGCCGACTACCTCGAGAGCCAGGTGCGGCTGCGCAACAAGGTGAGCTCGATCCTGATCTATCCCGCGATGATGTTCCTGTTCGCCTGCGTGGTGGTGGGAGCGCTCGTCACGGTCGTACTGCCCCAGATCACGGAGCTGCTCGCCAGCCTGAACCAGCCCCTGCCCTTCTACACCCGCTGGATCATCGCGATGAGCCACTTCACCCGCGACTACTGGTGGGTCCTGATCCTGCTGGCGATCGGGGGGGTGGCGGCCTTCCGGGCGGCGATCCGGACCGAGAAGGGTCGCGCCCAGTACGACCGGATCCGCCTGCGCCTGCCGGTGGTCGGGAGGCTGGTGCGCCTGCTCTCGATCTCCCGATTCGCCCGCACCTTGTCCACGCTACTTTCAGGGGGTCTGCCGATCACGCGGGCTCTCGAGACCGCCGGCGAGGTGGCGGCGAACACGGTGATCGCGGCCGCCATCGAGGCCGCCCGGCACAGCATCACCGAGGGCGCGAGCGTGGCGGCCCCGCTGCGAGCCAGCGGAGAGTTTCCCCCGATGGTGACCCACATGATCGAGGTCGGAGAGCAGAGCGGCGAGCTGGAGTCGATGCTCACCAAGGTCGCCGACACGTACGAAGAGCAGGTGGAGACGACGGTAACCCGCCTCACGGCACTGCTCGAGCCGATCCTGATCCTCGTGATGGTGGGAATCGTCCTGGTGATCATTCTGGCGACTCTCGTCCCGCTGCTGCAGATCACGAGCTCGCTCGGCTGACCGCGGCACCGGCTGCGCGCCGGCACCCGTTTCTGGAACCGATAGGACCGACAGGAGAGAGGGAAAAATGCGAAAGCCTGAATCGACCCCGCGGCGACACCCGCATGGCCGGCGCGCCGGATTCACGCTGATCGAGATCATGGCCGTGGTGCTGATCATCGGTCTGCTCAGCACCCTGGTGGGCCTCGCCATCTTCCCGCAGATCGACAAGGCGCGGGTGAATGCGGCTCACGGACAGATGCAGATGTTCGACTCCGCGCTCGAGACCTACCGGATGGACAACGCGCGCTTCCCGACCACCGACCAGGGCCTGGACGCCCTGATCCAGCCACCGCCGGAGGCGCGCAATGCTCCGCCGGGCGGCTACATGCGCGAACGCCGCGTCCCCGAGGATCCCTGGGGCAATCCCTACCAGTACGAGTCGCCCGGACAGCACAACTCCCACGCCTACGATCTGTGGTCCTTCGGCGCGGACGGCTCTCCGGGAGGCGAAGGCGTCGACGCGGACATCGGAAACTGGGTGGACGACGCCGACTCCCTGGGCAGCTGACGGGTGACGATCCGGGCGCGACGCGCACGCCGCGGCCGCGGCTTCACCCTGATCGAGATCCTCGCGGTCGTGGCGATCCTCGCCCTCGTCGCGGCGCTCGTGTTTCCGAACCTGAGCGGGTTCCAGATCCGCGCCCTGCGCAACGAGGCGCGCCACATCGCCGCCCAGCTCGAGCTGGCGCGCCAGCGTGCGATCGTGACCGGAACGCCTCACCGCATGTGGATGGATCTCGACCAGGCCGAGTACCGGATCGAGTGGCTGAGCACGGATCCCGACGCCGCCGCCCAGCCCGAGGCGGAGCTCGACCTGAGCGGCAACAGCCCGCTCCCGCTGATCGCTCCGCGCGACGAGGGCCTGGAGTATCGCCCGATGCCCGGGAGCTTCGGGAACCTCCAGGTGGTGGTGAATCCCTTCTATTTCGAGGGCGTCGAGACGCCCGGCGGCTGGATCGGCCGCGGCGAGACCTCGGTCGACTTCGAGCGCGACGGCAGCGCTTCCTACACGCAGATCGTCCTCCAGGACAACGCCGGCCATCGCGTGGTCCTCGACGTCTACCCGCTCGACGAGCGCGTGCGGATTCGCGATGAAGATGAAGGCTAGTCGTCCCCGGACGCGATCCGGCGCCGGTCTCGCCGCGGGCTTCACCCTGCTCGAGGTGCTCGCCGGCGTGCTGATCCTGGGCATCCTGTACACGGTTCTCGCCACCGCTGCGATCCGTGGGCTCCAGTCCGAGGGCCGCGACCGCCGCCGCGCCGAGGCCTCCCTACTCGCCGATCGGGAGCTCGCCGAGCTGGAGAGCGCGATCGCGGTCGGCGCCCTGCTCGAGGACGGCACGCAGGAGCGCGAGGAGCCCCCCTACCGCATCACCGTCGAGGTAGTGCCCGAGGACGTGATGGCCCTGCTCCCCGAGGATGTCCGCCAGAGCGATGCCCTCGGCAAGCCGGGAGAGCTCGCCACCCTGCTGGTGAACGACCAGGGCGAGAGCCGGGTGCAGCGGCTCTCCGTCACGGTGAGCTGGGAGGAGGGATTCGACACCGACTCGATCGCGCGCACCACGTACGGCTTCGACAAGACCGGGCTCGAGGATCTCCTTCCGGCCGAGGACGGCGGGACCGGCACCGGGGACGAGACCGGCGCATCCGGTGACGACGGACTCACGGAGAGGGAGCGCATGATCCGCCAGTTCGAGCAGGAGCTCGGATTGGGGAACCCGTGATCTCCGCGGACCGGGAACGAAGCGAACGGGGCTTCACCCTGATCGAGGTGATGGGCGTCATTCTCGTGCTCACGATCCTGCTCACCGTGGCGGTGAACTTCTACATCAACCTCTCCCGACAGGCCGAGCACGCCAGCGAGAACACGCGCGAGATCCGGCGTGCCAGCACGCTGCTCGACCGGGTCGCCCACGATCTCGAGCAGTCGCTCCTGGTGACCACGCCGGAGGGACAGGATCCCCTGGCCAACCCCTGGATCTTCCTGGCCGAGCCACGCCTGGGCGGCGCCGGCTCCGACCACCTCAAGTTCGTCAAGCGGGACCTCCCCCGCTCGAGCGACGGGCCCGCGTCGGACATCGCGGTCGTGGCCTACACCCTCGAGCGCAACGAGGACGGCCACGCCTACGCCCTGCACCGCTGGTCGCGTCCGGATCTGCCCGAGAGCCTCGATCGGGAGTTCCCCCCCGACGGGGACCCGGACTCCCTGCTGGTCGCGGACGACGTCGCCTACTTCTCCACGCGCTTCCTCGACGACAAGGGGCAGTGGTTGGACCGATGGGACTCCTCGCAGCTCGTCGAATCGAGCCAGCTGCCGGTGGCGGTGGAGATCGAGGTGGCCCTCGCGAGCCCGCAGGTCGGCAACGAGCCCGACCCCGGATTCGAAGAGGAACCGGTTCACTACTTCCGCCAGGTGCAGCTCCCGGTGCGCCCGATCGACCTCGAGGTCCTGCTCCACCCGGAGGAGCAGCAGGGCGCCGAGGGCCAGGCTGACGGGGAGGGCGCCGCCGCGAACCTCGAGGGCAAGACCATCGCCGACTGCGTCGACCTGTCGCAGCTACCCGCGGACCTGCGCAGCACCTACCTCGCCAAGGCGGCGCAGACGCCCTATGCCCCCTACGCCGAGGCGATCGGGGCCGCCTACCCCTCCGCCGTCCTGCCGGGGTGCCGCTAGTGAGGACGCCGAACCGCGGCTTCGTGCTGGTGGTGGTGCTCTTCTTCGCCCTGCTGCTGGCGAGCTCGATCGCGACGTTCACCCGCAAGGCGCTGATCGACCACATGATCGTCCGCAATCGCGACGCCCGGGCCCGGGCGGAGGCCCTCGCGCGGGGCGGTGTTCGCCTCGCGACCGCCCTGCTCCTCGAGGACAAGTACCGCGCACTCCAGACCGAGACCCCCGTGGACAACCGGGGCGAGCTCTGGGCGCAGGTCAGCGGCCGGCAGATCCCCCTCGAAGACGGCTCGACCCTGGAGCTGGACATCGAGGATGCTGCCTCGCGCCTCAATCTCAACGCGGTCATCGTCTTCGACGACAGCGGCAACCCCGACCCTCGCAGCGCCGAGCTGATCACCCGCCTGCTCGAGAAAGCCATCGACGAGATCCCGGTCCCCCCGGCCGAGAAGCGCTACGACCCCGCCCAGCTGGCCGCCAACCTGATCGACTACGTCGACGAGGATTCGGTTAGCCAGAGCGGAGAGCCCGAGGACGACGCCTATCAGCAGCGCGACCCGCCGACGCGCCCCTCGAATCGGCCGCTCCTCTCGGTCGACGAGCTCCGCCGGGTCGAGGGCTTCGACGCCCCGCTCGTGGAGGCCCTGCGCCCCTACGTCACCGTGTATCCCTACGCCCAGGGCGGGGGGATCAACCCGAACACCGCTCCCCCCCACGTGCTGGCGCTGCTCTTCTTCGACGACGAGGTGTCCCTGCGGCTGGCCGACGAGGACACGATCCGCAGCCTCCTGAACGTCCGCCAGGACGGCGGCTGGGTGTGCGGCGAGGACCAAAGTGCCGAGGGCTGCACGCCGATACGGAGCATCGTGACCAACGCGATCTTCCCCGAACCGAGCTTCCGGAGCGACGTCTTCATCGTGACCGTCCTCGCGCGGGTGGGAGACGTCGAGTCGCAGGTCGAGGCGGTGCTCGACATCGCCAATGGAGCAAGCCCCCAGCTGCTATCCTGGCGCATCCGGTGAGGGGAGCCTCCGCGTGCCGATCCTGAAGAACGTCCTGGGGCTGGATCTCGGCAGCCATACACTCAAGGCCGTCGAGCTCCAGCAGGGCCTGCGTACCCTCGAGGTGGCTCGCGTCTACGCCGAGCCGCGCGAGCCGCAGATGCCGCTCGCCGAGCAGATCGAGCGGATGCTGCGCGTGCACTCCTTCCAGCGCGACCACGTCGT
>CAZZFT010000152.1:0-12244 GCA_964653555.1 uncultured Spirochaetales bacterium | reverse complement strand
TCCAGCGCATCACCCGCCGCTACACCTCGGAGATCATCGAGGTGATCGGTCCGGATCGCGACATCCCCGCGCCCGACCTCGGGACCGACGAGCAGGTGATGTCCTGGATCATGGACACCTACTCCCAGCAGAAGGGCCATGCCGTGCCCGGCGTCGTGACCGGCAAGCCGGTCGAGCTGGGGGGCTCCCAAGGCCGCCTCGAGGCCACGGGCCGAGGCGTGATGGCGTGCACGGTGGAGGCGTGTCGTCACCTGGGCCTTCCGCTCGAGGGCGCGCGCGTCGCAATCCAGGGCTACGGCAACGTCGGCTCCGCCGCCGCGCGCATCGCGCGTCAGCTCGGCGCCCGGGTGGTCGCGATCTCCGACGCGAAGGGCGGCGTCCACGACTCGCACGGGCTCGACCTCGCGGCCGTGGAGGCCTGGATCCGCGAGCACCGCTTCCTCGAGGGATTCCCGGGTGTCGACGCGGTGACCAACGAGGAGCTGCTCGAGCTCCCGTGCGAGATCCTGGTGCCCGCCGCGGTCCAGAACCAGATCATCGAGAAGAACGCCGACCGTCTGTCCTGCCGGATCCTGGTGGAGGGCGCCAACGGCCCCACCAGCCTGGAGGCCGACGCGATCCTCGCCGAGCGCGGGGTCTTCGTGGTTCCGGACATCCTCGCCAACGCCGGCGGTGTCACCGCCTCCTACTTCGAGTGGGTGCAGGGGCTCCAGCAGTTCTTCTGGAGCGAGGAGGAGGTGAACTCGCGCCTGATCGACCTGATGCAGCGCGCCTTCCGCGAGGTGCTGGCCGTCGCCACCCACCAGAAGACGAACCTGCGCACCGCGGCGCTGATGCGCGGCATCCACCGGGTCAAGGAGGCGAAGCGGCGGCGGGGCCTGTTCCCCTAGCCCGGCAGGAGCCCACCTTCGCTCGCCTGCGGCTCACTGCGCGTCCGCCGATTCTGCGAGTCGGTCTCCTCACCCCGGTAGCGCGCCTCCTCAGTTGATCGCGCCCGCCTTCTTGAGCTCGGCGATCCGCTGCCAGGCCACGCCTCGCTCGAGCAGGATCTCCTCGGTGTGCTCCCCGGCCTCGGGCCCGCGGCGCAGGTCCGGCGGCTGCTCGTCGAACTGCACCGGGTTCGCGACGAGCCGGAAATTGCTGCCGTCGCCCGCGTCCACGTCCACCAGGAAGCCGTTGGCCAGCACCTGGGGATCGGACTGGAGCATCAGCAGGTTCTGGTGGGGGGCCCACTGCCCCTCGAGGGTGGCGAGCCGCTCGCGCCACTCGGCGACCGTGCGCTCGCCGAAAGCGCGCTGGAGCTCCGCCTTCACCTCGTCGGCGTGCTCGGCGAACGCCTCGGGAGTGGCGAAGCGCGGGTCGCGCGCCAGGGCCTCGCGGTCCAGGTGTCGGCACAGGTCGTCCCAGTAGACGTGCCCTTGGAGCATCGTCAGCATGATGAAGCCGTCCTTCGCGCGGTAGGTGCCCACCAGCGGATTCAGGAAGGACGCGCCCGAGGGCGGCTTGAACTTGCCTCCGACCGCCAGCATCGCCGCGGTCAAGCCGCAGCCCATCGCCCACACGCCGGTCCCCAGCAGCGAGATGTCGACGACTGAAGGCTCGCCGGTCCGCTCGCGGGCGAACAGCGCCGCCGCGATCCCGCCGGCGATCGTCATGCCGCCCATCGAGTCACCGTAGGCGGGTCCGGGCGGGGGCGGCGGATCCGGGTCGCCGGGGCGCATGCTGCCCATCCCGCTGCCCGCGCGCGCCCAGAAGCCCGTGGAGTCGTAGCCGCCGCGATCCGCCTCGGGGCCGCGCACGCCGTAGGCGCTGCCGCGCGCGTAGATGATCTTCGGATTGACGGCCCGGATGTGCTCGACGTCGATCGCGAGCCTCTGGCGCGCCGCGGGCAGGAAGTTGGTGAGGAACACGTCGCTCTCGCGTGCCAGGTCGTGGAGCACCGCCAGCCCCTCGGGCTGCTTGATGTCGATGCCGATGCTGCGCTTGCCGCGGTTCGCGTGCTCCATCAGGAAGTTGATCTGGCCTCGGTTGTCCGCGCCGCCCACGGTGAGCAGGCCGCGCTGGGCGTCTCCGCGCGTCGGGTGCTCCACCTTGATGACCTCGGCGCCCCAGTCGGCCAGCACGGCTCCCGCCGCCGGCACGAAGGTGTACTCGGCCACCTCGAGCACCCGGACGCCCGCCATCACGTCGCGCATCGCCACCTCCTCCGCGCGCCTCCGCGCCCGCCGATCCTACGCCAAAGTGCGCGCCGCGCGGCCGCGCACACCGCCTCGACCCCGAGGGGATTCGGTGCGGTCGGCCGTTCAGGAACCCGTCGAGACGGTCGATGCGAGTAGCGAAGATGCGCACCCTCGCCCTCATGACGGTGCTCCTCGCGAGCCTGGCGGCCGCCGGCTGCCAGGGCTCCGGAGCCCTGCTCGGCGGCTGGGTCGGGACGGATCCCGATCCCCAGCCGCCGGAGCCGATCGAGCTGGTGGTCGAGCCGATCGACCCGGCCGTCTACGAGCGCGCCCAGGCGGAACGCAGCGAGTTCTTCGAGCGCGAGGTCGAGCGCCTGCGCGCCGACCTGCGCCAGGCCGAGGATTCGATCGTGGCCCTCGAGTCGGGCCTGCGCGGCGCCCACACCAAGGCCGATGCCGTTTCGGCGGTGGCCGAGGCGCGCATCGCCCTCGACTCGGTGGGGCGCAGCGTGCCCTGGCGAAGCGACCGGGTCGAGGAAGCCCGGAACAAGCTCGAGGAGGCGAACCACCAGCTGGCGGCGGACCACGTCGGTGCGGCCGTGTTCTTCGCCTCGCGCGCCCAGCGGATCATCGACTCGCTGCGCGCCGAGGCGAAGCAGGTGGCGCTCTGGGACGATCGGCGGGTGATCCGCGGCGAGCGCGTGAACCTGCGCTCGGGCCCCTCCGAGTCGGCGCACATCGTCGACGTGCTGGACCGCGAGATGCCCGTGTACCCGGAGCGCGCGCTCGCAGATTGGAGCCTGGTGCGGACCCCGGACGGGCGCGTCGGCTGGGTGCACGACTCGCTGCTGACCCGCCCCTAACACGGAGGCCGGCTCGAGAGTCGGCGGACGCGCAGCGAGCCGAAAGCGAGCGAAGGCGGGCTAGTCCGGCTCCGAGAACACCACGACGCAGTCCTTGCCGCTGCCCTTGGCGCGGTAGAGGGCGCGGTCGGCCTCGTTGAAAAAGCGCTTGAAGTCGCCCCGGTAGACCGAGACGCCGACGGAGACGGTGACGGCGACCCGCTCCGACCCCGGCTCTTCGAGGTTGCGGATCCGCGCGTCCGCGACGCCGAGCCGCAGCTTCTCCGCGAGGGCGATCGCGCCCTCCAGGGGCGTGCGGGGCGCGAGCACCGCGAACTCCTCGCCGCCGTAGCGCGCGGGGAGGTCCGACTCGCGGACGCCGTTGTTCAGGATCGTCGCCACCCGACGCAGCACCTCGTCGCCCACCGCGTGTCCGTAGCGGTCGTTGAGCGCCTTGAAGTCGTCGATGTCGAGCAGCAGCAGGGAGACCGGGTCGCCGGTGCGATCGGCCCGCTTGGTCTCGATCCGCAGCCGGTCCTGGAAGTAGCGGTGGTTGTGCAGGTGGGTCAGCCCGTCGGTGAACGAGAGCTGCTCGAGCATCTCGTTGTTGCGGGACAGATCGGCGTTCGCCTGGGTCAGGTCGGCGTTCGCCCGCTCGATCTGGTTCTGCTTACGCTGGAGCTCGACCTGGCTGCTGCGCAGCCGGTCGACCATCTCGTGGAGCGCCTGGGAGAGCACGCCGATCTCGTCCTGCCCCGAGGCCCGGGGGATCTCGACCTCGGTCTCGCCGTTGGCGATCCGGCGCGCCACGTCGGAGAGCGCCCGGATCGGGTGCACGATCGAGCGCGCGATGAGCAGGGCGAGCACGCCGAAGGCCGCGACGATACCCAGGTTGATCGCCATCACCTTGCCCATCACGCTGACCACCGGCGCGAAGGCGACCTGGTAGTCCTGCTCGACGACGATCGTCCAGTCGAAGCGGCCCATGCGCAGGGCGCTGCCCACCACGTGCACGTCCGCGGGCGTCGTGTAGTCCTCCACGACCGGCGCCGCGTCCGGTGCGGGAAGCGGCCGCTCGAAGGTGTCGCGCTCGGACGAGCCGTTGCGGCTCGCCAGGACCTGCGCCCCGGAGCTCACCACGTACAGGCCGGTGTCGGAGTCCATCTCCTCGGCCGAGAGCAGCGCGTCGATCGAAGCGACTCCGAGCACCGCGTGCAGGGTTCCGATCCGCTGCTGGCCGCGCAGGATCGGCGCGGAGATCAGCTGGAAGCGCCCCTCCGGCGGCCCCAGGCCGTCGCTGGTCGTGATCGTCTCGATGGACGCGAGCCGCTCGAGCAGGGAGCCGGGCAGCTCGACCTCGACGCCGACCGCGGCACGGCGCTCGCCCGAGACGTCGAGGACGAACAGCCCGCGGTACTGGGGAAATCCGTCCTGCACGTAGCTGAGGTAGCGGTGGGCCGCGAGGGCGGTGTGCTCTCCCCCGAGCAGACCGTTCGCCAGGGTGTCGCTGGACGCGAAGGTGGCGATGTCGAGCTCGCGCTGCGCGTACCACTGCTCGAGATCGCGCGATGTCGTGCGGAGCAGGTCCGGGAACCGCCCGTCGATCTTCGAGCGCAGGAAGGTCTCGGTGGACCGAGTCGAGATCATCGTGACCGCGAGCCCGGTCACCAGGGCCGCCGAGAAGACGGCGACGATGATGCGCGTGGGGAGGCTGGCGAAGCGCAGACGCAGGGCGCCGCCCAGCGGTCCGAATTCCCTGTGCTCGCCGGCCTCCGCGGACACCCACCGACCCCCGCCGTTGCTTCGGTTCGCCGTCCGGCCGGCTTGAGGCTCGTGAGGGAATCCGGGCACTTGCGCGCCTCCCCCGCGGCTCGCCGGAAGAGCGCCGGACGGCTAGGTCCGCCCCCGGCGCCGCGCGCCGATCGCGCGCGCCAGCTCGCGGTCGGTCTCGCGGCTGCGGATCGCCTCGCGCTTGTCGTAGCGTCGCTTCCCGCGCGCGAGCCCCAGCTCCACCTTCGCGCGGCCCTTCTTCCAGTACAGACGCAGGGGGACCAGGGTGAGGCCGCGCTCGGCCAGCTGGCCGGCGAGCCTGCGGATCTCCCGCCGGTGGAGCAGCAGGCGCCGATCCCGGCGCGGATCGGGGTTCTCGCGGCCTGCCTGCTCGTAGGGAGAGATGTGCAGGTGCACCAGCAGCGCCTGCCCGTTGCGCACGGTCGCGTAGGCATCGCTCAAGTTCGCGCGTCCCAGACGGAGCGATTTCACCTCGGGCCCGAGCAGAGCGATCCCCGCCTCGAACGACTCGAGGATCTCGTAATCGAAGCGCGCGCGGCGGTTCGTCGCGATGACTTCGGATTGCTGCGACTTCGACTTCGCCGCCACGGCCACGAGCCCCAGGGTAGCGGCGGACGCGCGCCGGCAGAAAGCGGTTCAGGACTCCGCGAGCAGCGGCGAGGGGCCGCAGATCTCGCGCGCCCGGTTGCGTCCGTCGACGAACACGCGGATCCCCTCGAAGCCGCGGCAGTCCGCGTCCTCCACTTGCACGTAGCTGCAGATGATCACGAGATCGTGGGGCTTGACCAGGTGCGCCGCCGCCCCGTTGACGCAGATCTCGCCCGATCCGCGCCGACCCGCGATCACGTAGGTCTGGAGCCGGCTGCCGTTGGTGACGTCGAGCACGTCCACCTGCTCGTAGGGCAGCATGTCGGCGGCCTCGAGCAGGTCCGGGTCGATCGTGATGCTGCCCTCGTACTCCACGTTCGCCTCGGTGACCGTGGCGCGGTGGATCTTCGACTTGAGCATCGTTCGCGTCATGAGGATCGTCCTCCTCCCGGCTGCGGGTGCAGCAAGCGGTTGTCGATCAGGCGGACCGGAGCGCCCTCGCCCTCGCGGGCGGGACCCAGGAACACGCCCAGGGCGAGCAGCGCGGGCCCGTCGAGGCGCTCGGGCGCCGGCGCCAGCGTCACCGGGTGGCGCAGGTCGGCGTAGTCGATCCGGGCGCGCGGTGCCCGGGCGATCTCCCGGCGCGCGAGGTCGAGCAGGCTCTCGGCGCGCCGCTCGCCGCCGGCGACGGCGACCTCGACCGCATCCAACGCCCGCACCAGGCACACCGCCTGGCGGCGCGCCTCCGGGTCGAGGTTGCGGTTGCGGCTCGAGAGCGCCAAGCCGTCGGGCTCGCGTACGATCGGCGCGCCGACGATCTCCACGTCGAGCAGCAGATCACGCGCCATGCGCCGGATCACCGCGAGCTGCTGGAAGTCCTTCTCGCCGAACACCGCGACGTGGGGCTTCGCCGCCGCCAGCAGCTTCGCCACGACGGTCGTCACCCCGCGGAAGTGCCCGGGGCGCGAGGCGCCGCACAGGGGACGCGACAGGGCGTCCACCTCGACGATCGTGTCCGAGCCTTCCGGGTACATCTCGGCCGCGGTGGGTGTGAAGAGCACGTCGACGCCCGCGTCGCGGCAGGCCACCAGGTCGGCCTCCAGGGTGCGCGGGTAGACCGCGAGATCGCGCGGATCGTCGAACTGCGTGGGGTTCACGAAGATCGACAGCCAGACCCGGTCGGCGCGTTGGCGGGCCGCCTTCACCAAGGAGACGTGGCCCGCGTGGAGCGCGCCCATCGTCGGAACCAGGGCGATCCGACGGCCCGCGGCGCGCTCCGCGTCGGCGCGCGCCTGCAGCCCCCGGACGCTATCGATGCGATCCATGGCCGACTCCCCCGGTCGCCTAGCGGTAGGAGTGCTTCTCGTCGGGGAACTTGCGCTCGCGCACCTCCTCCGCGAAGCGCCGGGCCGCCTTCGCCGCGCTCATTCCGAGCGCGGCGTACTGCTTGACGAAGCTGGGAGTCCAGTCCGAGAGTCCGAGCATGTCGTGCATCACCAGGACCTGGCCGTCGCAGTGCACGCCGGCGCCGATTCCGATCGTCGGGATCGCCAGCTCGGCGGTGATCGCGCGCGCGAGCTCGGCGGGCATGCCCTCGAGCACCACTGCGAAGGCCCCCGCCGCCTGCACCGCCCGGGCATCGGCGATCACGCGCTCGGCAGCGTCTGCCGTGCGACCCTGCACGCGGTGCCCGCCCATCCGGTGGATCGCCTGGGGCGTCAGCCCGACGTGACCCATCACCGGGATCTCCGCCGACACGATGCGCTCGATGGTGGCGGCCACCGCGCGGCCGCCCTCCAGCTTCACCGCGTGGGCCCCGCCCTCCTTCACGCAGCGCACGGCGTTGCGGACGGCCTCCTCGGCCGAGACCTGGAAGGTGCCGAAGGGAAGGTCCGCGATCACCAGCGCGCGGGAAGCGCCGCGCACGACCAGGCGCGTGTGGTAGAGGATCTCGTCGAGGGTCACGGGGAGCGTGGTGTCCCGGCCCTGGACGACGTTGCCGAGCGAGTCGCCCACCAGCAGCACATCGATGCCGGCGGTGTCGAAGATCCGGGCGAAGGCGAAATCGTAGGCGGTGAGCATCGCGATCGACTCGCCGCGGCTCTTCATCGCGGTGAGCGAGGGAGCGGTGACGCGCTGCTCCCGGGCGGACTTCAGCGTGACGGTCGACACGGCGTCCTCCCATCCGACGCCCTGGGGCGTCTTCCGAGATCCGACCTTCGGCTTCGCACCGGAAGAAGAAAACGCGCCATCCCGAACGGCCGCCGACGTGAAGTCGGCGCGTTTCCGGAGGCGCGGCCGGTGCTCGTGCCGTGGCCCGCTGGCGCGTGTGGCCGTTGGCCCTTGGCGCGAACTCGCCTGCTTGCTGCCCCCGTCTCGGTCCCCGAGAGGATCCGAGCGTATTCTGGGCTGGGCGAGGCGTGTCTCTGTCTTCCTGGCGCTCGGCGCTCAGGACGGGGGTTTCGTCCGTCGATGAGGATCGCGCCCTGCGATTCCCCTCCGGACCGCAGCAGTGTAGACGCGGATTTTCCCCGCGGTCAAGGCCGACGGACGACCGCGGCCGTGGACCCCGGATGCGGCTACGAGCGCGTGTCGGGAGCCCCTTCCAGCGCTGCGCGGACGGCCGGGGGCAGGTAGCGGGCGTCGCAGGCGGGGCCGGCGTGCTCGCGCAGCGCGGCCGCGAGCACGGCGATCCGGCGCGCCGGAGGGTCGGCGGCCGAGAGCACCACCCAGACGCGTCCGCGCAGCCGGCACACGCCGCTGGTGGCGCTGTCACCCGACGCCCCGCGGCGCACTTCCAGGTCGAGCTCGCCGGCCAGGGTCCCGAGGGCGTCGAGCAGCACCTCCGGAGTCACGGCGTGTGCCCATCGGGTGGGCGGACCTCGGCGAAGGCCCGCGCGAGGGCGAGGAAGGCCTCGGGCGGAAGGCGCTCGGCGCGCTCGCCCGGATCGATTCCCGCGCGCTCGCAGACCGCGGCCGGCGGACCGCCCTCGGCCCCGTGCAGACCGGCCCCGCGCAGGGCGTTGGCGAGCGTCTTGCGCCGCTGGCCGAAGGCCGCGCGCACGACGGCTTCGAGCCGGACCAGCTCCTCGCGCGTGGGGGAGCCCCGGGCGTGCGGCACCGCGCGAACGAAGCTCGAGCGCACCTGCGGGACCGGGAAGAAGTGGCCCGGAGCGAGATCCCGTTCGCGACGCAGGGCGACACAGACGCGGTACAGGACGCCGAGCGACGAGTAGCTTCGGCTCCCGGGTTCTGCGAGCAGCCGGTCGGCGACGTCGCGTTGCACCATCACCGACCAGTCGCAGAGCGACTCGCGCAGGTCCAACAGCATGCGCAGCAGGGGCGCCGAGATCGCGTAGGGCAGGTTCGCGACCACCCGCGTGGCCCGGCGCTCGCGCACCAGCGCCGGCCAGTCGAGACGCAGCGCGTCGGCGTGGAGGAGCTCGACGTTCTCGGGCAGCAGGTCCTCCGCCTGGAGGGCCCGCACCAGGCCGGCGTCCACCTCGAGCGTCAGTACGCGGCGCGCGCGGGCGGCGAGGGCCCGGCTCAGGATGCCGAGGCCGGTTCCGATCTCGATCACCGAGTCGCCGGGCTCGACCCCCGCGCGCACCACGAGGTCCTCGGCCACGCGCGGATCGACCAGGAAGTTCTGACCGCGGTCGCGGCTCGGCGCGAGCCCGTGGCGGCCCAGGATCTCGCGGATCGCCGCGGCGTTCACTCCGCCGCCGCGAGGCTCCACGGCGCCTCGCCCAGCGGAACCCGCGAGAAGGAGTTCAGCGCGAAGCCGTGGTGCTCGCCGCGCGCGAGCAGCTGCGCGCCCGCGGCGGCGATCATTGCCGCGTTGTCGGTGCAGAGCTCCGTCGGCGGGAACACGGTGCGAAAGCCGTCGCGGGCGCCGACCTCGGCCAGCTCCCGGCGCAGGCGCCGGTTGGCGGCCACGCCGCCGACCACGGCGACGCTATCCAGTCCTGTGTCGCGGAGGGCGCGTGCCGTCCGGGCGACCAGCACCTCCACCGCCGCCGCCTCGAAGGAGGCCGCGACGTCGGCGCGCGCCGGCTCGTCGAGCGGTCCGCTCCGCTCCACCTGCAACGCGACGGCCGTCTTGAGTCCGCTGTAGGAGAAGTCGTAGCCCGGCTGGTCGATCAGCGGGCGGGGGAAATCGTGGGCGTTCGGGTCGCCCGCCTCGGCGGCCCGCGAGACGGCCGGGCCGCCCGGATAGGGGAGCTCGAGCAACGCGGCGACCTTGTCGAAGGATTCGCCCACCGCGTCGTCCCGGGTCTCCCCGAGCAGGACGGGCGGGGTCTCGGGCTCGATGCGGTAGAGGGCCGTGTGCCCACCCGACACCACCAGACCCACGTAGGGAGGACGCAGCGCCGGGTCCGCGAGCTCGGCCGACGCGAGGTGCCCCGCCACGTGATGGACGCCCACGAGTGGGACGCCGAGCCGGTACGCGAGCCCCTTGCCGAAGGACAGGCCGACGAGCAGCGATCCGACCAGCCCGGGGCCCGCCGTCACGGCCACCCCGCCGAGCGACTGCGCGGAGATCCCGGCCTGCTCCAGCGCCCGCTCCACCACCTGGTGTACGACCCGCACGTGATCGCGGGAGGCCAGCTCCGGCACCACTCCACCGTAGGGGCGGTGGACCGCCTCCTGTCCGTGGATGCAGCTCGCGGCGATCTCGCGGCCGTCGCGGACGACGGCGGCGGCCATCTCGTCGCAGGAGCTCTCGACGCCGAGCACCCAGGTCGGGGGAGCACCGCGCGGCGCGGGGGGCCTCACGGCTCAGCCCGTGCGGCGTTCGAGCTTTTCCTGCTCCGACTTGCACTCGATGCAGAGCTCGGCCACGGGGCGCGCCTTGAGCCGTGCCAGCCCGATCGCCTCACCGCACATTACGCAGTCGCCGTACTCCCCGGCCTCGATCTTGGCCAGGGCGGCATCGATCTTCGACAGCAGCCCCTGCTCGCGCTCGCGCAGGCGCCCCGCGAACTGGAGGCTCACCTCCGAGGAGGCGATGTCCATCTCGTCCGGGAAGTCGTCGGGATCGACGTGGATGTCGCCCGCGAGCGTCCGCTTCGTGTTGCCGACGATCTGGTCGCGTTGATCCATCAACAGCTTTCGAAAGCGCTGCAGCTCCCGTTTGTTCAACACCGCCCCCCACGAGGCCCGACGCGCACCGCCGGCCCAGCCCGCTCCCTCTCTTCGACCGTGCGTCTCATCCACTCAACCCGCTCCGAGGAGCTCCAGCTGTTTCTTCGCCTCGGCTGCGCGCGCCGAGTCGGGATAGTCGCGGAGCACCTTCTCGAAGGCGTTTCCCGCGGCAGTTCCGTGCCCCATCCGGAGCAGCGCCTCGCCCTGTCGATAGAGTGCATCAGGCGCCTTGTTGCCGGAGGGATACTGGCGTGCGACGTCGTCGAACCGCAGGACGGCGGCCGAATAGTTGCCTTGCTTGAAGTAGCAATCGGCGAGCCAATAGGTTGCATCGTCCGCGTAATCCGAAGTCGGATAAGTTTGCAAGAACTTGCCGAACAGGTCAATACAAGCGCCGGCGTCCCCTCTCTTCGCGTACGCCTCCCGATAGCGCTGCACCTCCTCGGAGGCGGGCTCCCCCGCGCCCGCCACGGCGTCTCCCGGCGCCGCGTCGCCCGCGGCCGCGTCGGGAGCCGTGGCTGCGGACCCGGCGGGCAGATTGGCCTCGCGGCGCGCAGCGCGCGCCTCCTGCACCGCGACCTCGACCTGCTTCTCCAGCACCTCGATCCGGCCGTTGAGCCCCTCGACGCTGTGCTGGAGCGACTCCACCTCCGCGCCGACGTCGGCGAGCCGATCGCGCCCGTCGGCAGTGCGGCCCCGGCTGCGCTCGAGATCGGTGACCCGGTTCTGGAGCTTGCGCAGCTCTGCGGGGGTGGCGCACCCGACCGCGGCGATCGCCGCGACGAGCACCCCGATCCGCGCCGCCCTGGCCCGTCCTGCGCGACGGTTTCCGTGTCGTTCCGTCCGGTTCCGGTCTGATTCCATACGCCCTCCTTTCCCGTTGCGAGCCTGTCTCGGCTAGCGCGGAAACGGCCCCCAGGCGGGGCTGGTGTTGTTGCCAGCGGCGCTCGTCAGCCGACGCAGGTTGGAGCCGTCGCGATCGATGACGTAGAGATCGGCGAGGCCGCGTCGCGTCGACGAGAACACGAGCTTGCGCGAGTTCGGAGACCAGCTGGGGGCCTCGTCGCTGCGCGGATGGGTGACGATCGGCACGTTGGTCTGCCCGTCCGGATCGATCAGCCAGATGTCGAACTGGCCATTGACGCGCGTCTCGTAGGCGATCCACAGGCCGTCGGGAGACCAGGCGGGATTCGTGTTGTAGGAGCCGTCGTAGGTGAGGCGGCGCTGATTCGATCCGTCGGAATCCATGATGTAGATCTGCGGCGCGCCGGTGCGATCCGAGACGAAGGCCATGTGCCTCCCGTCCGGGGACCAGGCGGGCGATACGTCGATCGCGCGCCCTTCGGTGAGACGTCGCAACCCGCTGCCGTCGAGCCGCACCGTGTAGATGTCGGTGGCGTCTGCGTAGCTCATCACCAGCGCCATGCGGTCCTCGGCGGGTGCGAAGACTCCGCGATACAGGGCCCGATCGTCTCCCAGCCGCGACAGCAGGCGGCCGGGCCGGCCCTTGCCGCGGCTCGAGAGGAACAGGAAGGGCCGGTTCAGGTAGCGGTACGACGTATAGACGATCTCGTCGCCCTCCGGCGACCAGGAGGGAAAGTTGTTCAGCGACCGATTCGCGGTGGCGGCACGGGCGGCGCTGCCGTCCGCGTTCATGACGTAGATCTCCTTGTTGCCGCCGCGGTCGGAGACGAA
>CAZZFT010000151.1:0-12329 GCA_964653555.1 uncultured Spirochaetales bacterium | reverse complement strand
GCAGCTTCTGGCAGCGCTGGGGCTTCGACTACTGGACGCCCGAGAAGCTCGAGGCGATGACCCGGATGTGGCCGATCCGCCGGCTCGGGCGCCCGAAGGACATGGCCGATGCGGTGGTGTTCCTCGCCTCGGACCGGGCCAGCTTCATCACCGGGCAGGTGCTCGAGATCAACGGCGGCGCCATCACCTGAGCGGCGGCCCGGAGCCGCTCGCGTCAGGCAGCGGTCGCGGTGCCGCTCGCGAGCAGTCGCACGCTGCCCCGCTCCACCATGTGGAGCAGCGTGCCCACGATCTCGTTCTCGTCCTGGGTGAGCTCCGACAGTACGCGGATCAGCTCGGGCAGCGTGATCGCGGGCGGCTCGGCGACGGGCGGGTAAGGGGTCGTAGCGGCAACGGCGCTCATGGCTCTCGGTCCTCCTGGCCGTCCCTTAGAGCAGGCTTCGTGCCAACCGGTAACGGGTGCGCCGACTTACCTTCAAGTAGTGGGTTTGATTGACTTATCCACCCGTTGGCCCGTGCCGCACCGGGCGGCACCCGACTCCGCTGCGCGTCGATTCTTCAACTCCGTGTCGAATCCGCAGGCGCGGCGACCTGGGATAGCTTCTGCGCCGCTTGGACCTCCACCGCACCAGCGGCCGCCACCGTCTCGGCCTGGCGCTCGCCACCACGACGATGTCGCTGTGGGCCGTGCTGCCCATCGCCCTGCGCGGAGTGCTGGAGGTGCTCGATCCGTACACGATCACCTGGGCCCGCTTCCTGGCCTCCACCTTCTTGCTCGGTGGGATCCTCGCTGCGCGCCGCGACCTGCCGTCGCTGCGTGCTGTCGGATCTTCTCGCGTGCTGTTGCTGGTGGTGGCGACGCTCTTCCTGGCGACCAACTACGTCGCCTTCCTGATCGGGCTCGGCTGGACCAGTGCCGCCGACGCACAGGTGCTGATCCAGCTCGGTCCGATCCTGCTGAGCCTCGGCGGCATCGCAGTGTTCCGCGAGCGCTTCACGCGCCTCCAGTGGACGGGTCTCGCGGTGCTCCTCGCGGGCCTGTGCGTGTTCGTCGCGGCTCGGCTCGGCGACGCGGCCCTCGCGGGTCGCGGTCTGGTGCCGGGGATGGCGATGATCCTGCTCGCCGCGGTCACCTGGGCGGTCTACGGGCTCGCCCAGAAGCAGCTTCTGCACACCTTCCGCTCGACCCACGTGCTGCTGTGCGTCTACGCGGGCTGCGCCCTGGTCTTCGCTCCGTTCTCCGCCCCCGCGTCGCTCCTCTCGCTCGATCTCCCTCACGCCGCGCTGCTGGGCTTCTGCGCGCTGAACACCGTCGTGGGGTACGGCTCCTTCGCGGAGTCCCTGGCCCACTGGGAGGCCTCTCGTGTGGGCGCCGTACTGGCCCTGACGCCGATCTCCACCCTCGCGATCGCAGCCGGCGTCGACGCCCTCGCTCCCGACTGGGGCGTCGGTCAGACGCTGTCCTGGGGCGGCTGGATCGGCGCGCTGCTCGTCGTCGCCGGATCGCTGGCCGCCTCCCTCGGCGCCGAGCTCCCGCGCAGGGCGGCGAGCGCGGGCAGCGCCAGCAGCGACGCGATCGCCATCGCGACCAGCGCCGAGGAGTAGCCGACCTGGGCGGCGAGGCGTCCGACCGCCCACGCCGACCACACGTTGCACAGATTCACGCCGCTCATGTAGGCGCTGAACTGGGTGCCACCGAGCCGTGGGTCGGTGAGCTCCATCAGCAGCGCGTAGGCGCTCGCGGTGTAGGCGCCGAAGAGCGCGTAGACCCCGGTCAGGCTGGCGAAGAGCCGCCACGGCGCCTCGGGAGAGGCGGACGAGGACGCGGCGGCGACGACCAGCACACCCAACGCCAGCGCCGCGATCGCGACGCCGAGGCCGAGGTCGCGGCGTCGGCGGTCCGAGAGGCGGCCGCCGACGAGCGCGCCGAGACCCATCGCGAGCACGGCGGGCAGCGCGAAGAAGTGCCCGACGGTCTCCTTCGCGAAGCCGCGATCGATCAGCATGGGTCCGGCGACGGCCCCCGTGGCCTCCATGGCGCAGCCGGCGATGATCGCGATCGCGAGCCCGAGCCAGGTGGCGCGGCGCGCCAGCACCTCACGCAGACGGCGCGCGAACACCGCGAACGGGTGCGCCCGAGCCGGCCTCGGCAACGGGCTGCGCCCCGGCGACCGCGCGAGCCACACCACGACGCTCGAAGCCCAGACGAAGCCGATCAGCGCCGCTACCACGATGCCCGGTCCCACCCAGCGCTCCGCCGCCAGCGCGACACCGCCGAAGATCGCGCGCCCGGCCAGCATGCCGACCTGCATCCAGCCCGTCATCGCGCCCAGCTCGTGGGTGGGGATCGAGGCCACCGCGAGCGCGTCGATCGCCACGTCCTGGGTCGCGGCGGTGAAGGCGTGGAGCAGCAGCGCGGCCAGCAGCAGGTCGATCTGGCTCGCAGGGTCGAGCCCGATCACCGGCAGCAGCGTGAGGCCCATCGCCCACTGCGCCCCGGCGATCCAGGCCCGCAGCCCCATCCGCGCCGGGCGCAGGGCGTCGACCAGCGGGGCCCACAGGAACTTGCAGGCCCAGGGAAGCGTCACCAGGGCCGAGATCCGGGTGACGTCCTCGATCGGCACGCCCGCATCGCGCAGGCGCGTCGGGAGCGCCCACCAGACGTATCCGATCGGGGCCCCCTCGGCGAGGTAGAGGAGCGCGAAGAAGAGGCGCCGCCCGCGGCGATTCGAGAGCAGATCGACGCGGGGCAACTAGATCTCCCGCTTCTCTCCTTCGCGATCCTTCCACTGCACCCGGTAGAGGTCGGTACGCCGGTCCGTCCAGGGACGCACGGTGCCCTGGTTGCGATTGCGCCGCAGCAGCTCGATGTCCACGTCGTGGACGAGCACCGTCTCGATGTTCGGCGTGCTCTCCGCCGCGATCGCGTCGCGCGCGAAGCCTACGTCCGAGGGCGTGAAGATCCCGCACTGGGAGTAGTGGATGTCCGCGTTCTCGACCGAGGGCAGGTTGCCGGCGCAGCCGGCGATCGCCACGTAGACCTGGTTCTCGATCGCCCGCGCCTGGGCACAGGCGCGCACGCGCAGATAGCCCAGGCGATCGTTCGTGTTGAAGGGGACGAACAGGATGTTCGCGCCCTGGGCCACCGCCATGCGCGCGAGCTCGGGGAACTCGACGTCGTAGCAGACGAGCACCGCGATCTTGCCGCGGTCCGTCTCCATGACGTTCAGCTCGTCGCCGGGCTGCACACCCCACCAACGCGACTCGTTCGGGGTGACGTGGATCTTGTACTGCTTCTCGATCGTGCCGTCGCGCCGGAACAGGAACGAGACGTTGTGGAGGCTCATCTCCTCCTCTTCGACGAACTGGGAGCCGCCGATCACGTTCACGTTGTACTTCATCGCCAGGTCGGACATCAGCTCCAGATAGCGCGGCGTGAACTCGGCCAGCTTGCGCGCGGCCAGGCCGGGCCGCTGCTCGTCCACCACCGAGAGCAGCTGGGTGGTGAAGAGCTCGGGGAAGAGCACGAAGTCGGATTGGTAATCGCCGGCCGTGTCCACGTAGTAGCGGCACTGCCGCGCGAACTCGTCGAAGGAGTCGACCGAGCGCATCATGTACTGGACCAGTGCGACGCGCTGGTTCCAGACCGAGCGCAGCCGCCGCGACGGATCGGGATGGTGGTCGAGGTTGCGCCACTCCAGGTAGGTCGCATAGCCGCGCGACTCGGCGTCGCTGGGCAGGTAGTCGGGGATCAACCCCTGGAGCACGAAGCCGTTGGAGAGCTGCGCCGTCAGCACCGGGTCGTAGAGGCGCTTCTCGAGCACCTGCTCGACGTACTCGCGCGCGGACATCTCCTCCGCGTGGGCCCCGTAGCCGGGGATGCGTCCGCCGATGATGATCCGCCGCAGGTTCAGCTCGCGCGCCAGCTCTTTGCGCGCCCCGTACAGCCGACGCGAGAGGCGATAGCCGCGCAGCTCCGGATCGACCATGATCTCGATCCCGTAGAGGGTGTCGCCGTCCGGGTCGTGGTTGCGGATGTAGCCCCGGTCGGCGATCTCCTGCCAGCTCTGCCAGTCGTCGTAGTCGCCGAAATCGACGATCAGACTGCTCGACGAGGCGACCAGGTCACCGTCCAGCTCGATGCCGATCTGGCCCTCGGGGAAGTGCTCGATCTGGCTCTCGATCTGCTTGCGGTTCCAGGTCTCGATCCCGGGGAAGCACTTGTGCTGGAGCTCGACCAGCCGGTCGAAGTCGTCGGGGCGGAGCCGACGCACCAACAGGCGGGATTCGAAGTCCTCGAGATTGAGCTCGTCCATGTCGTCTCCTCGGGTGCCGTGGTGTGCGTGCACCCTCTCCCAAGGTAGGGGATCGGACGTTCGGCGCAGGGCTGGAGGAGCGACGCCGCGCTAGCGCCGCTGCCCGAACCAGCCGACGGCGCTCCAGCGCTCGCGGATCGCGGGCAGCACCTCGTGGGGGAAGGCGTCGGAGAGGAACGCGACCAGCGTTCCGCCGGCGGGCGCGACGTCGGTCCACGGGGGCTGATCGGCCGTCTCGTGGTAGATCCGCAGCGCCCCACCCTGGTTCGCCCGCCAGTCCTCGTTCAGGTAGAGCAGAACGCTCACGGGGCGGTGAGCGGCGTCGGCGAAGCGGTCGCGGTGGGTCCGGTAGCGGGCCCCGGGCGGGTAGCAGGCGAGGTGCGTCTCGAAGCCGAACAGGCCCAGGAGGAGTCGCTCGTTGAGGATCCGGCGCAGCGCCTCCATGCGCGCGAGCCACCCGCGCTGGCGGCGCGTGGCGGTGGAGGGATCGACCCAGCGAACGCGATCGTCCCGCACCTCGGGAGCGAGGCGAAGGGAGGCTCCGCGGCCGATGCCGGCGTGCCGGAAGCCCCCATGCCGGTGCAGCCTCTGCCCCTCCGCAGCGAGGCCGCGCCACTCCGGCCCGTCGGCATAGCCCGGCACGACGCACCAGCCCGCGCCGGCCAGGCCTCCCGCGATGTGCTGGTCGGGATCGCTCAGAGGGGCCGCGACTCCCGCGCGGCGCGCTCCCTCTCCCCGGCGCGCGTGTACCAGTAGCTCGCAACCGTGATGGAGATCGGGAGCAACACGGCGAGCGCCGTCCCCTCGAGCCACTCGCCCAGCACGTACATCGACGGCGCGACGAGGAACAGGGTGAGACAGAAGAGCAGGACCCGATTCTCGGGCTTCATGCGAGACCCCCACGCGGGCGTGTGCACGTCACGTCGGAGCTCGAGGCGCCCGCAGTCCACTCCGACGAACGCGAGACCGATCGGCGCGCGACGAGGCGGCGCGCCCGGTGGGGTCAGTGGAAGGAGCTGGCCGTGCTGTGGGCCAGGCACCAGCTCGCCAAGCGCCTTGCGCCGGCGGACGGGACGAGCGGGTGAAGGGCGATCAGCGACACGCGCCGCAGGGTAGCACCGGCTTCGTCACGCCACGCCCCTCGCGTCCGGATCCCCGGAGTCCGGCGGGGGCACCGACCACCCGCGGCGCACACTCGCCGCCGCCGCCAGGCACAGGACTGCCGGAAGCGCCACGCCCAGCAGGCTGCCCGCGACCCGCGACGTCGCCGGCGTACCGCCGAAGTCCTCGGCCAGCAGGGCGGTGAGGGTCCAGTAGGATCCGGGGAAGCGCTGGCCGAAGTCGTCTCGCGTCCAGCGCGGCGGCGGGGCGTCGGGATGACCGCGCGCCGCCAGGCAGCGGTGAAACCCCGGGCGGCGCGAGACGTCCAGGGCGTCGCGGCGCTCGCACTCGGCGACGCGCACCGCGCGGGTAGTGGCATCGGCTCCGGACGCGCGCTCCGCGCGACACGAGTCCCCCGCACCCTCCTCCTGCTCCCAGCAGTCGAGCCAGGCGGCGTGGTAGACGCGCAGCTCCGCCTTCCGGGCGTCGAAGGCCGCCGCGTTGCCGTGGGGGTGGTCCACCCGGCGCACGGTCCACAGCACGCGCCCCTCGAAGCGCGCGGCGTGGGCGGCGTCGTACTCGACCGTGCGCCACTCGCAGAAGGAGCGGTGGGCCAGTACCGCCGCGATCAGCAGCAACGCCGGCCGGCCGATCCGACCCCAGACCCGTCGCTCCGCCGGGACACTCATGGCCCCGGAGGATACGACGGTCGGGTCGGCCGGCCGGCGTCGGCTTCGCTGGCCCTAGATCAGCGCGAACTCCCCCCGCTCACCGGTTCGGATGCGCATCGCCTCCTCGACGTCGAAGACGAAGATCTTCCCGTCCCCGACCCGTCCCGTGTAGGCGGTGTCACGCACCACGTGCATCACCTCCTGCACCTCCCGCTCGCGCACCACCAGCTCGATCTTGATCTTGGGTTGGAAGGAGACCGTGTACTCCGCTCCCCGGTAGATCCCGGGGTGACCGCGTTGACGTCCGAATCCCCGGACGTCGTACACGGTCATCCCCTGGAGCCCGAGCCGCCCGAGCGCCTCCTGGAGCTTCTCGAACTTGAACGGACGCACGATCGCCTCGAGCTTCTTCATCTCGGCCTCCTCAGGGCGTGCTCCTGCCGTGGGAGAGAGCCGTGGCACCCGCCATCGCCGCCGCGCTCGCCGCGAGCGACCCGGAGCCGCCGGCGCCGGCCGAGGGGATGTCGTACGCGTGCATGCCGTGCTCGCCGATGTCGAGCCCTTCCTCCTCCTCTTCGGGAGTGACGCGGACGCCGAGCACGAGCTTGATCGCGTACCAGACGACCAGGGAGGCGAGGAAGGTGAACAGCCCGACGAAGATCACGCCCTTGAGCTGGGCGAAGAACTGGCCGAAGCGCGACAGACCCGTCGCCAGGCCGGCCACGTTGGTCGCGATGTCGTCGTCGTAGAACACCCCGAGCGCGAGCGTTCCCCAGATCCCGTTCACCAGGTGCACGCTGATCGCACCGACCGGATCGTCGATCTTGATCCGGTCGAAGGCGAGCACCGAGAGCACCACGAGCACGCCGGCGATCAGTCCGATCAGCGCGCCGCTCGGAATGCTGGTGAAGGCGCACGGGGCGGTGATCGCGACCAGCCCGGCGAGACACCCGTTCAGGATCATCGACAGGTCCGGCTTGCCCAGCAGGATCCAGGCGGTGGCCATCGCGCCCAGGGCCCCCGTCGCGGCGGCCATGTTCGTGTTGACCAGGATGTGCGCGATCGCGCTGCCGTCGCCGGCGGCCATCGTCGAGCCCGGGTTGAACCCGAACCAGCCGAGCCACAGGATCAGCACGCCCAGGGCGGCCGTGCTCATGTTGTGGCCTGGCATCGGAGTGACCCGCCCGTCCTTGCCGTAGCGGCCGAGGCGCGGTCCCAGCACGATCACGCCGGCCAGGGCCGCCCAGCCTCCGACGGAGTGCACGACCGTCGATCCGGCGAAGTCGCGGAACGTCCCGGATCCCAGCATGCCGCCGCCCCAGATCCAGTGACCCGTGATCGGGTACAGGATCGCGACGAGCACGAAGCTGAACACCAGGAAGGACAGGAACTTGATGCGCTCCGCGACGGCGCCCGAGACGATCGTGGCGGCGGTCCCGGCGAACACCAGCTGGAAGAAGAACTTCGCCCACAGCGGGACCGGGGTCCAGTTGATGGCGCTGTAGACGCCCTCGTAGGTGGCGCTGGAGAAGGGATTCATCCCGGCGTAGTCCGCGCCGAGTGCCGGGGAGTTGTCGGGACCGGACAGGAAAAACAACCCGTGCATTCCCATGAAGGAGTTGCCGTCTCCGAACATCAACCCCCAGCCGATCACCCAGAACGACAAGCTCGACGCCGCGAACACGATGAAGTTCTTGGCGAGGATGTTCGTCGTGTTCTTCGCCCGGCACAGCCCGCTCTCCACCATCGCGAAGCCGGCGTTCATCCAGAACACGAGCATCGCGGTGACGAGCACCCAGACCGTGTCCAGGCCGATGCGAAGGGCGCTGCTGTTGCCCAGGAGCGCCTGAACCTGCTCCGAAAGATCGGAGCCCTCCTGCCCCCATGCGGGTGCCGATGCGACTACACCGACCACCGATGCCAGGGCGATTGCGAACCCACGATTCCGAGCGCGAGACGACCTCACCTTCGACCTCCGGGGAGCCCGGCCTCCGAGATGGGCACCTCGTGCTCCGTGCGCGAGGCGCCTCGGAGCCGTAGTGCGCCGGGCTCCAGCAAGACGCATGCCGGGCGCGGATCGAGCTCAAACGGCTGGAGAACGCGCGAGGAGCCGATCGGAGTGCGGGATCCGGCCCGACTGCCTCTTATCTCGGCACGGTGGCAGGCACGGTGCCTGCCTTCTGACGAGCGGCGGCCGGAGTTCCAGCTGCCTCGGAACCGGCGCGGATCGGGCGGCGGAGGGGGAGCGACCCCGACACCTCGGTGGGACGGATCGGGGTGAGTCCGATCCGCCCCACCGGTCAGGAGCCCCTCGGCGATCGGCTAGCTGATCGCGGCCTGGTACTCGGACCGGTCCAGCTTGCCATCGCGATTGGTGTCGGCCTTCGCGAAGTCGATGCCCTTCACGTTCGCCACCTCGTTCTTCGACAGCGAGCCGTCGTGGTTCGCATCGAGCTTGTCGAAGGAAGGCTGGTCCTTGGTCATCGAAGAAGTGTCGGCCGTCGCCATGCCGGCGAATCCGATCAGGCCCATCACGGCGATCGCGCACAGAAGCTTGCTCATCTGCGTCTCCTTTCGCGGGTCGACGGTGTGGCAGGTCCGACACCGTCGCCGTTCGTGAGGCCGATCGCTCCCCGTGAGCGCTGGCCTCACGAGCGGCGGATTGCAACGCGTGTGCCGCAGAGCACAAGCGTGATCCTCGTCACGCGATCGAACGCATACGGCCGCGAGGGACGCGGACAGCGACGGAGAAAGCGCGCGCGCAGTGCGCGTTTGCACAAAGCGCCGCGCGCGATCGGCGCCTCAGTCCTCGATCACCACCGCGTTCGGGAGCTGATCGACGCGCGGCGACCGAGGGGGAACGTGGCGGGCGAGCATCTCTCCGCAGCGGCGCAGCGCCGCCTCGAGACCCTCGACGGCGCGCCCCCCGCGCAGTCCGTCGACGGCGAGGTCGATCACCTGCTGCCAGCTCTCGTCGGGATCGAGCGCCGCGTGGATCCCGGAATCGCCGAGCACGGCGACCCGTCGCTCGAGCGTCGACACCAGCAGCAGGACGCCCGTGCGCCCGCGCGTGCGTTCGAGTCCCCGCTCGGCGAAGGCACGGCGCGCGCGCTCGGCGAGCCGCTGCTCCACCAAGGCCCGCGGAAGCAGAACGCGCCGCACCGCCTCGATGCGCGCCACGCCGTGACCGGCGAGCACGGCGAGCGCCTCGATCGCCAGATAGGCCCAATGGGGAAGCGGCGCGACGAACAGCCCGGCGGCGAGATAGGCGATCGCGGCGAAGGTCACGCCCACGCGCCAGCCGACGCTGCCGTACTCGTCACAGGCGCCCACGACCACCAGCACCACCTCGCCCTCGGTGGTGCGCTCCAGCTCCGTGATCGCGGCTTCGAGCCGCGCGCGACCTTCGGCGTCGATCAGCTCGCCCGGTCTCATCGCTACCAGCTCCCCGAGGCGCCGCCGCCTCCGAATCCCCCGCCGCCGCCGGAGAAGCCGCCCCCGCCGAAGCCACCCCCACCGCCGAAGCCGCCGTGGTAGCCGCCGCCGCGATGGAGGCCGCCCCCGCGACCGCCGACTCCCGGCCACCACATGCCGAGCGCGAAGGCGGCGGCGGCCGCGAGCAGCGCGAGCAGCGCGCTGCCGATCGACGCCCAGGCGATCGCCGCCGCGATCCCGGCGCCGACGAGCGCGCCGAGCGGACGGCGCACCGCCCCGAGCACGCGCCCCCAGACTCCGCCGAAGAGCACCGCGAACAAGAGCTCGGTCAAGGGCGGGATCTCGGGCGCGCGCTCCGCGGGCCGGCGGCTCGCGGGGATCTCCTCGCCCGAGGCCGCGGCGATCAGCGCGTCGACACCGGCCGCGATGCCCGCGCCCATCTGCCCGCGTCGGAAGGCGGGCGTGATCACGTCCTCGATGATGCGCTTGGCGGTGGCGTCGGGCACGGCGCCCTCGAGCCCGTACCCGACCTCGATGCGGACGCGCCGCTCCGAGCGCGCGACCAGCAGCAGGATCCCGTTGTCGAGGCCCTCATGGCCGAGCTTCCAGGCCTCGGCGACGCGCAGGGCGACCGTTTCGATCGGCTCCCCCCCCAGGTCGGGAAGGGTGAGCACGGCAATCTGGTGGGTGCTCTGCGCCTCGAACCCGGCGAGCCTGCGCTCGAGCCGGGCCGCCTCGTCGGGTGTCAGCATCCCCGCCAGGTCGTTCACGTGTGCGCGCAGCGGCGGCACCGCGACCTCTGCCGCGAGCGGCGCCGCGAAGACCAGGGAAGCCAGTGCCGACGCGGCGATCGCCGCCCTCGCGCCTCGCGTCAGAACTTCACCTCGGGCGGCTTCTCGGAGCCGGCCTCGGCCTCGAAGGTCGGACGCACCTCGGCGCCGAGCAGGAAGCGCGCGGTGAGGTTGGTGGGGAAGTAGCGCACCAGCTTGTTGTACTCGGCGACCGCTTCGATGTAGCGCTTGCGCGCGACGGCGATGCGGTTCTCCGTGCCCTCGAGCTGCGCCTGGAGATCGCGATAGGCCGTGGTGCTCTTGATGTCCGGGTAACGCTCGACGGTGACGAGCAGCCGGCCGAGCGACTGCGACAGCTCTCCCTGCGCCTCCTGGAACTGGCGGAACTTTGCCGGATCGTCGAGCAGCTCGGGCCCGGCCTGGATCTGGGTCGCCTTCGCGCGGGCGTTGATCACCTTCTCCAGCGTCTCCTGCTCGAACTTGCCCGATCCCTTCACGACCGCGACCAGGTTGGGGACCAGGTCCGCGCGGCGCTGGTACTGGTTGCTGACCTCCGCCCAGGCGGCCTTCACCGCCTCGTCGGCCCCCTGGATGCGGTTGTAGCCGCAGCCGGACACGGACAGCAGCAGCGCTGCGGCGAGCGCGGCAACCGGGAGCGTGCGGAGGCGGTGCATCACGGCGAATCTCCTTCGTGTCGATGGATCGGGATCCTGGCACGCCGCGTCACCCGGCGCAGCTCGAAAAGGCCGCGCGGCTTCCCCCGATCGGGGCCGAAGCACCTCGCCGCGAGCCGTGTACCCTGACGCTGCGGAGGTGGAGGAGGTCTTGTCGGAGAGCGCGGCGACGACGGAGCGCGAGGACGACGTCGCGCATCACTGGACGCTGGACCCGGCGATCACGTACCTGAACCACGGCTCCTTCGGCGCCTGTCCGCGGCCCGTGCTCGAGGCCCAGCAGGCGCTGCGCGACCAGCTCGAGCGCGAGCCGGCGCGCTTCTTCAACCGCGAGGCGCCGCCGCTGCTGGCGGCCGCGCGCGCCGCGCTGGCGGCCTTCGTCGGGGCCCCGGTGGAGGGGCTGGCCTTCGTCCCCAACGTCACCACGGCACTCAACGCCGTACTGCGCTCGGTGCCGATCCTGGCGGGCAGCGAGCTGCTGGTCACCGACCAGGAGTACAACGCCTCGCGCAACGTGCTCGACTACGCCGCGGCCCAGCGCGGCTGCCGCGTGGTGGTGGCGCACGTGCCGTTCCCGATCGACGGACCCGACGCCGTGCTCGAGGCTGTGCTCGCGCGCGTCACGCCGCACACGCGCCTGGCGCTGCTCGACCACGTCACCAGCCAGACGGCGCTGGTGCTGCCGATCGCGGAGCTGGTGCGCGAGCTGGAGGGCCGCGGCGTGGATGTGCTGGTCGACGGCGCCCACGCGCCGGGGATGGTCGAGGTGGACGTGGGCGCCCTCGCTCCCGCCTACTACACGGCGAACTGTCACAAGTGGCTGTGCGCGCCGAAGGGCGCGGGCTTCCTGTGGGTGCGCGAGGACCGCCGCCGCGACGTGCGGCCGGCGGTGATCAGCCACGGTGCCAACGCCCGTGTGCCCCTGGAGCACCGCTTCGCCCTGGAGTTCGCCTGGACCGGCACCGACGACCCCACCGCCGCCCTGTGCGTCCCCGAGGCGCTGCGCTTCCTGGGGAGCCTGCTGCCCGGGGGCTGGCCGGAGCTGCGCGCGCGCAACCGCGCGCTCGCCCTCGCGGGCCGCCGGATCACCGCGGAGGCGCTCGGAACGGCCCTCCCCTGCCCCGACGCGATGATCGGCGCGATGGCGTCGCTGCCCGTGCCCCCCTCCCCGCGGCTGCCGGATCCCGGGTCCCTCTCCGCTCTCGATCGCGACCCGCTCCACGACGCGCTCTTCCGCGATCACGCGATCGAGGTGCCGGTGCTCACCTGCCCGGCTCACCCGAGCCGCCTGCTGCGGATCTCCGCCCAGGCCTACAACCGGCGGGCCGACTACGAGCGCCT
>CAZZFT010000150.1:0-12409 GCA_964653555.1 uncultured Spirochaetales bacterium | reverse complement strand
ACGGCGCGCGTGGAGTCGCCCGGGGGATCGGGGCGCTGGCTCATGGTGTACCCGCTGTCCTGGGAGGGTGCTTAGCAGCGCGGGTGCGGGCCCCCTGGGCCGGGTCGCGGGTCTGCAAGCACCGGAAATCACCCGATTCTCGAACCGGAGCGCCAGCGTACGGGCCTGCGGGGGGCCCGTCAACCGCGGTTTCGGTACAGCGAGGCATCCACCGCGGCCCGCATCGCGGGCTCGTCCAGGCCGCCGCCCAGGAAGTCGTTCACCGCCCGGCAGGTCGCCGCGGGGTCCGCGATGGTCTGCTTGTAGGGCACCTCGATCAGCTCGAAGTTGGCTCGGGTCCGGCACAGCAGGCGCACCCGCACGATGTCGTTGCGGAAGGCCTCCTTCATCGCCTCCTCCCGGGCGGCCGTGTCCTCCGACTGGAGCCGGTCGATCATCTTCCTCTGGCTCGCGAGCACCTCGTCGAGGTCGCGGCGCATGAAGATGACGCGGTAGTCGTTGTCGGCGGGCAGCTCCTTCACCAGGAAGGAGATCACCTTCACCGACTTCCCGCGGGCCGCGCGCAGATAGGACTTGTCCGTCTCCTTCTCCAGATCCTTGATCCGCTCGAGCTCGAAGTAGCCCTTCGGATTGTCGATGTCGGCGCTGCGCTCGCCGTCCGAGAGCACCGGCACTCCTCCCGCCTCCAGCATCCGCATCATCATCGACGTTCCCGAGCGCGGCAGACCGCTCACCACGACGATCGGCTCGCCGCGGCTCCTCCGCGTCAGTCGGCGTCGCAGACGTTCGATCACGTCGTCGCTCCTAGATCGTGACGCCGAACAGGCCCTTGACGGCGAACCCCACCACCAGCGACAGGATCAGCGTCCAGAGCACGATGCCGAGCTCGCCCGCGGGCAGCGGTCCGAACGGGTGCGGGTGGACGCCCAGCTCGATCGACTCCACGGGGCCCGAGTGAGGTAGCGCCTCCTCTCCCGGATAGAGGACCGCCTCCAGTCCGCGCAGGCGCTTCAGCGGAACGCGGCGCGCCTCTCCACCCACCGCCCAGCCCTTGTCGTACACCGTGTCGCCCACCTTGACGGCCAGCACGTGGTCTCCCGGTCGCTCGGCCCGCAGTCGCCAGAAGGCCTGGTGGTCGGCGGTCTGCACCGGGCCCGCCTCGAGGGCGATGCCTTCGGGCAGCTCCAGCGTCACGTCGCGTGCCGGTATCCCCGCGTCGGGGTCGAGCCGGACGTGGAGCAGCTCGACCGAGCCGATCGGCGACGGCTCGTAGGCGTAGTGGGCCACGAGCTGCGCCAGGATCACCACGAAGGGAACCAGCATCACGGCCATCGGGATCATGTGGTTGCCGAGGTACAGGAAGTTCTTGCCCAGGATCGCTGCCGTCGACTTCAGCACCTGGACGATGTCGTGGCTGAACAGGCGGATCTCCAGGAGCCGCATGCTGATCTGTCCCTTCACCCGCTCGAGCGACTTCTGGTTGGAGACGGCCTTGTAGACTGCCATCGCGAGCACACCCATCAGCGTGGGCCAGAGCAGCAGGTCGAAGAGCGGGTGCTGGTGGCCGAAGGGCGCCAGCACGACGTCGAAGAGGGCGTTCGAGATCCGGTTGAAGGTCTGCATGCAATCCGTGGATGCGGGCTACGAGATGTATCCCAGGCCCTTCAGCCGGTCGCGGATGTCGTCGTCCGAGCCCGCGTCCTCGAAGTGGAGCATCTCCTTCTCGAGCACGTGGGTGATGAACTCCTCGGTGGTCGCATAGCCGGCGACGTCGGCGACCTTGCGAAGGCGATCGAAGAGATCGCGATCGATCTTGACCTTGACGGTCTTTCCTCCGAGCATCGAAATCACTCCTTCCGGGTCTGGCTCTATTCGACCCACTGGATCGGCTCGCCGACCATGCCCGGCGCCGTGCCGACTCCATAGTAGGCGAGCAGCGTCGCGGTGAGGTCGGTCAGGTCGTAGCCGCTTCCCGCGAACTTGCGGTTGGCGAGCAGGATGCCGGGTACCACGTCGGGGGACATCAGGTGGTTCCCCGACCACCGGGAGGTGTTGTCCTCGATCACCGCCTCGGTGATCTCGCCCAGGGTCGACTCGTCGGATGCGCCGTAGCCCACGTCGTAGCCGACGATCAGGTCGGGCCCCTCGGCGCGTCGCTGCGGGCTGTACACGTCCTCGGAATGGTCCACGCGCAGGACCACCCGGTGCCCGTTCGCCGGATCGCGCAGCGCCTCGAGCTTCGCGGCCAGCTCGTCGGCCAGCGCACGGGCCTGCTCGGGCGGCACGATGCCCTGGCCCTCGCGTCCGGCCAGGTTCAGGTACAGGCCGTTGAAGCCCAGGCCGTAAGCGCGCGTGCGCGACCAGTCCACGTCTCCCGCCACGATCTGGCCGGTGCGCTTGCCCTCCTTGAGCACCAGGTAGCCGTTGTCGCGCAGCCAGGCGTTGAGGTGGAGCTTGCGCGTGTAGGGCTGGAAGCCGTGATCGCTCATCACGATCAGCAGCGTCTCGGGCGGCAGGCGGCGGCGCACCTCCCCCAACGCCGCGTCCACGTCGCGGTAGAGGCGCTCGATGTCGTGGGCGTGACGGGCAGCGACCGCCGGGTCGCGCGAGGGAGGGGGAGGCGCATCCGGGTACTTGGGGTCGGCGTGGCGCCAGAGCATGTGGCACTGGAGGTCGATGTCGGAGAAGTAGACGAAGGTGGTGTCGCCGGGCCCGAAATGGTCGAGGGCACGCGCCAGCATGCGCCGGGTGTCCTCCTGGACGAGCGACACCTGCCGCAGGTAGTCGTCGTCGTCGAACACGCCGTCCTTGAGCGCGTCGGTCTCCTCGGGCATTCCCTGGGTGTAGTAGAACCCGAGGTCTTCGAAGAGCTCGGGCGCGAAGTCGTCGGGGCTCGAGACGGGGACCGTCGGATCGGCCGGGGAGATGTTCACCGGCGACACGTACACCTCGAAGCCCGGCGAGAGCTCCTTGGCGTAGAAGCGGACGGTGCCCGCGACGGACACCATGCCCAGGGGCAGCGCGTCGAAGGTGAGCTCGATCCAGGGCGACCACTCGCCGGGGGCGAGCAGCGTGTACTGCCCGTCCACCTCCACGACGGCCGCCTTGCGGTCGGCGGCGAGGTGGATGGTCACGCCCTTCTTCAGGTAGTCGTCGTCGCCGGGAATCGCGCCCGGCTCCAGGTGGAACTGGTCCGGCGGACCGCGCAGCACCCCGCTCACCGTGTCCGGGAGCCCGTCGAGATCGAGATCCTGGACGCGTACGCGCTGAACGTCGCCCTTGGGATTCTCCTCCACCGGCTGGTCCGTGTAGAGCGTGTAGGTACCGTAGCCGCCGCGCACGTCGACTGTCCCCATGCCGTCCAGGACCTGCGCGTCGGAGGACGGCGTCGGGAAGTTGCCCGGGATCCGGTAGACCTGGACGTCGACACCGTGCTCGGTCAGGAGATCCCACCACGGCGTGCCGCCGCGGTTGTTGGTGACGTCCGGAACGTCGATGGGAATCACGTAGCCGAAGAAGTGGAGCGCCGAGCCCGGATCCTCGACCGGCGGCGTCGCCGAGGAGATCGGCTTGTAGGTGGCGGGGTCGCGATGGATGAAGTCGAAGATCCCGTGTCCGCCGGGATTCATGCCCGTGACGAAGTTCGACCAGGCGACCGGGCTCTGCGGGGGCGTCGAGGTTCCCAGCCTCTGGAAGCCGCCCTCGTCGCGCAGCCGGGCGAAGTTCGGCATCTGGCCCGCTTCCATCATCCGCTCGAGGATGACCGGGTCCATGCCGTCGACGCCCATCACGAACACCCCCGGCCGCTCGGGCCCGGAGGACGCCGGGACGCCGACCAGAGCGGTCGCGAGAGCGGCGGCGATGCACCGCCCGCGAACGTCGAAGCGCAGGCTCACTGACCGCTCGCCCGCCGCTCGCTCTCCGGGAAGACGCGCGCGCCCGGGGCGGCGCCGCTCTGGACCAGGCGCGTCGGATCGAGCATCCCGGCCACGGACCCCTCCTGCCCCGCCTCGGGGAAGATCATCTCCCCCTGCATGTAGCGGGGGATCTCCTGGCCGAAGAGCCGCATCACGCTGGCTGGGACGTCGATCAGACGGGGCTGCTCCGAGGCGATCGCCCGGTTGCACAGGAACACGCCGGGAACGATCGAGGGGTCGACGCAGTGATCACCCGACCAGCTGCGGTCGTTGTCGGAGAACACGCTCTCCGTCACCTGACCCGTCGCGCACTCCCAGCTGTGCCGGTAGCCGCCCTCCCATCCGATCAGCAGGTCGGGAGCGTCGAAGCGATAGGGTCCGCGGAAGAACTGCTGCGACACGGCCACGCGGCGTACGCAGCGCTCGCCGGTCTGCGGGTCGACGAGTTGTCCGAGCTTGTCGGCGAGCTCCTGCACCAGCTTCCGGTACTCGCTGCCTTCCTGCACGATGCCCGAGCGCTCACGCCCCTTGCGGTTGATGAACAGGCCCGTGAGCCCGAGCGCGAAGGCCCGGGTGCGGCTCCAGTCGATCCCGTCCAGGTACTCGCCGCTGGTGCGCGCTTCGTCGTCGAGGAGATGGAGGTATCCGTTGTCGCGCAGCCAGCTGTTCAGGTTCACGCAGCGGCGGAAGTTGGTGAATCCGTGGTCGCTGATCACCATGAACGTGGTGTTCGGATCCTCGACCAGGTGCCACACCTTGCCGAGCAGCTGGTCCGTGCGCTCGTACACCTGCGCGATCGCGTCCTTCCACACCTCCGTGTCCTTCCCGGCGTTGGCCGGGTGCGTCGGGTCGAGGTAGCGGTAGAACATGTGCTGCACGCGATCGGTGGTGTCGAAGACGGTCGTGACCAGTCCCCGCTTCGACTGGGCGACCGCGTCGAGAAACATGCGCTCCCGCTCCTCGTAGAAGGTCATCGCCTGCTCGAAGAAGATCTTCTCGTCGATCACTCGGTTGTTCAGCGCCCAGGTGTCCTCGGCCAGGCCGAGCGTCGCGAACTTCCCCTGCTTCTTCGCCAGGTAGATCGCGTACACCTCGGGGTGGGCGATCGGCATCGCCGGATGCTCCGGGTCGATGTGGATCGGCGTCATGTAGAGGTTCACTTCGGGCTGCGTCGAGACGAGGTGGAACTTCGCGATCCCGCGCACCTTGATGCCGAGGCCCGCCTTGAAGGACAGCTCGACCCAGTCCGAGTAGACGCCCAGCTCGAGCGGGATCGGATCCTCGATGCCCTCGATCGAGAGCTCCGCCGAGCGCTCGTCCGGCGCCGGCATCAGGGTGAAGGGCAGCGTCATCCGGCCGCCGCTCTTGAGCATCGTGTGGTCCGGGCCGACGATGCGCGAGCGGATCGAGCCGTCCTTCGCGCGCCGTAGAACGGTCTGCTCGCCGCCGACGAACTTCGCTTTGCCGCCCTCCGCCTCGGTGCTGAAGAAGGAGAAGGTGCCCTGGCTGCCGCGCAGGTCGGGCACGCACATCCCCGAGAGCAGCAGGCCGTTCTTGAAGGGCACGGGGGGGAAGGTGATCGGGACCCGCTGGATGATCGAGAAGATGTGCTTCTCCCCGAGCAGCTTCCAGAAGTGCTGGCTCTTCTGGAGCAGCTTCATGCGCGCCTTGCCGAGCGGGATCAGGTAGCGACCGATGTTCAGGACCCGCTTCGCGTTGACGATGTCCGTCGAGGAGAGCATCGGTGCGTAGGTGCACGGGTCGCGCGTCAGGAAGTCGTAGATGCCGTGTTGGCTGGCGTCGACGCCGGTGGCGAAGGTGGACCAGGCGACGGGCGACATCGACGGCACGCTGGTGTCGAGGGTCCGGAACACGCCCCGCTCCGCCAGCTTGGCGAAGTTGGGCATCCGACCTTCGAGGATGAACTTGGTCACGAGCCCCGGGTCCATTCCGTCGAGACCCAGGATCACGACGCGCTTGCTCTGGGCCTTCTTGTAGGGGTTGCCGACCCGGATCAACCGGTAGACCAGGCGGATCGGCCAGGTGAGGATGATCGCGAAGGCGATCACGAAGGTGGTGATCAGGACCAGCAGCGAGCCGACGAAGGCGAAGCCGGCCCCGGGTCCGATGTAGGCCTGCGCAGACCCGGCGGCGAGCAGGGAGGCGAGCGGAAGCAGCGCTGCGACGACCCGGGTGCGCCGGGAGTTCTGACCGGACATGGGCGAGTCGGTTCTCCGCTCGTCTGTGTTTGGGGCCTGGATCCACCGGATCCGCGAGAATAGACTATCAACTCCCTCGGAAGGCCGGCGCCGCGTGTGGAGGGGGCCGAGCGGTCGATGCGGGTGGTCGGAGGCGGAGGGCCGCCGATCTCCGCGGCTCCGAGCCCGGCCCGAACCCCACGGGTCCCGCACACTTCGGAGTTCCCATGCGTCTTCTGTGCCTCGCCGCGATGGTCCTCCTCCTGCTGGCGTGCGCCGATTCGGCACGCGACTCGCTGTCCGACGCCCGCCAGGAGCTGGCCGACGGGCGCTACGAGGAGGCGATCGCCGCCGCCGACACGGGCCTCGGACGCGGAGCCGACGAGGTGACCGCCTGGGGCCTGGAGCTGGTGAAGCTGGAGGCCCTGGCCCGGGCCGGACGCGCCGAGGAGAGCCTGGCGCAGCTCCAGCGGCTGGCGGGCGAGCGACCCGAGCAGGTGCCCGCCGATCAGTACGCCGCGACCGCGGATCAGCTGCGCGCCTCGGGCAATGGCGCGGCCGCGATCCAGGTGCTCGATCTCGGCCTGCAGCGCTTCCCCGACGACTCCGATCTGGTCGCCCAGATGGATGCGGCGAAGCGGGCTCCGGCGCCGGGCAGCGACGAGCTCGAGATGCTCCGCTCGCTCGGCTACGTGGACCAATAGGCCGGCCGATCGGTCTCCGCGATCGGGACTAGGGAGTCGGCTCGGGAGTCGACGGGGCGCTCGGCGGCTCACTCGTCTGTGGGCTCGGCGAGGGCGCGGCCTCGTCGGCCTCCAGGATCGCCCGGCGCTGCGTCCGATACTCCACCTCGGTGATGCGGCCCTCGCGCCGCGCCTCCTCGATGTCGGCCAGGTCGCGCAGCTGCTGGGGAGACAGATCGTCGGGCATGGTCAGCAGCGGGTCCTCGAGCTCGTCCACCTCGGGCGGGCTCTCCATCAGGATCTCGCTGCGCACCACCTTGCCGCTCGGCAACACCCGGGTGCGTGTCGGGCGGGCGAAGATCGCGTCGCGCCAGTCGATCGCCAGGGACTGGTCGCTGACCAGGGCCATCGCCGTCCCCGCGAAGAGCTTGAAGCTCTGGGCGTGATCGCCGACCTGCGGCTCGGGGATCCGCTCCTCCTGGCGCTTGGGGATCTCCCAGTCGTAGCGCGAGAGGTGGAAGTAGAGCCGTTCGTCGCGCGCGTACAGGACGAAGCTGGTCAGGAAGTCGTGGTCGAAGATCCCGAACCGCTTGGTGTCGCGGATCGCCATCACGACCACCTCCTGCTCGGGAGTCGCCAGGGAGAGCGCCTTCGAGATGGCCTCTCCCATCGGATAGAGCATGTCCGTCGGGATCGCACCGACCCGATCCGGGTTGTCGGAGAAGCTGATCGGCGCACCCTTCGGCGGGCGCAGGTCGATGCGCGACAGGATGTGCGCCATGCGCACCGGGGCGATCGTCACCGGATGCGAATAACCCTGGTCGATCGGAGTGGTCCAGCGCACCTCGGAGCGCAGGAAGACCTGGATGCCGTCCTGATCGAAGACCTCCTGCTTCACCGGCCGCGTGATGCAGCCCGTCGCCAGGACGGCCAGCAAGGCGATCCACGGCGCGCAGGTCGGGGCGGCGGGGCGGCGCGCGCGGGGCATGGCGGCAGTCTACCCAGCGAAGCTCAGCCGGATCCAGTCCAGGCGGCCACGGCGTTGTGGGTGACCCAGCTCGCAGCGTAGGCGACGACGAGCAGGTAGCCGAAGGCGAAGGCGGGCCAGCGCCACGAGTTCGTCTCCCGCGCCATGACCGCGAGCGTCGACATGCACTGGAGCGCGAACACGAAGAACACCAGCAGCGCGGCGACCGTCGCCGGGTCGAAGATCCGCCGGCCGGTATCGGGATCGACGTCGCGGCGGATCGCGCTGCGCAGCGAAGTCTCGTCGTCGGTGGAGGCGTAGATCTGGGCGAGGGTGGCGACGATCACCTCGCGAGCCGCGAGGCTCGCCAGCAGTCCGACGCCGATCTTCCAGTCGAAGCCCAGGGGCTCGATCAGGGGCTCGATCGCGCGGCCGGCCGAGCCCGCGAAGCTGTGCTCCAGGGCATGCCGGCTCGCCTCGGCGGGGGTCGCCCCCGGCGGCGGCGTGCTGGTGGGGAAGTGCAGGAGCATCCACAGCACCATGCTGACGATCAGGATGATCGTGCCCGCCCGGCGCAGGAAGGCGCGTGCGCTGCCCCACACCTGTCCGAGCCAGAGCTTCGCCGAGGGCATGCGGTAGGAGGGCAGCTCGAGGTAGAACGGGAGGGAGGTTCCCGGCAGCAGCACGCGCTTCAGCACCGCGGCGGCGGTGAGCGCCGCTCCCCCACCGAGCACGTAGAGGCCGAGCAGCACTAGGCCCTGGAGCCCGAGCGGCCCCACCACCGGGACCGCCGGAACGAAGGCGCCGATCAGCAGCGTGTACACGGGCAGGCGCGCCGAGCACGTCATCAGCGGCGCCACCAGGATCGTCACCAGACGCTCGCGCGGCGAAGGGATCGTGCGCGTCGCCATGATGCCGGGCACCGCGCAGGCGTAGGAGGAGAGCAGCGCCACGAAGGCGCGCCCCTCGAGTCCGACGCGGCCCATCAGGCGGTCCACCACGAAGGCGGCGCGCGCCATGTAACCGATGTCCTCGAGCAGGTAGAGCAGCCCGAAGAGCAGGACGATCTGGGGCAGGAAGATCACCACCGCGCCGACGCCGGCGACCAGCCCGTCGGCGAGGAAGTCCACCGCGGGTCCGGGCGGCAGGCTGGCATGAAGGAAGGCGGCGGCGGCGGCGATGAGCCCGTCGATCGCATCCATCGCCGGCGTCGCCCAGGCGAAGATCAGCTGGAAGAACGTCACCATCACGGCGATGAACAGCAGGGAGCCCGCCACCGGGTGCAGCACCCAGCGGTCGACGGCCTCGGTGAGCCGATGCACTCCCGGGCGCTCGTGCACCACGCTCGCGAACACCGAGTCCGCCCAGCCGGCGCGCTCGAGCGGGTCCCGGGGCGGAGGAAGAGCGGGCTGGCTCCAGCGCTCGGGCGCACCGAGCAGCGCGACCAGGCGGTCGAGACCGCGGCCGCGATGGCCGACCACACCGAGCACCGGGATGCCCAGCGCGCGCTCCAGGCGCGGCAGATCGATCCACCCGCCGCGCGCGGCGAGCTCGTCCGTCATGGTCAGGACCAGGCAGGTCGGCTGCTCCCGCAGCAGCACGGATCCGATGAAGGGCAGCGAGCGCTCCAGGCTGCACGCGTCCGCCACCACTACCAGGGCGTCGGGAGCGCGGTCGAGCTCCCCGGCCAGCACGCGCGCCACCACCTCCTCGTCCGGGGACAGGGGCTCGAGGCTGTAGGTGCCCGGCAGGTCGATCACGACCGCCGAGCGGTCGCCCAGCTTCACCTGGGCCTCGCGCCGCTCCACGGTCACGCCGGGGTAATTGCCGACCTTGGCGCGCAGGCCGGTCAGGGCGTTGAACAGGGTGGTCTTCCCCGAGTTCGGGGCGCCCAGCAGTCCGAGCCGCAGCGCGGCCGTCGGGTGGCTCATTCGCCCGGGAGGAGTGTGACGCCCACGCGATCGGCCTCGGAGCGCCGCAGACAGAAGTGCGACCCGCGCAGCTCGTAGCTGGTGGGGTCGCCCAGTGGGGCCCTTCGGACCACGCGCAGCGCCGTCCCCGGCCGGAACCCGAGGTCCAACAGTCGTCGCCCGATCGGGCTGGTGGTGTCGACGCGCTCCACCACCGCCCGCTGGCCGGGCGTCAGCTGGGAGAGGCGGAGCGAGAGGGCGGTGCCGGGCAGCGTGACGTTCATGGGGCGGGGGTCCCGTCGCGATCGAAATTGAAATGCGATTTCAACAGGCCCGCGGAATCTAGCAGGTTCGCGGCCGCTACGGACCTCCCCGGCCTCCTCCGCTCACCCCGCCCCGATCCGGGAGAAGTATACGAACGCGTTCGCATACTTTCACTCGTTCTCGCTGCGCAGCTGGCGGGTCATCAGGAGCTCGACCGCCGCCCGGGGGGACAGCTCGCCGTCGAGCACCCGCCGCACTCCCTCGCTGATCGGCATCTCCACGCCGTGCAGCTCCGCGAGGGCACAGGCCGCGCGGGTCGTCCGCACCCCCTCGGCGACCTCGCTCGTTGCGCCGACGATCTCCGCCAGGGAGCGGCCCGCCGCGAGCTGCATCCCGACCCGGCGGTTGCGGGACAGGTCCCCGGTACAGGTCAGGACGAGGTCCCCCATCCCGGCGAGGCCGAGGAACGTCATCGGGTCGGCTCCCATCCGGGTCCCGAGACGCGTGATCTCGCGCAGCCCCCGGGTCATCAGGCCGGCGCGCGCGTTCAGGCCCAGGCCCAGCCCGTCGCAGATGCCCACGGCTATCGCGATCACGTTCTTCAGCGCTCCGCCCAGCTCGGCGCCGACCACGTCCCGGCTCGTGTAGCACCGGAAGCTGGGGGTGGAGATCGACTCCTGAACCGAGATCGCGTAGCCCTCGACTTCGCAAGCGAGCGTTACGGCGGTCGGGCGGCCGTCGGCGATCTCGCGGGCGAAGGACGGACCCGACAGGAAGACCAGCCGCGGATGGATGCGCGGGTCCAGCAGCTCGGCGAGCACCTGGTCCATCCGCTTCCAGGTGCCGAGCTCGATGCCTTTCACGGTGGAGATCACGATCGCGTCCGGGTGGATCCACGCCGAAGCCTCGCCCATGACGTCGCGCACGCCGTGGCTCGGGACGGCGCAGATCACGAGCTCGCGATCGGCCACGGCGTCCCCGAGGTCACTGGTGGCGCGCACCGCCTCGGGCAGCCGAAGGTCGCTGAGGTAATGGGGATTCCGACGCTCCCGGTTGATCGCCTCCGCAGTCTCGGGTCGGCGTGCCCACAGCACGACATCGTGCTTTCCGGCGCACAGCACGGCGAGACAGGTGCCGAAACTGCCCGCTCCGAGGACGCCGACGGGGATCGCCACGGGCGCATTCTATCGCGCGAAATGGTCGCCAAGTTTCTTGACGCCCTTCGGACCCCCCACTACCTTCCGCGCGGTTTTCGTCGACGGGACGGGCACTTTCGCATCGTCCCTCTTACACGTGTACGTGTAACTCGAAGCGGGGGAGTGCGCGCATCATGCTCGCGGAGTACACGGGCGTCCTCGTCGTCGTCGCGCTCGGCGTGATCATCGTGTGCGGGATGCTCGGGGTGCACCTGCTGCTCGGACCCCATCGCGAGTTCGCCGAGAAGCAGGAGCCCTTCGAGTGCGGGGAGCGCCAGATCCAGCCGCCGCGCCAGCGATACGCGGTGAAGTTCTACATGGTCGCGATCCTGTTCGTCGTCTTCGACGTGGAGGCGATCTTCTTCTACCCCTGGGGCGCGGTGTTTCGCGAGCTGGGCTGGTTCGGCTACGGGGCGATGTTCGTGTTCACGATCCCGCTCGCGGTCGGTCTGCTCTACGAATGGATGAAGGGCGGGCTCGAATGGTGATCTCTGCGGACGCCCGGGCCCGCATCGACGCCGAGATCGCTAAGTACCCCCGCAAACGCGGGGCGCTGCTGCCGGCGCTGCACGTCGTGCAGGAGGAGCTCGGGCACGTCGACGCCGATGCGGCGCGCGCCCTCGCCGACATCTTCGAGATCCGCCCCATCGAGGTGATGGAGGTGATCTCTTTCTACAACATGTTCTTCGCCTCGCCCCAGCCGCGCCACCACGTGTACGTCTGCACCAATCTTCCCTGCTCGCTGCGCGGCGCCCGCGTCCTGCTGCACCAGCTGGAGGAGCACCTCGGCGTGGACGACTCTGGCAACACCACAGACGGACGCATCCACCTCGGCCACGAGGAGTGCCTCGGGGCCTGTGCCTACGCGCCGATGATGCGCGTGGACGACGGCTACCACGAGGATCTCGACCTCCAGAAGGCCGCGGCCGTGCTGGACGCTCTCGAGTAGGGACGCGAACGCATGCTCAAGGTTCCCTACAAGACCCAGTACCTCAGCGAGCACTTCGCCGACGACGCGTTCACCACGCTCGACGGCTATGAGGCGCGCGGTGGCTACGAGGCGGCGCGCAAGGCGCTCAAGGAGATGGCGCCCGGCGACCTGGTCCAGCTGGTGAAGGACTCGGGCCTCCAGGGCCGCGGCGGTGCGGGCTTCTCGACCGGGATGAAGTGGTCGTTCATGCCCGCGAGCACGGACAAGCCGAAGTACCTGGTCTGCAATGCCGACGAGTCCGAGCCGGGCTCCTTCAAGGACCGCATCCTGATCGAGCGCGGCT
>CAZZFT010000149.1:0-12437 GCA_964653555.1 uncultured Spirochaetales bacterium | reverse complement strand
CGGGCTGGGCTTCGGTGAGGCCGAGGCTGTTCACCTGCACCCCGTAGCGGAAGCGGCGCAGCTTCGCGTCCTCCACGCCGTAGCGCTCGGCCGTGATCTCGTCCCACAGCTCCGCCATCGCGCGCGCCTTGCAGATCTCCTCGACGAAGCGGATGCCGGCGTTGAGGAAGAAGGAGATGCGTCCCACGACCTCGGGGATCGCCGCCTCAGCCACGTCCGGGCGCTCGCGCACCGCGTCGAGCACGGCGATCGCGTTGGCCATCGCATAGGCGATCTCCTGGGTGGGTGTCGCGCCCGCCTCCTGGAGGTGATACGAGCAGATGTTGATCGGGTTCCATTTCGGGATCTGCTCGACGGTGTACGCGACCATGTCGCTGATCAGGCGCATCGAGGGCTCGGGCGGGAACACGTAGGTGCCGCGCGAGAGGTACTCCTTGATGATGTCGTTCTGGGTCGTGCCCGAGAGCGCCACCGCGTCGACGCCTCCCCGCTGGGCTGTGGCGACGTACAGGGCGAGCAGCCACGCCGCGGTGGCGTTGATCGTCATCGACGTATTCATGCGGTCGAGCGGAATCCCGGCGAACAGCGCCGCCATGTCGTCGATGTGGCAGATGGGCACGCCGACCTTGCCGACCTCGCCGCGCGCGAGCGGGTGATCGGAGTCGAAGCCGGTCTGGGTCGGCAGGTCGAAGGCCACCGAGAGACCCGTCTGGCCCTTGGCGAGATTGCTCCGGTAGAGGGCGTTGCTGGCGCGGGCCGACGAATGACCGGAATAGGTGCGGAACACCCAGGGGCGGTCGCGCTTCGGGGAGTCGGGGGGGCTCATCGGCAGCTCGCTTCGGGCGCGACGGACGAACCAACGCGCAAGTGCGCGAGAAGGCTAACGAAAGAGGGCTGGCGTCGCCATCGATCGCGGTCCCGTCGCGGCGATGCGACCGCGCCGCGCAACGCAGCTCCAACGCTCGGCATCGAATGGCTCCCGCGCGCGAGCGCGAGCTAAGGTGAGACATGGCCGATCGCCCTCCCAGCCGCCATCCCGCAGTGCCAGGCCCGCACCCCTCGGCGAGCGAGACCGCGCTCGCAGGCGCCTTCCCCGACGATCTCGAGGAGGCGATCCTGGCGCTCAAGGAACGGCGCAACGCCGTCCTGCTCGCGCACTACTACCAGGAGTCCGAGGTGCAGGACCTCGCCGACTTCGTCGGCGACTCCCTGGCCCTCGCCCAGGCGGCCACGAAGGTGGACCGGGACGTGATCGCCTTCTGCGGCGTCCACTTCATGGCCGAGACGGCGAAGATCCTGAATCCGGACCGGGTCGTGGTGGTGCCCGACCTCGAGGCCGGCTGCTCGCTGGCCGACGGCTGCCCACCGGACGAGTTCCAGGCCTTCAAGGATGCCCACCCCGGGGCGAAGGTGCTCTCCTACATCAACTGCAGCGCCGAGGTGAAGGCGATGAGCGACCTCATCTGCACCTCGTCGAACGCGGTGAAGATGGCGCGCTCCTTCGGCGATGCGCCGCTGATCTTCGCGCCCGATCGCCACCTCGCGCGCTGGGTCGCGCGCCAGCTCGACCGCGACGACCTGATCGTCTGGGACGGAGCGTGCGTCGTCCACGAGCAGTTCAGTGCCAAGCGTCTGGCCCAGCTGTGCGTGAAGCACCCCGACGCCGAGGTGCTCGCCCATCCGGAGTGCGACCAGGCCGTGCTCGACCAGGCCGACTTCATCGCGTCGACCACGGGGATCATCGACCGCGCGGTGAACAGCCCCGCGAAGACGCTGATCATCGCCACCGAGGACGGGGTGTTCCATCAGATCCAGCGGCGCGCGCCGGAGAAGCAGCTGATCCAGGCCCCGGGCATGGACGAGAGCTGCGCGTGCAACCAGTGCCCCTTCATGCGTCTCAACACGCTCGAGAAGCTCTACCTGTGCCTGCGCGACCTGCAGCCCCAGGTGGAGGTGCCCGAGCCGATCCGGCTGCGGGCGCTGCGCCCGATCGAGCGCATGCTCGAGCTCTCCGCCTAGCCACCCAGGAGCCCGCCATCGCGAGCCTTCGGCTCGCTGCGCGGGCCGCGCAGCGCGGTGAGGGGGACCAGCGGACGTTCGCGCTGGGAGCTGACGCTCGTCCGGGACGGCCTGACGATCGAATCCGTTCGTTGACGATCGTCAATCGGAGCGCCATGCTGATACAGTCGCCCTCCCGAGGACTGCATGGCCGCCTCCCCCCACGAAACCGCCGACCCGCTGCGGCCCGGCGAGCGACGGTGTGGATCGCGCCCTCGATGAGCGCGACCGCCTCGCCCTTCGAGCGCCCGGGGACACGCGAGCTCCAGCGCCAGCGCACCCGCGCGAAGCTCTTCGACGCGGCACTCGCCGAGTTTCGCCGCGTGGGATTCGACCGGGCGAGCGTCGCCGAGATCGCGCGCAGAGCGGGCGTGTCCCGTCCGAGCTTCTACTTCCACTTCCCCACCAAGGAGCACGTGCTGCTCGAGCTGGAGTGGCAGAAGGAGCGGGAGATGGTGGAGCGCCTCTCCGGTCACGAGACCCTGCGCGAGCTGCTGACGGCACTCCCCGACGCGATTGCGGACGTCTACGCGAGCATCGAGGGTCCGGGCGTTGCGCGCGACACGGTGATGATCTACGCCCGCTCGCCCGAGTCCCTCCCGCTGGCCGATCAGCCCTTCCCCCTGGTGCACCTGCTCGAGCGCCGCTTCGTCGAGGGGGCGGCTCGGGGCGAGCTGCGCGCGGGGCTCGATCCCGGCCGCGGCGCGTTCCTGTGCCTCACCAACGTGTTCGGCTACCTGATCGCCGCGAGGTCGGGCGACCCGCGCGCCGACCTGCGCGCCGTGGTGGGGCTCTACCTGGCCTGACGCGGGAGAGTCGCGGTGGGTCCCGCTCAGTCCCCGCGCAACGCGTCGCGCAGCCGCGCGAGCACGGCCGGGGCCGCGCGCAGACGCAGGCGCGTTCCCGAGGCGTCGTGGGTCTGCTCCAGTACGTGACCGCGCGCATGCGCCTCGGCCACCAGACGCTGGAGGGCATAGGGGACCAGCAGCACCTCCTCCTCCAGGTCGCGCTCGAAGAAGGCGAGCAGCTCGGCGCGCAGGTGCGCCACGTCGTCGCCGCGCTTCGCCGACAGGAGCAGGGCCTCGGGATGGGCGGCGGCGACGCGCGCCCGCGCCGCCGCGTCGAGCCGGTCCACCTTGTTGAGCACCATCCAGCGCGGGCTCTCGGTGGCGCCGATCGACGCCAGCACCTCGCAGGTCACCGCGATCTGCGCCTCGCAGGCCGGGTCCGAGGCGTCCACGACGTGGAGCAGGAGGTCGCTATCGCGCGCCTCCTCGAGCGTCGAGCGGAAGCTCGCCACCAGATCGTGGGGCAGGTGCTTGATGAAGCCGACCGTGTCGGAGACGAGCACCCGCGTCGCGCTTTCGGGCTGGAGGGCGCGGACCGTGGTGCCGAGGGTGGCGAACAGCTTGTCCTCGACGAGCACTCCGCTGCCGGTGAGGGCGCGCATCCAGGACGACTTGCCCGCGTTCGTGTATCCCACGAGCGACACCGTGTTCTGCGTCGACCGCCGCTGACGGCGCGCGCCGGACTCGCGCTCGATCGAGGCCAGCTCCGCGCGCAGCTCGGCAATCCGGTCGCGCACCTTGCGACGGTCGAGCTCGCTCGCGCTCTCTCCCGCGCCGCGTCCCCCGATGCCGCCGCCCTGACGGTCGCGGCCGCCGCCGGTCTCCCGCAGGCGCGGCGCCACGTAGGACAGGCGCGCGACCTCCACCTGGAGACGCGCCTCGCGGGTGCGGGCGTGGCGCTGGAAGATCGCCAGGATCACGGCGGTGCGGTCGAGCACCTCGGCGCCGGTGGCGCGCTCGAGGTTGCGCGCCTGGGAGGGCGTCAGCTCGTGGTCGACCAGCACGAGGGTCGCGCGCGGCGGCTCGTCCGGCGCGCCGCCGCCGCGCGGCTCGGGCGGCTCTTCCTCCCCGTCCTGCTCCCGCTCGCGGCGCCGCGCCGGTTTGCGCGGTCCTACCGGGACGACGCCGTCTCCGCCGGTCCAGCCGGCCAGCTCGATCAGCTTTCCGGCGCCGAGGACCGCGTCGGGCTCGAGGCGGGGCCGCCGTTGGGTGAGGCGCGCCACGACCGCCAGCCCGAGCGTCTTCGCCAGCCGGGCCAGCTCGTCGAGCGAAGAGGCGAAGGCCTCGTCGTCGATACCCGGAAGCTGCACGCCGACGAGCACGGCCCGCGGCGGCGCCGGAGCGGTGGCGCTCAGGAGGCTCTCGCGGGAGCGGCGCCGCGCATGCCCGGTGCCTCGTGTCCGCTGGCCACCACGTACTCGGCGTAGCCGCCCGGATAGACCACCGGCCCCTCCGACGACAGCTCGAGCACGTGATCGGTGAGGGCCGACAGGAAGCGCCGGTCGTGGGAGACCAGCAGCAATGTGCCCTCGTACTCGGCGAGCGCGCGGATCAGCATCTCTTTGGTGGCGAGGTCCAGGTGGTTGGTGGGCTCGTCGAGGACGAGGAAGTTGGGCGGATCGTAGAGCATGCGCGCCATCACCAGGCGCGCCTTCTCCCCGCCCGAGAGCAGGCCACAGCGCTTCTCCACCTCGTCTCCCGGGAAGCCGAAGGCCGCGGCCAGCGCGCGCAGCGAGCCGACGCCGGCCTGGGGGAAAGCGGCCTCGAGCGTCTGCCACACGCTGGGGTCGGCCTCGAGCAGCTCCATCGAGTGCTGCGCGAAGTAGCCGAGCTTCACCGAGGCGCCGATCGCCACGCGGCCCGCGTCGGGCTCGGACACGCCGGCCGCGAGCCGCAGCAGCGTCGACTTTCCCGCGCCGTTGGCGCCCATCACACACCACCGCTCGCGGCGCCGGATCCACAGGTCGAGCCCGGCGAACACCACGTGCTCGCCCCAGGCCTTGTCCACGCCCTCGAGGCGCAGGACGTCCTCCCCCGAGCGCGGAGCCGGCGCGAAGGCGAACTCGATCGCCTCGCGGCGCTTCGGCGGCGCCACCCGGTCGATCTTGTCGAGCTTCTTGACGCGCGACTGCACCTGCGCAGCGTGGCTCGCCCGCGCCTGGAAGCGCGCGATGAAGGCCTCCTCCTTGGCGAGCATCGCCTGCTGGCGCGCGTACTGCGCCTCCTGCTCGCGCTCGGCCAGCGCGCGCTGCCGCTCGTAGAAGTCGTAGTTGCCCGAGTAGCTGAGCAGATCGCCGCCGTCGATCTCGATGATCCGAGTGACCATCCGATTCAGGAATTCGCGGTCGTGCGAGGTCATCACCACGGCGCCGTCGAAGGCGCGCAGCCAACCCTCGAGCCACAGGATCGACTCCAGATCGAGGTGGTTGGTAGGCTCGTCGAGCAGCAGGGCGTCGGGCTCCATGATCAGGATACGCGCCAGCCCCACCCGCATCTTCCAGCCGCCCGAGAGCGCGCCGACGTCTCCCTCCACCTGCGCGTCGGAGAAGCCGAGCCCGGCCAGCACGGCGCGCGCCCGCGCCTCGAGCCCGTAGCCGCCGAGCGCCTCGAAGCGTGTCTGGGCCTCCCCGTAGCGATCGACGAGGACGTCCATCTCGTCGGCGCGATCCGGGTCGGCGAGCGCGTGCTCGAGCTCGTGCAGGTCGCGGGCCGCCTCGGAGACGGGCCCCGCTCCGCCGAGCGTCGCCTCGAGCACGCTCTCGTCCTTCATCTCGCCGACGTCCTGGCTGAAGTAGCCGATGGTGACGCCGCGATCGATCGCGATCTGTCCGGCGTCGGGCTCCTCCTCCCGCGTGATCAGGCGGAAGACGGTGGTCTTGCCGGCGCCGTTCGGACCGACCAGGCCGACCTTGTCGCCGCGGTTCACGGCCGCCGAGGCCTCCAGGAACAGGATCTGGCTGCCGTGGCGCTTGGAGAGGGAGTCGAGGCGGATCACGGAGCGGCGGAACCTACGCGCGCGGCGGGGCAGGGGCAAGCGCCGACCCTCGCGCCGGAAGGTGAGGGGCCGGTAGCATCCCGCGATGCACTTCGGACTCACTTACTTCCCCACCGACGACTCGATGCGCCCCGATGCGTTCGCCCGGGCGGCCGAGGAGCGCGGCTTCGAATCGGTCTGGTTCGCCGAGCACTCCCACATCCCGGTCTCCGAGGCGACGCCCGGGCCGCCTCCGCCCGGACAGCCGGGCCTGCCGCGCGAGTACTACGCCGTGGCCGACCCCTTCGTCGGCCTGGCGATGGCCGCGGCCGCGACGAGTACGCTGCGCATCGGCACCGGCATCTGCCTGGTCCCCCAGCGCGACGTGTTCCAGATGGCGAAGGAGGTGGCGACCCTGGACCGGTTCTCGGACGGCCGCTTCGAGTTCGGCGTCGGCGGTGGCTGGAACCGCCCGGAGATCGCCGACCACGGCACCGATCCGGATCTGCGCTTCGCGGTGATGCGCGAGCGGATCGAGGCGATGAAGCACCTGTGGACCGAGGAGAAGGCGGAGTACCACGGCGAGCACGTCGACTTTGGCCCCTGCTATGCGTGGCCGAAGCCGCTCCAGACACCGCACCCCAAGGTCCACGTGGGCGGTGCCGGCCGGCGCGCGATCCGGCGCGCGGTGCGCTACGGCGACGGCTGGATCCCGCTGATGGGCGGCGGCGACGACGACCCGGTGGCCCTGCTGCCGGTGCTGCACACCGCACTCGCGGAGGCGGGCCGGGACGTCGACGCCTTCCCGGTCACGATCTACTTCTGTCCGCCCGCCCCCGACGTGGTCGCCCGCTGCCGCGACGCCGGCATCACCCGCGTGCTCTTCCCCGTGCCCTCGCGGCCGGCCGAGGAGGTGCTGGGGGTGCTCGACGGCTACGCGAAGCTGCTCCGCACGTAGGTCGACGCGGCCCCACCCGCCTGGCGCCCAGGTGCTCCCCGGGGGTGCTCCAAAATCGCTTCACCGATGCCCTCCGCCCGCCGAATCACGAGGGGATCTCACCACTGATCGGCTGGCCTCCCGCGGGGCGGGACCAGCCGTCGGCGGCTCAGCATCGGAGCCCCCCCATGGAAGCCATCCTCCGCAGCGCGAGCGACCCGCGCGACCTCGTCAACGTCCGCCAGGCCAACCTCCCCTATCGCTTCGACCAGATCTTCAGCGCCGAGGGCTTCGGCGCGCGCCGGCTGGAGAAGCGGCGCCTGAAGCTGATGCAGCAGATCGACGAGCGCGTGCGCTCGTACCTGGCCGAGGGCGAGTTCGTGGAGTTCGTGAGCTGGGGCGTCGAGTACTCCTTCTTCGAGTCCTACTTCATGGGGATGTGGGCCTATCTGCTCAACCGCCGCGCCGTGATCCTGACCAACCGGCGCATTCTGCTGATCCAGATCAGCTCGCGGAACAGAGTGCTCCAGCTGAAGTCGCAGATCCGCTACAACGCGGTCGCGAAGTTCGCCCGGGCGACCCTCGGCTACATCGGCCTGGTCACCCGCGACAAGAAGACCCACTACCTGATGCGGATTCCGCGCAAGGACCGCAAGCAGCTCCGGGACCGGATCGCCGCCCACGTCGACGCCGTCCGCAGCGAGGCGCCGGTCTCGGGCCGCGAGAATCTGTGCCCGCACTGCGGTCACCGCGTGATCGGACTCCCCGAGCGGTGCAGCCGGTGTGCGAAGGGCTTCAAGTCCGGCGCCAAGGCCGGCTGGCTGAGCCTGGTGTTCCCCGGCCTCGGTGACCTGTACCTGGGCCACCATCTCCTCGGGCTGGTGGAGATCCTCGGCGCGCTGTTCGGCTGGGGCCTCGTCGCGGCCGCCTTCCTGCTCCCCGACGAAGCCGGGGAGGTCGCCGAGGGCGGCACGACGGCCCTGGTCCTGCTGTCGGTGATCGCTTTCGTGTTGATGCACGGTACCGACGCCTGGGTGACGCGGCGCATGGGCCTCAAGGGCATCTACCCCGACTCCGAGTGAGGCTACGCGCGCGGGCGCCACCCCGGGCCCGGTCCGCCTGGAGGGAAGGGGGGCTCCGGGGCCTCCTCGTGCTGGGCTGGACTCCCGAGGCGCCGACCGCCTCCCGCACCAGGACGGGAGCCCCCGAGCGGCGTCCAAGCCCTTGCATTCGCAGGGCGGATCCGGAGGGGTGCGCCCGCGCGACCGGGGAGCCGTAACGTCTCCCCAACTGCACGCGCGCCAGGATCGTAGGGGGAGAAGCTGTCATGGTCCGTTCTCGCCGCGAGCTGCTCGCCGGGGCGCTCGCCGCAGGGGTCGCGATCGCCGCCGCGTGGAGCCTGGGGTGCGGTGACGCGGATCCCCCCGAAGCGGGGCGGCCGCCGGTGGCCGTGGGCGTGGCGCCGGCCGTCCGCAAGACGGTTCCGACCACCTACCGGGCTCCGGCGACCGTGCAGCCGATCGCGACCGTCGCGATCCGCTCGCGGATCGACTCGGTGGTCACGGCCGTCCACTTCCGGGAGGGCGACGACGTGGAGGCGGGGCAGCTCCTGTTCACGCTCGACGACCGCTCGCTCCAGGACGAGCTGCGCCAGCTGCTCGCCACCCTCGAGGCCGACCAGGCCGAGCTCACCAACGCGCGGGATCAGTACGACCGCGCCCGCGAGCTCGAGAGCGGCGGGGTGGCCTCGCCCGCCAGCCTGGACCAGGCCAAGGCGGCCTACGAGTCGGCGCGGGCGAAGGTCGACGTGACCCGGGCGGCGATCTCGGGGACGCGGGTCCAGATCGGCTACACGCACATCACGGCGCCGATCTCCGGGCGCACCGGGGTCGTCGCGGTGACTCCGGGCAACAACGTGGAGGCGAACGGCGACCCGCCCCTGACGGTGATCGAGCAGATCGCGCCGATCCGCGTCGAGTTCGGACTTCCCCAGAGCCTGCTCGAGCCGCTGCGCGCCCGGCTCGCCGCCGGCACCGTGCAGGTCGCGCTCGAGCGCGACGGCGCCCGGCTGCCCGAGACCGGCACGCTGACCTTCGTCGACAACCGCATCGATCCGGCCACGGGCAGCTTCCTGGTGCACGCCGAGTTCGCGAACGACGACCACTCCCTGTGGCCGGGGCGCAGCGTCGCCGCCGAGATCGACGTGGGCGGGAGCCCGAACGCCCTGACGGTTCCCGGGCTCGCGGTGCAGCGCGGACCCGAGGGCGACTTCGTGTTCGTGATCGCGGGCGACGTGGCCCATGCGCGCCCGGTTTCCGTGGAGCGCTACGAGGGCGGGCTGGCCGTGGTGTCCTCGGGGCTCGAAGAGGGCGAGCTCGTGGCGATCGACGGCCTGGTGGCGCTGCGCGACGACTCCCCGGTGCGCATCGCCGAGGGGCCCGACGAGGAAGCGGCTCCTTGACGCTCCCGGTCTTCTGCATCCGCCGCCCCGTGTTCACGGTGCTGCTGATGGCCGCCGGGATCGTCGCCGGTGCGGCCGGCTACCGCTCGCTGCCGGTGAGCGCGCTGCCGGACATCGATTTCCCGACGATCACGATCTCGGCCGAGCTGCCCGGCGCCGGCCCCGAGACGATGGCGGCCACCGTCGCCACGCCCCTCGAGCGGCAGCTGTCGACGATCTCCGGCGTCACCGAGATGACCTCCTCCAGCTACCAGGGCAGGACCCAGATCACGCTCCAGTTCGACCTGGACCGGGACATCGACGACGCCGCCCTCGACGTGCAGTCCGCGATCGCGGCCACGCTGCCGCGCCTCCCGTCGGAGATGACTACACCGCCCACCTTCCGGAAGGTCAACCCGTCCGACGCCCCGGTCTTCTTCGTGGCGCTCTCCTCCGACACGCTGCCCTCCTACCGCGTGGACGAGTACGCGGACACGGTGCTCGCCGAGCGCATCTCCGCGCTCCCGGGCGTCGCCCAGGTGCTGATCTACGGGGAGCAGAAGTTCGCGGTGCGGATCGAGGTGGATCCCGAGCGGCTCGAGCCGCTGGGGCTCTCCTTCGCGGACCTGGGCCGCGCGATCTCGGCCGCCCGCTCCAACGCGCCGGTGGGTACGGTCAGCGGGCCGCACCAGCTCTTCACCCTCGACGTGTCCGGGCAGCCCGTCGATCCGGAGAGCTTCGCGGACCTGATCGTGGGTTGGCGGAACGGGGTCCCGCTGCGGCTCGGACAGATCGCCTCGGTCCAGGCCGGTACGGAGGATCCCTTCGCCTACGGCGCGATCGACGGCAAGCCGGCGATCGTGCTGGCGATCCAGCGCCAGTCCGACGCCAACACGATCCAGGTGGTCGAAGCAGTCCGCTCGCTCCTGGCGACCACGCGCAACGACATCCCGGCGGGCATCACCGTCACGCCGCTCTTCGACCGCTCGCTCGCCGTGAAGGACTCCGCTCGCGACGTGCAGCTGACGCTCTTCGTCACCGTCGTGCTGGTGATCGGGGTGATCTACGCGTTCCTGGGCGACTGGCGCGCCACGGCGGTCGCGGCGCTGGCGGTTCCGGTGTCGCTGGTCGCGACCTACGCCGGGATGGCCCTGTGCGGCTTCAGCCTCGACAACATCTCGCTGCTCGCCCTGACGCTCAGCGTCGGGTTCGTCGTCGACGACGCCATCGTCATGATGGAGAACATCGTGCGGCACATCGAAGAGAGCCTGGCGCCGCTCGAGGCGGCGATCCGCGGCGCGAGCGAGATCCAGTTCACGATCCTCTCGATCACGCTCTCCCTGATCGCCGTGTTCATCCCGATCCTGTTCATGGGCGGGATCGTCGGACGGGTGTTCCGGGAGTTCGCGGTGACCGTGTGTATCGCGATCGGCGTCTCGGCGCTGGTCTCGCTGACCCTCACCCCCATGCTATGCGCTCGCTGGCTGCGGCCGCGGCCGCGCGCCGACCGCTTCGGCGGGATGACTCGCGCCTACACGCGCAGCCTCGACGGCGTCCTGTCTCGCGCGCCCTGGGTGCTCGCCCTCACCGTCGCGACGCTGGCGGCGAGCATCCTCGCCTACGTCGTGGTGCCGAAGGGGTTCTTCCCGCTCGAGGACACCGGCTTCCTGTTCGGACAGACCGAGGGCGCCCAGGACCTGTCCTTCGAGGCGATGCTGGGCAAGCAGCAGGCGGTCGAGGCGATCGTGCGCGCGGACCCCGCGGTGAGGAGCCTGTTCAGCGGCATCGGCGGGGGGCGGGGCACCAGTAACCAGGGGAGGGTCTTCATCGAGCTCGTGCCGCGCGGTGACCGGCCCTCGGCCTTCGCCGTGCTCGCGCGCCTGCGCAAGGCGCTGCGGGGGGTCACCGGCATGGAAGTCCACCTCCAGCCGTCGCAGAACATCTCGGTCGGGACGCGCTCGACGAAGGGGCTCTACCAGTACGTCCTCCAGGGCACCGACCTGTCCGTGCTCCAGACCTGGTCCGAGACCCTGCGCGCGGCCATGGCCGACGACCCGCTGTTCGTGGACGTCAACTCGGATCTCCAGCTCGGAAGCCCGAAGGCGGTGGTCGAGGTGGATCCCGAACGCGCTGCCGCGGCGGGTGTCTCCTTCGAAGCCGTGCGCAACGCCCTCTACGCCGCCTACGGCAACGCGCAGGTGGCCACGCTCTACACCTCGGCGAACGAGCACGCGGTGATCTTGGAGAGCGCCAACAGTCGCAGCGCCGAGCCCGAGGACGTGGGTCGACTGGTGGTGCGGGGCGACGGGACGAAGCCCGTGCGGCTCGACTCCGTCGCGCAGATCGCGCGCAGCGTCGGTCCGCTCTCGGTGAACCACCGCGGCCAGATCCCGGCGGTCACCCTCTCGTTCGATCTGCGCTCCGGCGCCGCGCTCTCCGAGGCCGCCGCGAGGATCGCCGCGCTCGAGCGCCGCGTCGGTCTTCCCGAGGAGGTGCGGGGAGGCTTCGCGGGAACCGCGCTCGCCTTCGAGCAGAGCCTGGCGGGACAGGGCTTCCTGGTGCTGCTCGCCGTGCTCGCGATCTACCTGGTGCTCGGCATGCTCTACGAGAGCTTCCTCCACCCGATCACCATCCTGTCGGGTCTGCCCTCGGCCGGCATCGGGGCGATCCTCGCGCTCGTCGCCCTCGGGATGGACTTCAGCGTGATCGCCCTGGTCGGCGTGATCCTGCTGGTCGGGATCGTGAAGAAGAACGCGATCATGATGATCGACTTCGCGATCGCCGCGCGGGAGGAGGGAGCTCCGCCCGAGCCCGCGATCCGCGACGCCTGCCGCCATCGCTTCCGACCGATCCTGATGACCACCCTGGCGATCTTCTTCGGCGCGCTGCCGATCGCCCTCGGCCTCGGCGCCGGCGCCGAGCTGCGACAGCCGCTCGGCGTGGCCCTCGTCGGAGGGCTCGTCGTGTCGCAGCTGCTCACCCTCTACATCACGCCCGTGGTGTATCTGGAGCTGGAGCGCTGGCGGACGCGGTGGCAGGGACGCGCGGTAGGCTAGGCGTCGGCGAGATCCGCTTCGCTGAACTGGTAGGCCACGCGCAGCTCCGGATCCTTCTTCGCGAGCTGCTTGGCGAGCTCGACCATCACGCGGCACTGCTTGTAGGTGGCGTCGTCCTGCATCT
>CAZZFT010000148.1:0-12487 GCA_964653555.1 uncultured Spirochaetales bacterium | reverse complement strand
CCGTTGGCGCACATCTCCACCTGGGAGCCGTCCGCGTTCCAGATCTCCATCCGGAAGTCGGCGCTCGTGCTGGGGCGCACCACCAGAAGCTGATCGGCGCCGATACCCCGGTGGCGGTCGCACAGGAATGCCGCGATCGGCTCGATCGGCGGCAGAGCGTCGCGTAGACTGTCGAGCACCACGAAGTCGTTGCCGGCGCCGTGCATCTTGGTGAACGGGAGCTCACGGGGCATCGCGTCGGGTCTCCTCGTCGTCGTCGGGATGCGCGGGCGCCGACGTCGCGGCGCCCGCGGCCTCGGCGGGCTTGGGGCGGATCGGCGGCGCGTAGTGTCCGCACGCGCACAGGCCGAGTGCCAGGGAGACGAGGAGCGCCCGCGCGCGCTGCCTCGAGGGGCGAGTCACGGAGCGGACTCCAGCTCGCGCCGGGCGGTGCGCAGCTCCGCTTCCGCGACGTCGAGGGACTCGAGCACGCGCTGGCGCGCCGGCCCTCCGGGCAGCGATCGCTCCTCCAGGGCCCGCTCCAGCGAGAGCAGCTCGCTCGCGCCAGACGGGAATCCGGCGTGGAAGGCGCGCAGATCCTCGCGCGAGAGCGAGCGCAGGTCGGCGTCCTTCTCGACGCAGTGGGCGACGATCCGGCCCACCGCCTCGTGGGCCTCGCGGAAGGGGACGCCCTGGCGCACCAGGGCCTCGGCCAGGTCCGTGGCGAGCAGCATCGGATCGTCGGCGGCCGCGCGCATGCGACCGGCGTCCACGCGCAGCGTGGCGATCGCCCCCGCCATCACCTCGAGCGAGTCGCGCAGCGTGCGTGCCGTGTCGAAGATCGGCTCCTTGTCCTCCTGGAGATCGCGGTTGTAGGTCAGCGGCAGGCCCTTGAGCACGGTGAGCAGCGCCACCAGATTGCCGATCGCGCGCCCCGCCTTCCCGCGGACCAGCTCCGGCACGTCCGGGTTCTTCTTCTGGGGCATCAGGCTCGAGCCCGTCGAGTAGGCGTCGGCCAGCTCGACGAAGCCGAACTCCGCCGTGGACCACAGCACCAGCTCTTCGGCCAGGCGCGACAGGTGCACCTGGGCGATCGCCCCGTGGGCGAGGAACTCGAGCCCCGTGTCGCGCGACGCGACTGCGTCCATGCTGTTGCGCGAGGGCGCGGCGAAGCCGAGGGCGCGGGCCGTGGCCTCCCGGTCGAGCGGCAGCGTCGAGCCCGCGAGTGCGCCCGAGCCGAGCGGGCACAGGGCGAGCCGCGTGCCGAGGTCGCGGAAGCGCTGTCCGTCGCGCCCGAACATCTCCACGAAGGCGAGCCAGTGGTGGGCGAGCCGGACCGGCTGGGCGCGCTGGAGGTGCGTGTAGCCCGGGAGCACGGTGTCGACGTGCTCGCGGGCCCGGGCGATCAGCACCTCCTGGAGCCCGAGCAGGCCCGCGCGCGCCGCCCGCGCAGCGTCGCGCAGGTAGAGGGAGAGATCGGTGGCGACCTGATCGTTGCGGCTGCGTCCCGTGTGCAGGCGGCCCGCCGCCGCCCCGATCCGATCGCGCAGCCGCGCCTCCACGTTCATGTGGATGTCCTCGAGCGAGGCGTCGAAGGGGAACCGGCCGGCCTCGATCTCGGAGGCGATGTCGGCAAGGCCGCGGCGGAGCGCGGAGAGGTCGGCCTCCTCGAGCAGCCCGACCCGGTTCAGCATCTCCGCGTGGGCGAGAGACAGACGCAGGTCGTAGCGGGCGAGGGCGCGGTCGAAGTCGATCGAGGCGGAGAAGCGCTCGACGGTGGGGTCGGTGTCCTCGCGGAAGCGACCCCCCCAGGGCTTGGACGTCGACCCTTGCGGCGCCGGCGCGTCGGGGGAGTCCGCCGCCGGTCGCGCTCGTCTTCCATCCCCGCCGCGACTCATGGAGCCCGAATCTCGGTGACGCCGGGTCGCGGCGCAAGCTACCGTCCTCGTCGGCGGGTTTGGGAGAGAGGTCGTTGGCACGAGCGGGTGTTGGACGGCGCACCGGCGCCCCGCGCCGGCGGCGCGGCACTTCGCGCGCCCCCCGCGGCGGCGGCGGAGGTCGGGGCGGGGGAAGCCGATGGCGCATCCCCCGCTGGATGCGGCTGCTCGGCTGGGGAGTGCTCGCCGCGAGCTTCACCGGCGGCTTCGCCGTCGCGGCGACCCTGGTCGGTCTCGACCGCCAGGTTCGGGCCCGCTTCGAGGGCACCCAGTTCCGGCTGCCGTCCCGGGTCTACAGCGCGCCGGCCATCCTGTACCCGGGGATGGACTGGCAGCGCTTCGGGCTCCGCGAGTCCCTGATGCGCCTCGGCTACCGCGACGCCGGCTCGGCCACCGATCTGCCCCCCGGGCAGCTCGTCTGGGAGAGCGGTCGCGTGCGCGTCCACCTGCGCGCCTTCGAGCACCCCACCCGCCCCGAGCCGGACCGCGACATCGTGATCCGGCTTCGCGGGTCGAAGATCGCCGACATCCGCGAGCTGCCCACGGGCCGGTCCATGGGTGCGGTCATGCTCGAGCCCGAGCCGCTGGGAGCGTACTACGGACCGGTGCGCGAGCAGCGGGAGCTCGTCGTCCTCGACGAGCTCCCCCGCTACCTGATCGACGCGGTGCTGGCGGTCGAGGACCAGCGCTTCGAGACGCACCCCGGAATCGACCTGCGGCGGATCGCCGGCGCCGCGCTGGCGAACCTGCGTGCGGGCCGCGTCGAGCAGGGGGGCAGCACACTCACCCAGCAGCTGGTGAAGAACTTCTTCCTCACTCCGGAGCGCACGCTCTCGCGCAAGCTGCGCGAGGCGGCGATGGCGCTGATCGTCGAGGCCCGTTACGACAAGGATGCCATCCTCAAGGCCTACCTGAACGAGATCTATCTCGGACAGCGCGGTGCGACGGCCGTGCACGGTGTGGGGGAGGCGTCGCACCTCTACTTCGGAAAGCCCGCCAGCCGCCTGACGGTGGCCGAGTCGGGGCTGATCGCGGCGATCATCCAGAGCCCCAACGGGATCTCGCCCTACCGGGAGCCCGAGCGCGCCATCGCGCGGCGCAACCTCGTGCTCGAGCTGATGAAGAACCAGGGCCGGCTGACGGATCAGCAGTACGAGCTGGCCATCGCGGAGCCACTGCGCCTCGCCACGGTGACGCCCGAGTCGGGCGACGCGCGGTACTTCCTCGACCTGCTGCACCGCCAGCTCACCGAGACCTATTCCTCGGAGCAGCTCACCGAGGAGGGCCTGCGCATCTACTCGACCCTCGACCGTCGCCTCCAGCAGATCGCCGCGCGCGCGCTGCACGAGGGGCTGGAGGCGATCGAGAAGCGGCGACCCTCTCTCGCCAGCGACGATCCCGGCCGCCGCCTGCAGGGATGTCTCGTGGTGCTGCGGCCTCAGACGGGGGAGCTGCTCGCCCTGGTGGGCGGTCGCGACTATCGCGTCTCCCAGTTCGACCGCTGCAGCCAGGCCCGGCGTCAGACCGGGAGCGTGTTCAAGCCCTTCGTGTACGTCGCCGGTCTCGAGCCGCGTGCCGCCGGTCCGGTGATCACCCTCGCCAGCGTGCTCGACGACTCCCCGCTCGAGCTGTCGACTCCCAACGGGCCCTGGCGCCCCCAGAACTTCGACGGCAAGTACCACGGACGGGTCGGCGTGCGCGAGGCCATCGAGCGCTCCCTCAACGTGGCCACCGTGCGCCTCGCAGGCGAAGTGGGGCTGAACCAGGTGGTGGAGGTGGCCCACCGGCTCGGCATCGAGAGCCACCTGCCCGCTGTGCCGAGCCTGGCGCTCGGCACAGCCGAGATCACTCCCCTCGAGCTGGCGCGCGCCTACGCGACGCTCGCCAGCGGCGGCGTTCGCCCCGAGACCCAGGCGATCGAGGACGTGGTCGATCCCGCGGGCGACGTGCTCGCCCGCCGGGAGTTGCGCTTCGAGCGCGTGCTCGACCCGGGCACGGCCTTCCTCGCCACCTCGTTGCTCGAGGGTGTTGCGACGCGCGGGACCGCCGCCGGTCTGTACGCGGGTGGTCTGCGCGGTCCGATCGCGGCCAAGACCGGAACCACCGACGACGAGCGCGATCTGTGGTTCGTGGGCTTCACGCCCGAGCTGGTGGCCGTCGTTTGGATCGGATTCGACGAGCCGCGCAGCATCGGCCTCGCCAGCAGCGTCGGCGCGATGCCGATCTGGCGGCGCTTCATGGAGGACGTGTCGGGGGGCACGGTGCGGGGCGCCTTTCCCCGACCCCCGGACCTCGAGCGCGCCGAGATCGCACCGTCGACCGGGGCGATCGCGCTACGCGGCTGCCCGGAGCACCGCAGCGAGTACTTCCTGCCCGGAACCCTGCCCACTACGTTCTGCCCCGACGGGGACAGTCCCGAGTCCGACGCGATCCACCGGCGTTTCCTGCGATGGCTGAGCGAAAACCTCTGATCCGGCTGCTCGCCGCGCTGGCGCTGGTCGCGCTGGCGGGCTGCGCCGGCGTCGTGACGCGCGGCACGACGCCGCGGGTCTCCCAGCTCTCCGGGGGGGACGATGTCTTCCGCGCCAGCCAGGACTTCGTCGTCGCGGGTCTCGACGCGGAGATCGCGGGCGACAGCGCGCTCGGCGTCAGCCAGTACGAGCGCGCACTTCAGGTCGACGCGAGCAATCCCTGGGCGTACCTGGCCCTCGCCCGTCACTACGTCGAAGTCGGCGAGGCGCGCAGCGCATTGGCGTATGTCGATCGCGCCGCCGGCCTGCTCGAATCCCTCGACCTGGACTCCCCCGGGGCGCGGCTACACTGCGACGGACTGCGGGGCGCGGCGCTCGCGCTCCAGGGTCGAGATCGAGAGGCGCGAGTGCTGCTCGATGCGGCTGCTCGAGGCGCACCCGCCGTGTGGGGCGACGGCCAGCTGAGCGCGGCCGAGCTCCGTTAGACCCACCCCGACCCCCGTGATAGGTTCCGCGCCCGTGATGCAGCCCAAGTACTGGTTTGCGCTAGTCGCTTTCGCCATCAGTCTGCCGCTCGACCTCGTCTCCAAGTACGTGGTCGATCGCAATCTCTCCTACGCCGACCGCATTCCCGTGATCGAGGGGTTCTTTTACCTCACTCACGTGCGCAATCCCGGTGCCGCCTTCGGCCTGTTCGCCGATGGTGATCCGCAGATCCGACTGGCGGTCTTCATCGGCGTCTCGCTCGTCGCCGTGCTGATCATCCTCTCCTTCTTCCGGCAGCTGGCCCCGGGGGACCGGCTGTCGGCGCTCGCGCTCGGCCTGATTCTCGGTGGCGCCGTCGGCAACCTGCTGGACCGGGTCTTCCGCGGCGAGGTCGTCGACTTTCTCCACTTCAAGCTCTGGCGCGGCTACAGCTGGCCCGACTTCAATCTCGCCGACACGTTCATCGTCGTCGGCGTCGGCATCCTGGTCCTCGAGCTGCTCGCGAGCGAAGGCGAGGCCGCCGCCGAGCCCGACGACGAACCCGCGTCCTGAGAAATTCCCGACCCCGGGTCGCTTCGAGCTCGGCGACGGATTCCGTATTCCGCGTCGGACGGTGGACGGTGGACCGTATACACAGAGAAGAGTCGATGCGTCCTCTGCCGGATTTTTCTGCTCACGATTCGGTTGACACTCTTCCCGACGCTGCGATAAGAACCTGACGTCCGCGGCACGCGTCGCGGAGACCGGCGTCGACGGTGCGATGGGACTTTCTGGGTGCCCCCCTTTCCCATCACCCGACGTCCGGGCGCTTGTGATCGCGGCTGAGGGGCCAAGGACGCAGGCGGATGCCGACATCGACGCCGACGCTGAGGAAGCCGAAGAGCGACTACGCGATCCAGACGGTGACCAACGCGCTTCGTCTGCTGGAAGCCTTCCTCGACGAGGACGAGATCGGTGTGGCCGAGCTCGCCCGCCGGCTCGGCCTTCACAAGAACAATGTCTTCCGCCTGCTCGCGACGCTGGAGCAGGTGGGCTTCATCGAGCAGTGTCCGTCGACCGAGCGCTACCGGCTCGGCCTGGCGTGCCACATGCTCGGCCAGGCGTTCAGCCGAGCCCGGCCGCTGCTCGAGCGGGCCCGACTCGTGCTCGAGCGCCTCCAGCACGACACGGGGGAGACCGTCCACCTCGCCGTGCGCGACGGGCTGGAGCTGGTGCACGTCGCCGGTCTGGCGCCCGAGCGCGAGATCGCGGTGGCCGTCCGCAGCGGGCGGCGGGCTCCACTGCACTGCACCGCGCTCGGCAAGGTTCTGCTGGGTTGCTCTCCCGAGCGCATCTGGCGCGAGTTCGACGAAGGGATGGCGCGGCGAGGCAAGCTGCCCCGTCGCACCGAGCGCAGCATCGAGAACCCGATCAAGTTCTTCGAGCACCTGCGCACGGTGGCGGGGCACGGCTACGCCGTCGATCTCGGCGAGTTCGAGGTCGGCCTCGGCTGCGCGGCGGCGCCGGTGCACGGTCGGGATGGCGACCTGGTCGCCGCGATCTCCGTGTCGGCCCCGCTGTTCCGGGTCGGCGAGGAGGCGCTGGCGGGGGACCTGCGCCTGCGAACGGTCGCCGCGGCCGACGAGCTCTCCCGAGCCCTCGGCCACTCGTCCTGAGCCGGGCTCCCGGGCTCGGCCCGACCCGCTCGGCGGTCGGGGGACCGCTCCGACGCGCTCGGAAGGGCGGTTGATCTGGTACGATGACAGGTTCCGATCGGGCCCCGGGCCCGGTCTTCGCCCCCACACCCCTCCGAGGACCGCCGTGATCACGCGTGAGCAGGCGCTCGCCTATCACTCCGAAGGTCGACCGGGCAAGATCAAGATCAGCCCGACCAAGCCCACCAAGACCCAGGAAGACCTCTCTCTCGCCTACACCCCCGGGGTTGCCGAGCCCTGCCGGGAGATCGCGCGCGACCCGGACCTGGTCTTCAAGTACACGGGTCGCGGCAACCTGGTCGCGGTCGTCACGAACGGCACGGCCGTACTGGGGCTCGGGAACATCGGCCCCCTCGCCAGCAAGCCGGTGATGGAGGGCAAGGCGGTCCTCTTCAAGCGCTTCGCGGACATCGACGTCTTCGACATCGAGATCGCCAGCCAGGACCCCGACGAGGTGGTGCGCACCGTGGAGCTGATCGCCCCCGGCTTCGGCGGAATCAACCTCGAGGACATCCGCGCTCCCGAGTGCTTCGAGATCGAGGCGCGCCTGGTCGAGAGCCTGGACATCCCGGTCTTCCACGACGATCAGCACGGCACCGCGATCATCTCCGGCGCCGCCCTGCTCAACGCCGCCCAGCTCACCGACCGCGCGCTCGCCGAGACGCGCATCGTGTTGAACGGAGCGGGCGCCGCGGGCATCGCCTGCGCGCGCCTCTACCGCGACCTCGGCGTGCCGGAGCGCCAGATCACCCTGTGCGACAGCCGAGGCGTGATCCACGCCGACCGCAGCGACGGGATGAACCCCTACAAGCAGGAGTGGGCCTGGCCGAGCGAGAGCCGCACCCTTGCCGAAGCCATGCGCGGCGCCGACGTCTTCGTCGGGCTCTCCCAGGCCGGACTGGTCACCGAGGACATGGTGCGCAGCATGGCCGACCACCCCATCATCTTCGCGATGGCGAATCCCGACCCCGAGATCTCCCCGGACGTCGCCCGGCGCGTGCGTCCCGACGCGATCCTGGCGACCGGCCGCTCGGACTACCCGAACCAGGTCAACAACGTGCTCGGCTTCCCCTTCATCTTCCGGGGCGCCCTGGACGCACGGGCGCGGAAGATCAACGAGCAGATGAAGCTCGCGGCCGTGTACGCGCTCGCCGAGCTGGCGGTGCGTGGCGAGGCCGTGCCGAAGGTGGTGCGCGACGCCTATCCGCGCGACGTCTTCGACTTCGGTCCCGACTACATCATCCCCAAGCCCTTCGACACGCGGATCCTCCAATACGTCCCGCTGGCAGTGGCCCAGGCGGCCATCGAGAGCGGAGTCGCCCGCCAGAAGCTCGACCTCGCGGAATACCGGCGCCGTCTCGAGGAGACGGTCGCCAACCTCTAGGGTCTCGGGTAGGGTGCCGGACCGTCCTCAAGCCCGAGGTCCGCGCGCCGCGCCCGGCGGGACCACCTCCGAATGAACGCGACTTTCCCCGCATACCGGCTCGACAACCCCCTGGCCGGGGTGTCGGCCCCGGCCTCGCCCACCGACGCGCCGCACACGATCTACGACAAGGCGCTCGAGCTCGGGCGCGAGCTGCTCGAACGACCGAAGCGCGGTGGCGGTCCCGATCGCGTGCGCACGCAGCACGCCAAGAACCGGATGACGGTGTTCGAGCGGCTGCGCGTGCTCTCCGACCGCGAGCCGAACCTGACCTTCCAGAACTGGGGCCCGAGTCTCGACGGCGCCGCGATCGTCACCGGCATCCTCGACATCGACGGCCGTGACGTCGCCGTCTACGGCCACGACTTCACCCTGCGCGCTGGATCGATGGACGCGACCAACGGGGCAAAGCTCGCGCGGTTGATCTACATGGCCGCCGATCGCGGCATTCCGCTGATCGGGATGAACGACTCGGCCGGGGCGTTCGTGCCCGCCGGCGTCGGCGGCCTGGACGGCTACAGCGAGGCGTTCACGGCGCTGCGTCGGATCAGCGGGCGCGTGCCCAGCATCAGCCTGATGTTCGGGTACAACGCCGGCGGCGGCGCCTATCTGCCGCGACAGGGATCCTTCGTGGTCCAGGCCGGTGAGACCTTCATCGGTCTGACCGGGCCGGGCGTGGTGAAGAGCGTCCTGGGCGAGGACGTCTCTGCGGAGGACCTGGGCGGTCCCGGCGTGCACGGTCTGAACGGCGTCGCCGACCTCACCACCGACGACGAGCTGGGCGCCCTGCGCACGGCGCTCCGCCTGCTGACCTACCTGCCCAACCACAACGCCGAGCTGGCGCCGTTCCGGCCCACCTCCGATCCGATCGATCGCTTCACGGTCGAGGAGGACATTCTGTTCCGGCGCACCTTCCACCAGCCCGCCGGCATGAACTCACCCCTCGACATCACGCTCTTCCTTCAGCAGATCTGCGACCACGGCGAGTACTTCGAGCTCCAGCCCGCCCGGGCCCGCAACCTGATCACCGCCTTCGGCCGAATCGGTGGACACGTGGTGGGTTTCGTCGCCAACAACTCGGCGGTGGCCTCGGGGCAGATCGACATCGGAGCCGCGCGCAAGGGCACGCGCTTCATCCGCTTCTGCAATCTCTACAACATCCCGCTGATCTTCCTCGAGGACACCACGGGCTTCCTTCCCGGCAGGGAGCAGGAGTCGGGCGGGATCATCCTCGAGGGTCGTCGCTTCCTGGACTCGATCATCGACGTGCGCGTGCCGTCGATGACCCTGATCATCCGCAATGCCTTCGGCGGCGCCTACGCCAGCTACAACTCGCACTTCGTCGGGGCCGACATGGTCTTCACGATGCCGATGGCGCGGATCGCGGTGATGGGTCCGGCGGGCAAGGACTTCGTCTACAAGGACGAGATCCGGGCCCTCGATTCGGACTACCGCAAGGCGATCGCCGACGGCACACCCGAGGCCCAGGCGGCGAAGCAGCGCGACGCCGGGCTGGCCGCTCTCACCACCCGCTACGAGGCGGAGCTGATGAACCCGAAGGAGGCCCTCTCCCTCGGGTCCGTGTCGCAGGTGGTGATGCCCGGCACGAGCCGGCGGGTGCTCGCCGAGAACCTGAACTTCCTGATGCGGACCTACACGCCTGGTCCGATGACCGGGCCCCAGCGGGAGTTCGAATAGGTGGCCATCGCGAATCCCTACCGGGAGAACCCGTCCGCCTGGGTGCGCTCCTTCGACCCGAGCCCGATCAAGTGCCTGGTCGTGTGCCGCGGTCCGGTTCGCCTAGAGGCCTTCGAGGTGTTCGACGCGATCGGTGTGCGCGAGTACGGGATGCTTCTGTCCGAGAAGGACTCGGTGACCTACGCCCGTTGCCTCGCCCCCGAGCTGCGCAGCTTCCGCTTCCCTGCCAACGTGCACCGGGTCGCAGACTACATGGGGATCGGCCAGGCGGAGAAGCAGCAGCGCATCCGCGAGATCGTCGCGATCGCCAGCGACCACGGCTACACGCACGTGTTCGCCGGATACGGCTTCATGGCCGAGGACGCGGAGTTCATCGAGGCGATCGAGAAGGCGGGCCTGGGCTTCATGGGCCCGGCGTCGTCGGTGGTCCGGCGGGCGGGGGCGAAGGACGAGGCAAAGAAGCTGGCGCGCGCGCTGGGCAACTCGGTGATCCCGGGTGTCGATACGGTCACCGCACGCGCGCTGCTGCGACGCGCCGCGGATCGCGCCGCCCTCGAGGCGCTCGCCGCCGAGCACTCCCTGACCTTTGCCTGGGATGGCGAGCGCTCGCTCGAGGACAACGCCGAGGCGCTGCTCCAGGCGGGCTACGCCCGGAACGCAGAGCTCGTCACCATCGCCGAGCTCCAGAAGCAGGCCGAGCTCGAGTGCCGGGAGATGTGGGAGGAGTACCCGAGCAACCGGATCCGCTTCAAGCACATCGGCGGCGGCGGCGGCAAGGGACAACGCGTGGTCGCGCGGCCGGCGGAGGTGGCGGCGGCGGTGATGGCCGTCCTCGCCGAGTCGAAGGTGCTCCCGCCCGGCTCGAACCGGAACTTCCTGATCGAGCTCAACCTCGAGAGCACGCGTCACAACGAGATCCAGCTGATCGGCAACGGGAAGTGGTGCCTCTCCCTGGGCGGGCGCGACTGCTCGGTGCAGATGCACGAGCAGAAGCTCGTCGAGGTGTCGCTCACCCAGGAGCTGCTCGACGTGGAGATCGCGCGCGCCGAGGGCAAGACCCGCGAGATCCTGGAAGGAGACCGTGGGACCCTCGCGCGGATGGAGGAGGAGGGGGCGATCTTCGGTCGGGCCACGGGCCTGGACAGCGTCTCCACCTTCGAGTGCATCGTCGAGGGTTTCAACCACTTCTTCATGGAGATGAACACGCGCATCCAGGTGGAGCACGGTGTCACCGAGCTCGCCTACCGCCTGAAGTTCACCAATCCCGACGATCCGCAGGACTCCTTCGTCGTGGACCGGCTGATCGAGGCGATGGCCCTGCTCGCGCTGCACGGCGAGCGGCTCCCGGAGCCAGAGCGGATCGTGCGCAGCGTGTCGGGCGTCGAGGTGCGGATCAATGCCACCAACCAGGCGCTCCAGCCCCACGCCGGCGGTCTGATCCGCAGCTGGTCGACGCCGATCGAGGGCGAGATCCGCTTCGACCAGGGCATCGGGACCCGCAACCCCGACACCGGCTCCTTCGTCTACTACTCCCTCGCCGGCGCCTACGATTCGAACGTGGCGCTGCTGCTCACCGACGGCGAGAGCCGGCGCGAGAGCTACGAGCGGATCGCCGAGATCCTGCGCCGCATGGAGCTGCGCGGCGACGACCTCCAGACCAACCGGCCGGTGCACTACGGGCTGATCAACTGGTTCCTGGGCAAGGGGCCGATGGCCGAGCCCGACACGCGCTTCATGGCGACCTACCTGGCGGCGACCGGAGCCCTGGCGACGATGGCCCGGGACGTCGACGTCGGGATGGCTCTGGCCGAGTTCTCGCGCGCCCAGCGCGACGCCGACGCCCGCCGCGCGCTCGCGGCGAAGGAGACGCTCCTGGTGCGGCCGATCGAGCGCCTGCTCGCGCGGCCGCACGTCCTGGGCGGATTCCTCGGGCGCTTCGAGGGCGAGCTCTGGCGGACCCGCGGCGACCGGCCCGAGTTCGTCGCCAACCCGGTCTCCTTCCTGCGCGAGCTCTATCACTTCCTGCACATGGAGGAGAACCCGGGCACGCCTCCCTCGGAGAAGATCTGGGAGGACGACGCCCGGATCCTCGACGCCGCCGACGCCTTCTACGCCGAGGTCGAACGGCGCACCGGCAAGCGCGACGCGGCGGACCTGGAGAAGCTGTTCGGCGGCAGGCGCGACGACCGGATCGCGCCGGACGACGCGCTCTGGCAGGCATGCGTCGCCGCTCATCGCGGCCACCAGCTGGGGCTGGAGCTTCTGCTCTTCATCCCGCGGATCGGCCTCCGCTCGGGGTTCTCCGAGGTCACCGTCGACGAGACTCTGCGGGTGGTCTTCCCCGAGGTGTTCCTCGACGCCGAGAAGGCCTCCGAGTACGTCCGGGCGCTGGCCCCGCCGCCGCCCGCGAGCGCCGACGAGATCGTCACCCCGATGGGCGGCGCCTACTACGCGCGCGAAGCGCCGCACCTGCCGCCGATGATCGAGGTCGGGGAGCACTTCGAGGCCGGGCAGCCGCTCTTCATCATCGAGGTGATGAAGATGTTCAACAAGGTGCTCGCGCCCTTCTCCGGCACCGTCACAGAGAACCTCATGGAGGGCCGGGACGGAACCGTGGTCGCGAAGGGCCAGACGATCTTCCGGATCGAGCCCGACGAGCGCACCGAGCCCGAGAGCGAGTCCGATCGCGCGGCGCGTGTGCGGGCGGCGACCCTCGCGCTGCTGCGGTGAGCGGAGGCGCTCGGCCGCTTCTCTTCGACACCGACATCGGGAGCGACTGCGACGACGCGGTCGCGCTGG
>CAZZFT010000147.1:0-12499 GCA_964653555.1 uncultured Spirochaetales bacterium | reverse complement strand
CCGCCGCGATGCAGGGGCTCGTCGTCGTACCGCTCTTCGCGGGCTACGACCTGCGGCGCAAGCAGGGGCGCATGTGGAAATTCGACGTGACGGGCGGGCGCTACGAGGAGGCCGAATTCGAGGCCACGGGCTCGGGAGGCCTCTACGCGCGCGAGTCGCTGAAGAAGTCGCATCGGGCGAGTGCCACCAAGGATGAGGCGCTCGAGATGGCGGTGCAGGCGCTCACGGACGCCGCGGACGAGGATCGGGGCACCGGCGGCATCGACACGGTGCGAGGGATCTTCCCGACGGTGATCTACTGCTCGGAGCCGGGCATCGAGCAGGCGACCGAGCCTGCGATCCGCGGCGTCTACGAGTCCATCATGGCGCGCCGCGCCAACGGTCGCGCCGGAGCCCGCCGATGAGCTTGCCCTTCTACGTCTCTCCCGAACAGGTGATGCAGGACAAGGCCGAGTACGCCCGGAAGGGTATCGGTCGCGGAAAGTCGAGCATCACCCTGGAATACGATAGCGGCATCGCTCTGATGGCCGAGAACCCTTCTTCGCTTTCGAAGATCGGAGAGATCTACGATCGGATCGCGTTCGCGGGAGTCGGCAAGTTCAGCGAATTCGATCAGCTGCGGAAGATCGGCGTCCGCTTTGCGGACATCAAGGGTTATCAGTACAGCCGCGACGACGTGCGCGGGCGCGCCTTGGCCAACGCCTACTCGCAGGCGATCGGCGACGTCTTCACCCGAGAGCTGAAGCCCCTGGAGGTGGAGGTGATCGTGGCCGAGGTCGGCGACCCGGAGCTGGTCGGACACGAGGAGAGCGAGATCTATCGCGTCCAGTACGACGGCAGCATCAGCGACCACACGGGCTTCTGCGTGATCGGCGGCTCGGAAGAGGAGCTGCGCACGTATCTCGACGCGAACTTCCGGGCCCATCTGCCCCTGGGGGAAGTGCTGCGGCTCGGGCGCACCGCCCTCGGACGCGCCACCGACGGGGCCACCGTGGCGCCGGAGAACCTCGAGGTCTGCATCCTCGAAAAGGCGCGAATCGGCCGAAAGTTCCGTAGGCTGAACACCGATGAGCTGAGACAGCACCTCGGCGGCTAGATCCGCGAGGGCCGGGCGTTTCCGGGCTCCAGATCCTGGCTGCTGGACCCGGTGGCGAGTCGCCGCGGGGGTGTGGGGAACGGGTCAGCGTGCAGAAGCGCATCTACGGGATCGAGACCGAGTACGGAATCATCTTCACGCCCGAAGGGCGGAAGACCCTGCCCGTCGAGAAGGCGATCCGCTTCCTCTTCGAGAAGCTGATCACGACCGAGCACTTCCTGAACGTCTTCCTCGAGAACGGGGCGCGCTTCTACCAGGACACGGGCTGCCATCCCGAATATGCGACGCCCGAGTGCGCCTCGCCCCGCCAGCTGATCGTCTACGACAAGGCCGGGGAGCGGATCCTCGAAGACCTGCAGGTCTACGCCGAGGAGAAGATCCGCGAGGAGCGGATCGCGGGGAAGCTCTCGATCTTCAAGAACAACACGGACTTCGTGGGGAACAGCTACGGGTGCCACGAGAACTACCTCGTCGATCGAGACGTGGACTTCTACTACCTGGCCGAGCAGCTGATCCCGTTCCTCGTCACGCGGCAGATCTACACGGGCGCGGGCAAGGTCTTCCAGACGCAGGACGGCGTGCACTACTGCATCAGCCAGCGCGCCCAGCACATCTACCAGAAGATCTCGGGCACCACGACGAACGACCGCTCGATCATCAACACCCGGGACGAGCCGCACGCCGACCGCGAGAAGTACCGCCGCCTGCACGTGATCGTGGGCGACTCCAACATGTCGGAGTACACCAACTTCCTGAAGGTGGGCGCCTGCGCGGTCGTTCTCCAGATGATCGAGGACAACTTCATCAACCAGGACTTCACCCTGCGCAACCCGGTGAAGGCGATCAAGGACATCTCCTACGACACCAGCTGCAAGCGCAAGCTCCGCCTCGACAACGGCCGTGAGTACTCGCCGATCGAGATCCAGATGGAATACTGCGAGATGGCGCAGAAGTACATCGAGCAGTACCCCGTCTCCGACGAGCTGCGCGACGCGGTGGCGAAGTGGCAGTACGTACTCGACTGCTTGAACGACGACCCGGACCGGCTCGACCGAGAGATCGACTGGGTGATCAAGCGCAAGATGATTCGTTCCTACATCGAGCGGAACGACACGACATGGAACGACCCGCGCGTCTTCATGCTCGATCTCCAGTACCACGATCTGCGACTGAATCGCGGCCTCTACTACCTGCTCGAGCGGGGTGGTCTCGTCGAGCGTGTTCTCGACGACGACGAGATCATCAAGGCGAAGACCGAGCCGCCGCCGGACACGCGCGCTCGGATGCGCGGCGAGTTCATCAAGCTCGCCCGTCAGAACTCGATCCAGTACGACCTCGACTGGTCGAACATCCGCCTCGGAAACCTTCTCAACGTCCGGGTGATCTGCAACAATCCCTTCGAGACCGACATCGAGAAGGTCGCAGAGCTGGTCCGGACGATTCAGAAGACCAATCTGCGCAAGACCAGCCTGTCGAAGCTGGTGATCCAGTCCTAGTCCCACCTGGCCGGGCCCCAGGCCTCCGGCCGAGGAGGTTTACCGATGGCTGAGGCCAAGCCCGTCGAGCCGAGTCGCCCCGCCGCCGAAGGCAGCCCGAAGCTGATGGCGGTCGCGGAGGAGAAGGCCGCGCGCACGGTTTCCCCGCCGCCGGCCAGCCGTCCTGAGCCGACCGGCAAGGGGGTGTCCCGCACCGCCTTCGGGATCCTGGCCGTGATGCTGGCCCTCGCCCTGGTGGGCCTCTACGCCCAGACGCGGCGCGCCAACGCCCAGGCCGAGCAGATCGCCGACCTCGGCGGCCAGGTCGAGGGGCTGCAGGAGCAGCTCTCGGTGGCCCACACGCGCCTGGCCACCTACGACATGCAGTTCAGCATGGTCCAGGCCAACGTGGCGGATCTGTTCCAGCAGATCGCGAGCCTGAACGAGCTCGTGAACACGGATCCCTTCACGGCGGCGGCTCCCTCCGAATCCGAGGAGCGCTGATCCTCGAGCGGACCGTGGTCCCGGCGTGGCCGGAGGCCGCGATCCGGGGTCGCCGGGGTGACGTCCGTCACCAGACGCCCCAAAACGCCCGCTCGTCACTCAATTCTCGGCGCCTCTTGCCGATACGAATCCCACACGCCCGCGGCCGTCCAGCCGCCGGGGAGGGATTCGATGCTGTTCGACGCCATCGCAGGCCTCTTCTCCCACGATCTCGCGATCGACCTCGGTACGGCCAACACGCTCGTCTACGTCCACGGCAAGGGCCTGGTCTGCTCCGAGCCCAGCGTGGTCGCCGTCACGAACGACCCGAAGGGTCGCGGCGAGACGGTCCGCGCGGTCGGCTTCGAAGCCAAGGAGATGCTCGGACGCACGCCGGGCGACGTGCGAGCGATCCGCCCGATCAAGGACGGGGTGATCGCCGACTTCGAGATCACCGAGGCGATGCTCCGCTACTTCATCCAGAAGGCCCACAACCGCGGGAAGCTGATCCGCCCGCGCATCGTCATCTGCGTGCCGCCCTGCATCACCAGCGTCGAGAAGCGCGCCGTGCGCGAGTCGGCGCTCTCCGCGGGTGCGCGCGAGGTGTACCTGATGGAGGAGCCGATGGCCGCGGCGATCGGCGCCGGCCTCGACGTAACGGCGCCGACGGGGAACATGGTCGTGGACATCGGAGGCGGCACCACCGACGTCGCCGTGATCTCGCTCTCCGGGATCGTCACCTCCAGCTCGATCCGCTGCGGCGGCGACAAGATGGACGAGGCGATCGTCAACTACGTGAAGCGCAAGTACAACATGCTGATCGGCGAACGGACCGCCGAGCAGGTCAAGATGACGATCGCGACGGCCTCCGCCGAGGGCCCCTCGGAGACGATGGAGATCAAGGGACGCGACCTCGTCGCCGGCATCCCGAAGGTGGTGGTGGCCTCGAGCGAGGAGATCGCCGAAGCGCTCGTCGAGCCGATCCACTCGATCGTGGAGACCGTGCACCTGACGCTCGAGAAGACGCCCCCCGAGCTGGCCGCCGACATCGTCGATCGCGGCATCATGCTCGTGGGTGGCGGTTCGCTCCTGCGCGACTTCGACCACGTGCTGCGCCAGGAGACGAAGCTGCCGATCCTGCGCAGCGACGACCCCTTCTCGGCCGTCGTGCACGGGGCGGGAAAGGCGCTGGACAACCTCCAGCTGCTCAAGGAAGTCGCCCTCAGCTGACGGGGCGTCAAGCCGGTCCGACGCATTTCGCTCGGCTTCGCGTCGCTCTGCGTCGGCCGACTCTCGCGGCCGCCTCCTAGTCGGGAGCGATCGCCGCGAGCGCGAGCTGCATCGCCGTCTCCAGGTCGCCCTCGATCCGGATCTGCTCGCTCATGAACGCCGACTGCGGATCGAGCGCTCCGCTGCGGAGATCGCGGTAGGCCTGCTCGTCGACCGTGATGGTGGTCTTCGGCTCGTCCGGTACGGGATCCGCACCGAAGTGGGTGCGCAGCACGAAGCCGTCGTCGCCGGTCACGGCGAAACGCACCAGGCCGTTCACGTCGCGCAGGTTCCGGATCCGGGCCCGCGTGAGCCTCATCTCGCCGGCGAGGCCCGACAGACCGCCCAGCAGCGCCAGGGCCGATTCTCCGGCCTCCCGTTCCAGGCGCTCGAAGGCGCGGCGGTCCTGGAGCAGCGTGAGGAACGGAGGATGTGCCGGCTCGGCATCGGCCCTCATCCTCCCCGCCGAGATGTTGAGGAAGAAGGTGCCACCGCCCTCCCCTTCCACCTCCACGCGAATCGTGGCGTCCACCGCGCGCATCGCCTCGTAGACGCGCCGACCCCGCTCCCCGAGAGCTTCCTGCTCCTCGAGGGCCCGGTTGAACTGCCTCGGAATACGCTCCCGATAGAAGTCCTGCGGCTCGAGCCTCCGGGTCACTTGGCGACCCGCTGTCGCTGGTAGCGGTCCACCGCGTCCACGTGCTCACGGTAGGTCGGGGAGAAGTAGTGAGTTCCATCGTTGCGCGAAACGAAGTAGAGGTAGTTCGTGTCGGCGGGCTCTACGACGGCCCGCAGCGACGCGAGTCCGGGATTCGCGATCGGGCCCGGAGGCAACCCGTAGTGCTGGTAGGTGTTGTAGTTGTTCGCCGTGTCGTCGAGGTGGCTGCGGCGCAGATTGCCGTCGAAGTCGCTGATGCCGTAGATGACGGTCGGGTCCGACTCGAGCCGCATGTTTCTCCGGAGGCGATTCGCGAAGACCGAGGCGATCAGCGGACGCTCCGAGGCCGCGCCGGTCTCCTTCTCCACGATCGAGGCGAGGATCACGACTTCGTGCATCGCGAGGCCGCGTTTTTCGGCCTCCGGCTCGAGCTGACTCCAGGTCTGCTGGAAGTGCTCGACCAGGATGCGGGCCACCTCCGCACCGGACAGGCCGCGGGGGAGCCGGTAGGTCTCCGGGAAGAGGTACCCCTCGAGCGTGGGCGCCGGGATACCTAGCTCTCGGGCCAGCTCCGGATCGGCGACCGCTGCCGCGAATTCCTCCGGATCCACCAGGCCACGCGCGGCGAGCCGCGCCCCGATCTCCGCCGCCGTGAGGCCCTCGGGGATCACGACCTCCCAGGTGGCGACCTTGCCCGCCGCGATGCGATCCAGGATCTCGCCCGCGGACATCGCGGGCGAGAGCAGATACTCCCCGGCTCGCAGCTCGCCGGCCTGCCCGCGCAGCCATGCCCACCAGGTCGCAACCCGTCCGTCGCGCACCAGCCCCTCGGCTTCCAGCTTCTCGGCGACGGCGCGCAGGCTGTCCCCCCGCCGCACCTCGAAGACGGTCTCCGCCGCGTCCTCGGACCGCGGTCCGAGCCTCGCGGACAGGGCCGCCGCGGCGGCGACGAGAGCGAGTGCAAGCGCGGCGAGCGCGCACAGGGCGGCTCGGGAAGTCACCCGCGTAGCTCCGCGGGCTGCTCGAGATACGTCCGCAGGATCAACGTCGCAGCGACGGCGTCCACGTTCTCTCTGCGACGCCGGCGCTTGCGCGGGGCGTCCCGGAGGGTGCGCTCGGCCAGGGCCGTCGTCCAGCGTTCGTCGATCAAGGACACGGGTAGAGATGCCGCCTCGGCCAGCGTATCGGCAAAGCGGCGGGCCGCCTCAGCCCCCGCGCTGGAGCGCCCGTCCAGGTGGAGCGGGAGCCCGATCACCACGCGCGTCACCGCGCGCTCGCGAATCAGCTGGCACAGCGCGGCCAGATCTGCCGCCGGATTTCGACGCTCCAGGGCGCCGATCGGGAACGCGATCGTCGCTCCGGCGTCGGACACCGCCAGACCGATGCGCCGAGTTCCGAGGTCGAGTCCGAGTACCGGTCCCTGCACGATCCGCATCGTAGCCCGTGGCCCGGAGGCCCTCGGGTCGCTGTCGGGTCCCTTCCCGGCCCCGGCCCGGGCCCGCGCGCCCCTGCCCTCGGAACTCGTCGGGATCAAAGCGAAATCATCGCTGGTTTTTTCCTTTTTTTCGCCTCGGATTCGTTGACTGGCCGAGAGCGGCAGCGGTACCCTGCGGCGCGTCGCCCGGTCCCCCACCGAGGTGTCGTTGCAGCAAGCGGCCCTCCTCCGGCCGCCGCATCAGCGCGGAGTGCGTGGGTTGTCTCGTCTCGCGTGCATCGAGGCGGACGAGCGAGGTGTGGTGCAAGACCCGCATTCGAAGGCGGTGCGCCGCTTCGCCGTGCTGGCTCTGGCCACCGCCGGAGGTGTCGGATACGCGCCGATCGCCCCGGGCACCTTCGGATCGCTCGTGGGCGCCGCGCTGTTCGCGGGTCTCGTCGGCCGGGGAGCCGCGGTCGTCGCCGCGGCCGTGGTCATCGCCGCGGCTCTCGGTGTCTGGGCCGCCGACGAGGCCGAGCGCATCTTCGCCCACAGCGACGACGGCCGGATCGTGATCGACGAGGTGGCCGGACAGCTCCTGGCGCTCTCGCCCCTGGCGATGCTCCTACCCCCCGAGCGCGCGCTGGCCCCCCTCCCCCTGCTGGTGGGCTTCTGTGCCTTCCGCGCCCTCGACATTGCCAAGCCCGGACCGGTGCGCTGGGCCGAGCGTCGCTTCCGCGGCGGCCGAGGAGTGATGTTCGACGATCTGGTCGCTGGGGCGCTGGCGGCCCTGCTCGTAGCCGGGGCCGCGCTTGCGGGGGTCGGGTCGTGAAGGCCGAGGTGCTGACGATCGGCGACGAGGTGCTGCGCGGGGAGATCGTCGACTCCAACAAGGCCTTCCTCTCCGAGCGTCTGCTCTCGCTCGACATCGAGACGTACTACCACGCTTCGGTGCGCGACATCCCCGAGGACATGATCGACGCCTTTCGCCGGGCCGCCGCTCGCGCCGACGTGGTGCTGGTCTCGGGCGGACTCGGTCCCACGCGCGACGACCTCACCACCGAGGCTCTGGCCGAGGCCTTCGGGCGCCCCCTGCGTATCGACGAGCAAGCCCTCGCGGGCATCCGCGCCTTCTTCGCCAGCGTCGGCCGCGAGATGACCGAGAACAACGCGAGTCAGGCGCGCTTCCCCGAAGGCGCCGAGGTTCTCCCGAATCCGATCGGTACGGCGCCGGGCTTCGCGCTCGAGGTCGAGGACGCGATCTTCTTCTGCCTCCCCGGCGTCCCCCGGGAGATGATGCGGATGGTCGACGAGCAGGTGCTGCCGCGTCTCGCGGCGCGCGAGTCCGGCGTCGGCGCGGTTCGCGCACGGCTCCTGCGCACCTTCGGCATGGGCGAGTCGACCCTCGACGCCGAGCTCGCCGATGTCGCGGCCTCCGGGGCGGTAACGCTCGGCTTCCGCACCTCCTTTCCGGACAACTACCTGCGCCCCGTCGCCCGGGCCCCCACCGTCGCGGAGGCCGAGGCACTCCTGGACCGGGTGTGCGCGGTGATCCGCGAGCGCCTCGGCCCCCTCGTCTATGGCGAGGGCGACGAGACGCTCGAGCAGGTGGCGGGGCGCCTGCTGCGCGAGAAGGGCGCGCGCGTGGCCGTGGCCGAATCGTGCACCGGGGGGCTCATCGCCGAGAAGCTCACCGACGTGCCCGGCTCCTCTGCCTACTTCCTCGGCGGCGTCGTCGCCTACGCCAACGAGGCGAAGCAGGGCCTGCTCGGCGTGCCGAAGACCCTGCTCGACCATCACGGGGCGGTGTCGGACCCCGTCGCGCGCGCCATGGCCGAAGGCGCGCGGGAGCGCTTCGGCGCGGAGATCGGAATCGCCACTACCGGGATCTCCGGGCCCGACGGCGGCAGCGAGGAGAAGCCCGTCGGCCTCGTGCACCTCGCGCTCGCCGACGCCGGGGGCACCCACTCCGACCACTTCGTGTTCCCCCTGGATCGCACCCGCCACCGGCAGCTGACGGCCCAGGTCGCCCTGGACTGGATCCGCCGTCGGATGCTGGGTGTGGAGCTGGAGGGCCCCTCGCTGCTCCGGCGGCGCGGCGGCGCATCTGCGCCGGGAGGGCGCCTCCCGGGAAGCCGGGCGGGAGGTCATCCGTGAGATGGCTCGCGACGCGGGAATCCGGGCGTTCTGGGGCGTCGCGCTCAGCGAGGCCGCGCGTCGCAGAGCCGCTGCCGTGGCGGCGGCTCTGCGGGCCGAGCCGGGAGGCGACGCGGTGCGCTGGGTGCGCGAGGAGTCGCTGCACGTGACCCTGCGCTTCCTCGGCCGCACCGACCCCGCCGACCTCCCTCGCCTCGTCCGCGAGGTGGGCGCCGCGGTGCGGGAGATTCCGCTCTTCTCGCTGCGACTGGCGGGCGTGCAGCTCCTTCCCTCGCCGCGGCGCCCCCGTGTCGTGGCTCTGGGGCTCGAGCCCGTGGAGCCCCTGGCAGCGCTGGCCTCGGCCGTCGAGCGCGGCACCGTGGCCGCGGGGCTCCCCGCGGAAGCGCGGCCCTTCCGCGCGCACGTGACCCTCGGTCGCGCGCAGCGCGATCGGCGCGTGCGGCTCGGACCTCTCAGCACTCCCGACGTCGGGGCCGGTGTGACCGAATCCGTCATGTCCCCGGGCGATGCTTGGGACGTGACGGAGGCCGTGCTGTTCCGCAGTGATCTCGCGCCGGAGGGCGCCCGCTACACCCCGCTCGAGCGCGTTCCCCTGGGAGCGCACGGCGGAAAGCTTCACCCCTGAACGCGAGCCCGTAGGCCGGGTCGCAACGGTTCCACCAGCAAGAACACGGACGAGAAAGGAAGGAGAGCGAACACATGACCGCAAAGAGTCGGGGCAACGGAAGCGCGGACGCGATGAATGGCGCCGGGAATGGGGGGGCGAGCAGCAGCGACAGCAAGCAGAAGGCGATCGCGCACGCGGTCTCCACCATCGAGAAGCAGTTCGGCAAGGGGTCGATCCTCACCATGACGGCGGACGGCATCGACCGGGAGATCGAGGCCTTCTCCTCGGGCTCGGCGAGTCTCGACCTGGCGCTGGGAATCGGCGGCTACCCGCGCGGGCGCGTCGTCGAGATCTACGGACCCGAGTCGAGCGGCAAGACGACGCTCTCGCTCCACGCCGTGGCGGAGATCCAGCGCCGGGGCGGTGTCGCCGCGTTCGTCGACGCCGAGCACGCGCTCGATGTGGGCTACGCCCGGCGGCTCGGCGTCCGGATCGAAGACCTGCTCGTCTCCCAGCCCGACACCGGCGAGCAGGCGCTCGAGATCGTCGACGTGCTGCTGCGCTCGGGCGCGATCGATCTGGTCGTCGTCGATTCGGTAGCCGCCCTCACGCCGCGGGCCGAGATCGAGGGGGAGATGGGCGATCACCACGTCGGCCTCCAGGCGCGTCTGATGAGCCAGGCTCTGCGCAAGCTCACGGGCACGGTCTCGAAATCGAACTCGACGGTGATCTTCATCAACCAGATCCGCATGAAGATCGGCGTGATGTTCGGCAACCCGGAGACCACCACCGGCGGCAACGCCCTCAAGTTCTACTCCTCGGTGCGTCTCGACGTGCGCCGGATCGCCGCCCTCAAGGACGGCGACGAGGTGATCGGCAATCGCACACGCGTGAAGGTGGTGAAGAACAAGGTCGCTCCCCCCTTCCGTCAGGCCGAGTTCGACATCCTGTACAACCAGGGCATCTCGACCGAGGGCGATCTGCTCGATCTCGGCGTCGACGCCGGGCTCGTGGAGAAGAGCGGGGCCTGGTACTCCTACGACGGAGAGCGCATCGGGCAGGGCCGCGAGAACGCCCGACGCTTCCTGAACGAGAACGCCGACGCATGCGAGCGCCTCGCCGATGCCGTCTACGCCCATCACGGGCTCAAGCGCGGCGTGCGAGCCAAGGCCGCCGCCGAGGCGGTCCCGGAAGCGGTGGGGGGGGCTGCGGAGGCCTAGCCCGTAGCAGACGCACGGCCCCGCCTTCGCGGGGCCGTGACCTCCGTCTCTAGCGGCGGCGGCGCGAGGCCAGGGCGATCAGACCCAGGCCCAGCAGACCAGCCGTTCCGGGCTCGGGGACGGGTGCGCCGATCCATCCGCTATCCAGCCCGGTGCCCGTGCGCTGCGCGTGGGCGGCGCTGTAGTAGGAGCCGTTGCCGCCCCCCTCCTCGCTCACGAACCGGAACGAGTTCACGTCGATCGGAGCGACGTAGGTGATGTCGTAGATCACCGTCTCACCGCCGGTGAAGCGCGCGGAGTCGGTCCCGGGAGGCGGAGGGAAGTTGAAGGTGATGTCGAAATTACCGTCGCCGTCGGCCATGAAGGCGTTCACGCCGGTGAGGATGCTGTTCGGGACCGAATCGGAGTTGCTCACGACCGAGAAGGAGAGCAGGGTCGGATCGAGCGACGGATCGAAGTTGAAGTACCACTGATCGATGTCTTCGCCGGTGATCCCGCCGGTCAGGTTCGGCGTCGACATCGTGAGACGCACGGTGTTCGGGCCGCCGACGGAGTCGTCGAACTCCGCGGTCACCCAGGGAGTGGGACCCGAGGGCGCCACCCCTCCGCTGAACTCCACGTCGAGTCCGAGGGTCATCGTGGCGGCGCGGGCGCCGGGCGCCGACAGCCCCACGGCGGCGGCGAGAGCGAACAGCCAGAACGTTCGAGACAGCATCGGAATCCCCTTCTCCACAGACCCACGGCAGCAGGTGCCAGCAGCCCGACCCCTTGGGCGCTTCCCAGCACACCCAAGCGTGTCTGCCCTGATACGAGATCTCCGCCCCGACTGTAAAGTGAATTCTCGTCGACGAAGGAACAAAAGACCCGTCGCGAGCCCCCCAGGGAAACGGGAATCGGTGAGGCAGTGACGGCCTGGCTCGCAGGGCTACTGCACGCCGCCGGACCCCTCGGCGCCGTCCCGCGGGCGGGCTCAAGGCACAGGCGACTTCGGTCGAAGTCTCCAGGGCCGCCCGTGTGCTAGCGGCTACCGAGGGGACCGCCGTGGAGCTGAACGAGATCCTGAAGATCGCCCTCAAGGGCGGAGCTTCGGATATCCATCTCAAGCCCGGTCTTCCGGCGATGTTCCGCGTGGACGGCACGCTGGTGCCGCTCAAGAGCGGCGAGCGCCTGGCACCGGAGACCGTCCAGCAGATGGCCTCCGGGATCATGAACCCGGTCCAGAAGCAGCGCTTCGACGAAACCCGGGAGGTGGACCTCGCCTACGGGATCGCCGGACTAGGCCGGTTCCGCGTGAACGTCTTCCAGCAGCGCGGCACGGTGGGGATCGTCTTCCGGGTGATCCCCTTCGGAGTGAAGTCGATCGAGCAGCTGCACCTTCCGAAGGTGATCGAGTCGATCGCGATGGAGCATCGCGGTCTGGTGCTCGTCACCGGAACCACGGGCTCCGGTAAGTCGACCTCGCTGGCGGCGATGATCGACTACATCAACACCAATCGCACCTGCCACATCATGACGATCGAGGACCCGATCGAGTTCCTGATCCGGGACCGCCGCTCGATCGTCAACCAGCGCGAGATCGGCGTGGGCACGCAGAGCTTCGCCAACGCACTGCGAGCGGCCCTGCGGCAGGATCCCGACGTGATCCTGGTGGGTGAGATGCGCGACTTCGAGACGATCGAGACCGCACTCACGGCGGCCGAGACCGGCCACCTCGTGATGAGCACGCTCCATACCCTCGACGCCACCGAGACGATCAACCGCATCATCTCGGTCTTTCCCCCCTACCAGCAGAAGCAGGTGCGGATCCAGCTCGCAGGCATCCTCAAGGCAGTGATCTCCCAGCGTTTGGTCCCGCGCGCCGACGGCAAGGGCCGCGTTCCCGCCCTGGAGGTGCTCGTCTCCACCGCCCGCGTCCGCGAGTGCATCTCGGACAAGGAGCGCACCAAGGAGATCCACGACGCAATCTCGAAGGGTTTCACGACCTACGGGATGCAGAGCTTCGACCAGAGCCTGATGCAGCACGTGAAGGCGGGCCTCGTGACCTACGAGGAGGCACTCAACCACGTGTCGAACCCGGACGACTTCGCGCTGCGCTTCCGCGGCATCGAGTCCACCTCGGA
>CAZZFT010000146.1:0-12713 GCA_964653555.1 uncultured Spirochaetales bacterium | reverse complement strand
CTGCTGCGGATAGCGGAACAGCAGATTGATCGCTGTGCCCGCCGCCTTCTTCTCGCAGTGCGCGTGATCGACGAGCAGATCGTCGAGGAAGGCGAGCGCGCACGCCGTCCAGGCGGGGTCCGTCTCGGCGGCCAGACGCAGCATGGCCGGGAGTGTAGGGGTTGCGCGCGCGGCGGCCCGTGTAGAATCCGGTGCATGGAGTACCGGAAGCTCGGGCGCAGCGGACTCTCGGTGAGCGAGATCTCCCTCGGCTCCTGGCTGACGCTCGGCTCGAGCGTCGATCGCGAGGCGACGCGCGAGCTGGTGAGCCGCGCCTTCGACCTCGGCGTCAACCTGTTCGACACGGCCGACGTCTACGCGAACGGCGCCGGCGAGGAGGCACTCGGCTACGCCCTGCGCGGGATCCCGCGCCGCTACGTGGTGATCGCCACCAAGTGCTTCTTCCCGATGTCCGAGCGCCCGAACGACCGCGGCCTCTCTCGCAAGCACGTGTTCGAGAGCGTCGAGGGATCGCTGCGACGGCTGGGCACCGACTATGTCGACCTGCTCCAGTGCCACCGCGCCGACCCGGACACGCCCATCGAGGAGACGGTGCGCGCCTTCGAGGACCTCGTGCGCCAGGGAAAGATCCTCTACTGGGGCGTCTCCGAGTGGAGCGCGGCGCAGATCGTCGACGCCTGCCGCACCGCCGACGCGCTCGGCGCCTACCGGCCGATCTCGAATCAGCCCCAGTACAACCTGTTGCGCCGCGGCGTCGAGCGGGAGGTGCTGCCGGTCTGTCGGCGCGAGGGGCTTTCGCAGATCGTCTTCAGCCCGCTCGCCCAGGGAGCGCTCACGGGGAAGTACAGCGGCGGCCAGCGGCCGGCCGGCAGCCGCGCCGCGGACGCGGCGCGCAACGTGTTCATGACCCAGTTCCTCGCGCCCGAGGTGCTCGCGCGCACCGATCGGCTGCGGCCGATCGCCGACGCGCTCGGCCTCTCGCTCGCCCAGCTGGCCCTGGCCTGGTGTCTCGCCGAGCCCAACGTGGCGAGTGCGATCGTCGGCGTCACGCGCCTCTCCCAGCTCGAGGACAACGCGAAGGCCTCGGGGCTGCGCCTGCCCGCGGAGGTCAAGGAAGAGCTCGACGCGCTGTTCCCCGCCTAGGCGGGCCCGGTCAGTCCTCCGCGCGAGCGGACGCGCGGTAGAAGCGCGTGGGCGGATCGGGGTCGAGTGCGGGCGCGGGGTCCTCGAGCAGCGCCCGCGCGCGCTCGGGCTCGACGAAGTCGGCGGTGGTGGTGCAGAACTCGACCAGGATCCCGTTGGGATCGTGGGTGTAGATCGAGACGCACCAGCCGTGATCGATCTCCATCACGTCGCAGCCGTGGTCCAGCCAGCGCTCGCGGCGGCGGTCGAGGTCGGCGCGGTCCTCGGCGCGGAAGGCGAAGTGGTTGGTCCAGGTCGGGAGCCCCAGCCCGGTGGCGATCGCGGGCGACCAGTCCTCGCGCAGATCGGGATCGTGCAGATCCCAGAACGCGATCAGCTCGCCGTCGCCGGCGTCGTAGAACAGGTGCTTCGCGAAGCCGCGCTTGCCCGCCGGCCCCACCGCCACCTTGACCAGGGCGAAGCCCATCGCCCCGGTGTAGAAGGCGTCGGTGGCGCGGATGTCGCGGGTCGCGATCGCGAGGTGGTGGAAGCCCATGCGAAAGCCTCCTGGTCCGAGCGCTCAGGGATTGCAGACGACCCCGGGACCGCAGATCGAGGTCGGCGGCGGCTCGAACACCTCGAGCGGGATCGGCTGGGAGCATACGCCGCCCACGTCGCAGCTGGCATAGGTCGGACTGCCGGCGCTGGTGGGGTTGACGCCGCCGAAGCCGGCCGAGCCGGCGCCGGCGATCGGTCCCGGCGCGGCGACGTCGGCGGGGCTCAGGTGGTTCTCCGGCGCCCCGGCCCGCGAGGCGAAGTCGCGGCTCAGATCGCACTCCTCGGCGGGATCCGCGGGGATGCGCGTCTCGTGGGCGTCGGCGAGGTAGAGCGGCTCCTTGGGCTTCGCGATCACGCACTGGCCCGGGTCCGCCGACAGCGTCTCCGGGCCCCGGTCCACGGGCAGCGGGGCGTCCCAGTCGCACAGCATCGCGTAGGGGCCGACCTTCTCGGAGAAGATGTAGGCCTCGGCGTCGTTGCCGATCACCTCCGCGCCGGTGTCGAGAGCGGCTAGCCGCGCGGGATCGCCGGTGTCGCGCGGGTCGATCATCCGCACCTGACCCACCTCGAGCCGCGCCGAGGGCATCGCCTGGTCGGTGCGCCCGAGCTGCACGCGCGTGGCGGGGGCGAGGTGGGCCGCGACGTCCTCGAGCAGCACGCCGACGCGCCCGCCGGCGGAGGTCTGGAGGGTGTCGTCGGCGTAGACCGGGTCGCCGCAGGCCAGCGGCCGGGGAGCCTCGCCGGGACGCTGGGCCGTGGCCTCGCCCGCCACCGAGGAGACGCGGCCGAGCACGTCGCCCTCCGCCGCCGCGCCCGCTCCCCACAGGAGCCACGCGCCGACCGAGACCACCGCGCCCGCCCGGAGCAGGGGGCTCCGGAAGAGAGGATTCCGCTTCACCATCGTGTCGACCTCCGCGTCCAATGTTCGACGAGGCGGCGCGCGGGGCGCCCGCCTAGCGCAAGCTGCTCCAGAAGACCGTGACCAGGCCGCCGGCGATCCAGCGGTCGAAATCGAAGACCTGGATGTTCGAGTCGTTGTTGCTGTAGCGGGCGTTCAGCGAGACCTCGAGCCAGTCCGTCACCGGGTAGCTCAGCTCCCCGTCCACCTCGAAGATCTTGTCGTTGCGGTCGCGGCCGGCGCCCGACGGATAGCGGAACAGGTCGTAGCTCGACTCGTCCTCGTAGGGGTGCCAGCTGAAGCGCCCGGTGACCTCGAGCTGGAGGCTCCAGGGGAGATCCTGGACCGCGGTGAGCCAGGTGCGGCTGCCGTTGAGGTCCCAGTCGTTGCCGTCGGCCCAGTAGCGCTCGTAGGCGGTGCCCAGGGTCAGGCTCGTCCGCGTGGCGTCCACCCAGTAGCTCCCCTCGACGCCCACCTCGCCCTCGACGCCGTCGCGGTCCCGGCGGTGGCGGAGCGACTGGGCGAGCGAGGGATTGAAGAAGCCGACGACCGGGTCGGTCTCGATGTCGTAGCGGAAGTCGTTTCCGTTGGCGCGCACGTAGACGCGACCCGTCAGGTTCTCGGTGAGGGTGCGGAAGAGCGAGACCGCTCCGCCGCCGTGGGCGACGAAGGGCTCGTAGCCGAGCCAGGCGTAGCCGCCGAAGGGCTGGAGGCGCAGCCAGGTCTTCTCGCCGAGCCGGCGGTCGTACCAGAGGGTGAGCCAGGGATATTGGAGGTCGAACTCGGTCTGGCTGGCGTGGGCGTCTCCGTCGTAGCCCACGACCGCGCCCAGGGACTGGTCCGGATCGCGCAGCAGCTCGGCGCCGATCTCCCCGTCGAACACCGCGCGCACGTCGTCCCGGTCGCGCGCGCGCACCTGCGGGAAGTAGAAGCCGGTGATCGGATCCACGCCGACCGACTGGCGCAGGTTCACGTTCGAGTCGTACTCGACCCCGCCGCTCAGCTGGGCCCAGACATGGCGCCGGTAGGGATCGTCGATCGTCTGGAGCTCCCGCTCGGCGGCGAGGGCCCACTCGGAGCCGGGCTCCGCGCTGCGCGCGCGCTCGAGCGCCGCCACCGCCTTCTCGCGGTCCTGGGCGCTGGCCCACGACCGGCCGGCGTAGAGCCCCGCCACCGGAGCCAGGCCCGGGTCGAGACCGCCCGCGCGGTCGAAGGCCGCCGCGGCCTCGCGGTCGTTCGCCTGCTCGTTCAGCACCAGGCCGCGGTACAGATAGGCCCGCGCGTCGTCGGGGTTCTCCTGGAGGGCGCGATCCAGCTCGCGGGAAGCGGCCTCGAGGTCGCCCGTGTGGTAGTGGCACTGGGCCAGATCGGTGGAGACACCCGGGAGTGTCGGATCGAGGCGCCGCGCGTCCTCCAGGGGCCCGATCGCCTCCCGGTAGGAGCCGATCCGCAGCAGGCAGCTGCCCTCCACGAGCGCGGCGCGCGCGTCCTGCGGCGAAAGCTCGCGCGCTCGGCGCGCGCGCGGCAGCGCCTCGTCGCAGCGATTGTCGCCGGCGAGCTGCTCGGCACGCTGGCGCAGCACCGCCGCCTCGTCGGCCGCGGTGGCGGACGTCGCGGGAACTCCGGCGACGGCCGCGGCCAGGAGCGCCGCGACGAGACACCTCACCGCGCCCGGCGTCGAGCTGCCGCGAGCGAGCCGAGACCGGCGAGCAGGAGCAGCCCGGTGGCCGGCTCCGGAACCATCATCGAGCTCGACGTGTAGTAGATATTCCATCGCGGCAGACCGAGCTCGGAGTTGAAGGGTTCGAGGAACACTTGAGGGTTTTCGAGCTGGTAGTGCAGCTCGAAGGGGGCCGTCTCGCCGACACCGAGGGGTCCGAGCGCGACCGCGGGGTAGTACACGGGATCGCTCGTCGGGTCCAGCGGGTTGCTCGGCACCTGGAGGATCGCCCAGTCGGCTCCGCCCTCGCCGAAGCTCAGCGTGAGACCCACGTCCTGCGGGTCGTAGGTGATGTCCGTGGGCTGTCCGTTCAGGATGATCGTGTTCGTCTCGGGGCTCGCGAACACCAGGTAGAGCTGCTCCAGCGGACCGCCGGAATTGATCTGCGTGTTGTTGGTGCCGGTCCAGCTCGAGGTCGCCGTGGCAATGCCGGTGCCCGGCGGGATCGGGATCACGACGCTCTGCTCGTCCAGGTCGTTGGTGGTCCCGATGTGGGGCGCTCCGGGTGTGACCTGGTCGTTCAGCAGGACTCCGCTGAACTGCAGCAGCGGGATCCCGGCCGCGGCGGCGTCCAACGCCGTCGCTTCGGATACGCCGAAGCCGGGGAACGTGACGCCGTCCCAGCGCACGTCGAAGGAAGCGGCGCCCGCGCTCGCGGCGAAGGCGAGCGCGGCGAACGAGGTGAGCGCGGTCGCGACGCGTCGCCGGCGCGCACGGATCCGGTGCGGGGCTCGCTCCATCATGAGCGGTAGTGGCGCGCCGCTCCGCTACGTGACGAGAAAAATCCCGTGGAGACGGGAGCTTCGGACCGGTCTCCCGCCGCAGTCCGCCTGCGTTCCGCGCGCTTGTCCCACCGATCTGCAGCCTCGTGAAGAAGCGCGCAGGAGGTGGCGCTAACGGACGCTCAGGTGCGCCGGGCGGCGGAAGCTCTGGTGCACCTCGCCGTCGCTCCACTCGACCGGCGCGCGCAGCGCGTCGCGCTCTTCGAGCCAGGTGAGCAGGCGCAGCAGGTCGGCGTCGGTCGCGCGCGCACAGCCGAGCGACACGGGCTTGCCGAGCAGCAGCGGATTGGCTCCGCCGTGCAGGGCGATCTCGCCGCCCTCGGCGAAGGGGATCTTCCCGACCCCGAGCGGTCCCTGACTCGAAGGCGGCACCGGGCGCGCGCCGCGCGAGCGCGCGATCGGCCCGGGCTTCCAGCCGGGATTGCGCACCACGTTGTGCAGAGCGAACTCGCCGGCCGGCGTGGGGTGGGCGGGCGAGCCCAGCACCAGACGCAGATGCGGCCCGTCGGCTCCCGTCGCCAGGTCGCGCGCCTGCACCTCGAAGCGGTCGCGGTCGAGCACCAGCAAGACACCCGGGTCGGGAGTCCCGCCCAGCGCGAGCGGGACGAGGAGCAGGAGCAAGAGAGTCGGAACCCAACGCATCGAACGCATCACAGCCACCGCAATCGGCCCGCACGGCTCCGCCGGCGCTGCCCTCGGCCCCCCCGAAGCGCCCGCGGCGCGCGATTCGCACCGCTGCGCACCATACCGCCAGGTCTGTAGCGTTTCAACTACGACGGACGATGGCGGCGCCGGTTGACGCGGTCACTCCCCCGGCAAATCCTCCGCGCCGACCCCATGACGAAGACGACGCCCTTCGAGCCGCTCGACCGCGAGGGCTACATCAGCCTCGCCACGTTCCGCCGCGACGGACGCGCCGTCCCGACGCCGGTCTGGTTCGCGCGCCGCGGCGCGAACCTCTACGTGTTCAGCGAGGGCCACGCCGGGAAGGTGAAGCGCCTGCGCAACGGTCCGCGCGCGCGGGTGGCGGCCTGCGACCTGCGCGGTCGCGTGCACGGACCCTGGATCGAGGCGACCGGCCGCGTGGTGCAGGACCCCGAGACCGAGCGCGCCGCCTACGCCGCCCTGCGCGCGAAGTACGGCTGGCAGATGTGGGCCACCGACTTCTTCTCCAGGCTCACCGGCCGCATCGGACGCCGCGCCGTGCTCGAGATCGCGCCGGCGGACAGCCCGGAGTGACGCGATGAGCGCGAGCGACCTGCGCTTCGAGTGCGACGGCGGTGTCGCGCTGGTGACCTTGAACCGCCCCGAGGCGGGCAACGCCTTCAGCGGCGCGATGGGCGAGGCGCTGGGCGACGCCTACCGGCGCTGCGACGCGGACGACGCGGTGCGCGCCGTCGTGCTCACGGGAGCGGGCGACGCCTTCTGCGTCGGCGCGGACCTGAGCGCCGGCGGCGACACCTTCGCGTCGCCCGAGGACGCGGCCTTCAGCGCGGCGGCCTTCGATCCCCCGGCCTTCGCGATCCGCAAGCCCGTGATCGCTGCCGTGAACGGACACGCGATCGGGCTCGGCTTCACGATGGCGCTCCAATGCGACCTGCGCATCCTGGCCGAGGAGGGGAAGTACGGCGTCGTGCAGGTGCGCCGCGGCGTCATGCCTGACGCCTACGCCCACTTCACGCTGCCGCGCATCGTCGGGATCAGCCGCGCCGCCGACCTGCTGCTCACCGGGCGCAAGATCGACGCCGCCGAGGCGGACCGACTCGGTCTCGCCACGCGCGTGGTGCCGGCGGCGGAGGTGGTGCCCACGGCGCTCACGCTCGCTCGGGAGATCGCGCGGCACACGGCGCCGCTCTCGGTCGCGGTGACCAAACGCCTGCTCTGGGAGAGCGGTGCGCTGGGCCCCGCCGACGTCGAGCGCAAGGAGACGGCGCTGCACCACCACCTGATGGGGCGGGCCGACGCGATCGAGGGGGTGATGGCCTACCTCGAGCGGCGCGCGCCGAGCTGGAAGCTCTCCGTGTCGCGCGACTGGCCCGAGTGGCCCGAGTAGCCGCTCGCGGACCGGCAGGGAGCGGGCAAGCCGCCGGCACCGGCTGGGAAATCGCCCGCGCGACCCGCCCGTCCCCAGGACCCCATCAACTCCGCCGGCCGGCGGTCGATAAGACAGGGGTCGATTTCCCTCTGGAGGAGCACTCGTCGATGCGGAATCAGATTCGTCGTTTCGTGGCGGCCTGCGTGATGGCGGGCCTGGTTCTCAGCGCGGCCCACCCGGTACTGGCCGACCAGCGTCGGGTGGCCGAGGTCGGCGACGAGGCCACCTCCGTGCCGATGATCTTCGACATCCTGGTGATGCGCCCGATCGGTCTGATGACCGTGGCGCTGGGGACGCTCGTCTACATCTTCCCGGTGGCGCCGATCATGGCGATCACGCGGCCCGCGGACATCGCGAAGCCGCTCGGGCCGCTGGTCGGTACGCCCGCGCGCTTCACGTTCAAGGACCCGATCGGCCAGCACCCGCAGCCGTAGTCGGCTGGCGCTCCGCTAGCTCAGGGTCACGGGCATCTCCTCGATGCCGGTGATGAAGTTCGAGTTGCGGTAGGGAGGGCGGCGGTCGTGGACGAGGGCGATGTCCTCGACCCGCGACAGCAGCTCCTCGAACATCACCCGAAGCTCGAGGCGCGCGAGCGACGAGCCCAGGCAGAAGTGGGCACCGTAGCCGCCGAAGGCGAGGTGCGGGTTCGGGTCGCGCTCCACGTCGAAGCGGAACGGATCCTCGAACACCTCCTCGTCGCGGTTGCCCGACGGGTAGAGCAGCATCACCTTGTCGCCCTCGCGCAGGTGCTGCCCGCGCAGCTCGACGTCGCGCGTGACGGTGCGCGACATGTTCTGGATCGGCGTCACCCAGCGCAGCATCTCCTCCACCGCCGTCGGGATCGCCGCCGGATTCGCAGCGAGCTTGTGGCGCTGCTCGGGGTGGAGCAGGAGCTGGTACATGCCGCCGGTGATCACGTGGCGCGTGGTCTCGTCACCGCCCACCAGGATCAGCAGCGACTCGTGCTGGAGCGCTTCGTCGTCGAGACGCTCGCCGTCGACCTCGGCGTGCACCAGGATGCTCATCAGGTCGTCGGCCGGGGGCCTCGCCCGCCGGTCGGCGATCACCTTCGCGCAGTAGGCCGCGTACTCCATCGCCGCCTGGGCCGTCGCGGCGATCGCCTCGGGCGGCGCGCTGAGCGACAGCCCGGTGATCAGATCGTCGGACCAGCGGAGCAGCCGGTCGTGGTCCTCGGGCACCACGCCGAGCATGTCACCGATCACAATCATCGGCAGCGGTGCGGCGACCTCCTTCACGAAGTCCACCCTGCCCTTGCGGCGGGCGTTCTCGACCAGGGTGGCGCAGATGGCGCGGATCCTCGCCTCGTGGTCCGCGACCCGGCGCGGCGTGAAGCCGCGGTTCACCAGGTTGCGGCGACGCTTGTGGTACTCCCCGTCGAAGTTGATCATCGAGGGCACGGCCGGCGCGTCGGGGCGCATGCCGAAGCGGTTGCAGAAGGTCTCCGAGTCCTTGGAAACGGCCTGCAGGTCGTCGTGACGGGTGATGCCCCAGACCCGGCTCGCCTCGTCCCAGTAGACGGGCGCGTTCTCGCGCATCCACCGGAACCAGGGATGGGGGTCGTCGGCGTAGAAGCGGCCGTCCATCAGGGAGATCTCGGGGCGGGTCGGGTGGTCGGGCATGTCGGCTCCGGGCGCGCGGGGCGCTCAGCATACCGGAAACACGCCCCTCGTCCGCGTTCCCCGGGCGGCGACCGCGGGACGAGCCCCTAGACTCCGGCCGTGTCCGGAAACGAGGCGGCGATCGTGGCGCGCGGGATCGCCAAGCACTTCGGCGAGCGCCGCGCCGTCGACGGCCTCGACCTCGAGGTGCCCCGGGCCCAGTGCTTCGGCCTGCTCGGCCCCAACGGCGCGGGCAAGACCACCGCCCTGCGCATGATCTACGGCGTGAGCCGTCCCACGCGCGGCGAGCTGCGCGTGTTCGGGCTCGACGTGACCCGCCAGCCGCGCGCGGTGCGCCGGCGGCTCGGCGTGACGCTCCAGGAGAACGTCCAGATCGAGTCGCTCTCGCCCCGCGACAACCTGCACATCTTCGCGCGCTACTACCGGCTCCAGGAGCCGGAGCGCGGACGGCGGGTGGAGGCGCTGATCGACTTCCTCGAGCTGCGCTCCCACGACCGGGTGCCGGTGGCCGCGCTCTCGGGCGGCTTCCGGCGCCGGCTGGCGGTCGCGATGTCGCTGGTGGGCGACCCGGAGCTGCTGATCCTCGACGAGCCCACGACCGGTCTCGATCCGGCCGTGCGGCTCGCGCTCTGGTCGCGGGTGCGCACGCTGCGCGAACGCGGCACGACCGTTCTGCTCACCACGCACTACATGGACGAGGCCGAGCGCCTGTGCGACCGGGTGGCGATCCTGTGCGAGGGACGCCGCGTCTGCGAGGGGGCGCCCGCGGAGCTGGTCGCGAAGCACCTGTCCCGCGAGGCGATCGAGCTCGAGTGCACCCCCGAGGAGGAGTCGCGGCTGCTGGAGGCGGGGGTGCGACGCCTACGCGCGGGCTCGCGCGTGTTCGCCTACGCCGACTCCGTGGCCCCGCTGATCGAGCGGATCCGCCGCGTCGACGGCGGCGACGCGCGGCCGCTGGTCGCGCGGCCGACGAACCTGGAGGACGTCTTCCTCGCCACGACCGGCACGCGCCTGGAGAGCGGCGCGTGAGCGTCTCGCTTCCGCACGCCTTCGCGGTCTGGCAGCGCAACGCCACCATGTATGCGCGCACCTGGAAGTCGAACCTGCTGCCGAACTTCTTCGAGCCCGTCTTCTACCTGACCTCGCTCGGCGTCGGCCTCGGCGCCTACGTGTCGCAGATGGGCGGCGTCCCCTACGTGGAGTACCTGGCGCCGGGTCTCGTGTGCGTCGCGGCGATGAACGGTGCCAGCTACGAGGTGACCTACAACTTCTTCGTCCGGCTGAACTTCGAGAAGGCCTACGACGCCATGCTCACGGCGCCGCTCGAGCCCGACGACATCCTGGTCGGCGAGCTCGCCTGGGCGCTCACGCGGGTGATGCTCTACGGGGGGATCTTCTTCGCGATCGTCGTCGCCTTCGGCTACGCGCCGCTCCCCTCGGCCCTGTGGACCCTGCCCGTGATCCCGCTGGCAGGCCTGCTGTTCGCCGCGCTCGGGCTCGCCTTCTCGCTGCGGATCACGCGCATCGAGCTGTTCAGCTTCTATTTCACCCTCTTCATCACGCCGCTGTTCCTGTTCTCGGGGGTGTTCTTTCCGCTCGAGGAGCGGCTCGGGGGCGGGTGGCTGTGGCTGGCCGAGGCGCTCCCGCTGCTGCACCCGGTGCGCCTGGCGCGCGCGGCCTTCCAGGGCCGCTGGCACGCGGGACTGCTCTTCGATCTCGGCTACACGTTGGCGGTCTCGGGCGCCCTGCTGCTCCACGCCCGCAACCAGGTGCGGCGGCGTCTCACCCTCTGACGGGCGGAGCCGTCCGGCTGGGCGTCACCGCTTCCGGGAGCACGCTGCGCACCTCCTCGGCGAGGCGCGCGAGGTCTTCCGGGCGGGGATAGGTCCGGCGGTGGACGAGGGCGATGCGGCGCACCGGCGCGGGGCGGCGGAAGGGGATCAGCGCGGTCCGGCGCGGCGAGCCCTGGGCGTCGGCGGCCAGCGCCGGAATCAGCGTGCAGCCCATGCCGGCCGCCACCAGCTGGCGCAGCGTCTCGAGACTGGTGGCGCGGATGTCGGCGCCCGCGGCGTCCGGCGTCGCCTCGGCGCGCGCACAGATCTCCAGCGCCTGGTCGCGCAGACAGTGCCCCTCGGTGAGCAGCAGGATGCGCTCGCCGGCCAGGTCCTTCTCCCCGACCCGCGCCCGCTTCGCCAGGGCGTGGGAGGCCGGCGCGAGCAGCCAGAAGGGCTCGTCGAAGAGCGGGATCGCCGCCAGGGCGCCGACGTTTACCGGCAGCGCCAGGAACGCGGCGTCGAGCCGGTGCTCGACCAGCGCCTCGACCAGCTGAGCCGTCATCGCCTCGTGGAGACGCAGGCGCAGCGCGGGGAAGGCCTTCGCGAGCGCCGGCAGGAGCCAGGGCAGCAGGTACGGTCCGAGGGTCGGGATGAACCCCACCCGCAGCGGCCCCGAGAGCGGCGGGGCCTCCCGCGCCGCCAGCCGCGCGAGGCCGTCCACCTCCTCGAGCACGCGGCGCGCCCGCTGGGCGATCTCGATCCCCACCGGCGTCGCGCGCACCGTGCGCTTCGTGCGCTCGAAGAGCGTGACGCCGAGGGTCGACTCGAGCTTCTTGATCCCCGCCGAGAGGGTCGGCTGGGTGACGTGACAGCGCGCCGCTGCGCGCCCGAAGTGCCGCTCCTCGTCGACCGCCACGAGGTAGCGCAGCTCGGTGAGCGAAAGCGCGGTGACCGCGTCCACGGTATTCATTCGCGGCAGTCTAGTCCGAGCGGAGGGCGCCTTCGCCCGCGCGCTCTCGGTCCCGATTCCGGGACGTCTCGCATCCGGGATCGCCCTGCCGGCGCGTTGCTCCTGCGCGAGCCGGCCGCGACGCGCCGCGCCCCGAATCCGACGCACCGATTCTCCGCTGCGGGCCCGCTTGCCGGCGCCCGTGGGGTGCGGGCGCTGGCAGCGCACCGGCAAGTTGCGCAGTCCCTTCCGGTGGAAGGGCGGGCCCTTCCCAGAACCGGGATCCGCGCCCGCTCCCAGCGATGCGCAGGCGCGCCCGGAAACCCGCGCGGCGCCGCTCGTTCCCGGGCGAGCGTCGATCTTGGCACACGGCTTGATAAGGGGACCGGGAGAGCCGTCTCGGCACAGCACCCGCGGAGCCCCCCCGATGCGATACGAGCACACCGTTCTCTTCGTCGACGACGAGGTGAACATCCTCAAGGCGCTGCAGCGCCTGCTGCGTTCCGAGAACATGAACGTGCTGTGTGCCAGCCGCGCCGCCGACGCGCTGGATCTGCTCGACAAGCATCCGACCCAGGTCGTCGTCACCGACCAGCGGATGCCGGAGATGTCGGGCGTCGACTTCCTCGCCCACGTCCGCGAGCGCCAGCCCGACATCGTGCGGATGATGCTCACCGGCTACACCGAGATGAAGGTGGCCGTGGACGCGATCAACCGGGGCGAGATCTACCGGCTGATCACCAAGCCGTGGAACGACGACGAGCTGCGCGCCACCCTGCGCCAGGCCTTCGACCACGCCGACCTCAAGGCCGAGATCAAGCGGCTCAACCAGGTCAAGCGCGAGCAGAACTTCAAGCTCCAGGACATGAACCGGAACCTGGAGGCGAAGGTGCGCGAGCGCACCAAACAGCTCGCCGAGAAGCACCAGCAGCTGCGCACCGCCTACGTGCAGACGATCCGCGCCCTCTCCGAGGCGGTGGACGCGAAGGACGCCTACACCCGCGGCCACTCGGAGCGCGTGGGCGTGTACGCGTCGAAGATCGCCCGGGAGATGAACTTCCCGAAGGAGGTGATCGAGCGCGTGTACATCGCCGGGCTGCTCCACGACGTGGGCAAGATCGGCGTCCGCGACGCGGTGATCACCAAGACCGAGCGGCTGACCCCGGCCGAGTAC
>CAZZFT010000145.1:11682-12758 GCA_964653555.1 uncultured Spirochaetales bacterium | reverse complement strand
AAGAAGGTCGAGGCGCGCAACTTCGACATCCGCAAGCACCTGCTCGAGTACGACAACACGATGAACTCCCAGCGCCAGGCGTTCTACGCCCGCCGGCGCCAGGCGATGGAGCAGGATCCCCACTCGGAGATCCTCGACATGGCCGAGGGGGCGATCGTGGCGCTGCTCGACACCCACTGGCCGGAGAAGGGCGACCCCGAGCCCGAGGCCGTGGTCGATTTGGCGAAGGCCTCCACCGCCCAGTTCGGCGTCGAGTTCGACCCGAACCAGGCCCCCTTCGTCGAGGGCGACAAGGTCGCGGGCGACCGCCACGCGCTCGGGGGCGCCGTGCTCGACCGGGTGACTGCCGTGCTCGAGGACAAGAAGAAGGAGTGCGACGCCCTCGCCGAGCAGTACACGGCCGACGGCTACCCGAGCTTCACCGACTGCGAGCGGCAGATCCTGCTCCAGATCCTCGACACCCAGTGGAAGGACCACCTCCACTCGATGGACGGACTGCGCTCGGGCATCAACATGCGCGCCTACGGCCAGCGCGATCCGAAGCTCGAGTACCAGCGTGAGGGCTTCGTGCTGTTCGAGGAGATGAACGCGCGCATCGACAGCCAGACCCTGGAGCTGGTGTTCAAGTTCGCGCTGCCGCCGCCGCCCGACCAGGCGCCCCGCGCCGCGGCGCCGCTGCCGGCCTCCGGTCCGCCGCCCGAGGCCTCTCCGCCGGGCGCACGACCGGGCGCGGCGGGCCGCCGGCTGCCGTCGAAGGTGGAGAAGGTGGGCCGCAACGACCCGTGTCCCTGCGGCAGCGGCAAGAAGTTCAAGAAGTGCCACGGCGTGGCCTAGCGCCGGCCGGCCGGATCCCACCGCCTTGTCGACCCCTCCCTTCGAAGTCCCGGGATTCCGCGCCGCCGGCGTGCGCTGCGGCATCAAGAAGAGCGGGCTCGACCTGGCGCTGATCGCCGCCGACGCGCCGGCCAGCGCCGCGGGTGTGTTCACGCGCTCGACGGTGGTCGGGGCACCGGTCGAGCTCTCCCGGGCGCGCGTGCGCGCTGGGCGCGTGAGCGTCGTCGCGGTGAACAGCGGCT
>CAZZFT010000145.1:0-11672 GCA_964653555.1 uncultured Spirochaetales bacterium | reverse complement strand
GCGGCCGCCGCGATGCCGAGGCGATGGCCGCCGCCGCCGCCGCCGCGCTCGGCGTGCCCGAGCGCGAGGTGCTCGTCGCCTCGACCGGCGTGATCGGCGAGCCGCTCCCGATCGCGAAGATCCGCCGCGGTGTCATTGCCGCCGCGGGCACACTCGCGCCCGCCGGCTTCGGCGACGCCGCCCGAGCGATCATGACTACCGACACGGTCCCGAAGCACGCGTCGACGCGCGTGGCGATCGGCGGCCGTGACGTCACGGTGGCGGGCATCGCGAAGGGAGTCGGGATGATCCAACCCGACCTGGCCACGATGCTGGCCTTCCTGGTGACCGACGCGGCGGTCGCTCCCGCCTACCTGCGGCGCGTGCTGCGCGAGGCGGCCGGCGTGAGCTTCAATCGTCTCACCGTCGACGGCGAGGGATCCACCAGCGACACCGCGCTGCTACTGGCCAGCGGGCGGGCGGGCCACGCCGTGCTGCGCGGCCCGCAGAGCCCGGGCGCGCGGCGCTTCGCCGAGGCCGTGACCCGCGTGGCCAGCGACCTCGCTCGCCAGCTCGCCCGGGACGGCGAGGGCGCCACCAAGCTGGTGGACGTCTCGGTGCGCGGCGCCCGCAGCCACCGCGACGCCGAGCGCGCGGCGCGCCGGATCGCCAACTCGCTGCTGGTGAAGACGGCGCTCTTCGGCGGCGACGCCAACTGGGGCCGGATCCTCCAGACGATCGGCGCCGGCCGCGTGCCTCTGCGCCTCGCCCGCACCCAGGTGCGCCTGGGCGGCGTCGTGGTGTTCCGGGACGGAGCCTCGGCGGGTCCCGCCGCGCGGCGCCGAGCCGAGCAGGCGATGAAGGGCCCCGAGGTGCGGATCGAGGTCGACCTCGGCCTCGGCCGCGGTGCCGCCCAGATCTGGACCTGCGACCTCAGCTACGACTACGTGCGGATCAACGCCGAGTACACGACCTGAGAGGTCGCCTCGAGGTCGCACTTTGCCCCATGACGCGAGCTGGGTCCGGCCCGGCCGCGAGAGGGCCGCAATTCGAGGGCCGATGCTCTCCTGTGTGGGTGATAGGCGCCCTGATCACGGAATGGTCAGCAACGCAGCGCCGATCGGGTGGTATAAGGGAAGAGAGCTGACCGGAGGCTTCGACTCCAGCGAGTAGCTCCTCCGGGTGCCACGACACAGGGGGATCTCCCATGCGCCCCTTCCCCGTCAGTCTCACGCTCACGGTGCTGCTCGCGCTGCCCGCCCTGGCGGCCTCACCCCCGGTCGTCTTCCACAGCCCCGCGGACGACGGCGTGAACCCCGGGACGCCCTACGTCCTCGCTCCGGGAGTGCAGACGCTCTTCCTGTACGCCGCCCCCGGCCCGAAGAGCTCGCTGGCCGGCGAGACGGTGTGCCAGAACGGCACGGGCGACGAGATGTGCGGGCTGCTCGTAGAGCTGCTCGCCACCGGCGACGTGACGCTGGGCACCTTCGTGCCCGACGGCGGCGCCGACCTGGTCGTGAACCCGGTGTCGAACGCCCGGCTGCTGTTCGAGTGGCAGAACGCCGTCACCGGTGCGTCGGCACCGGTGCGCCTGGGGGCGCTCACCGTGTCGATGACCTCGAACGGGACGGTCGAGCTGGGACCCGACAGCGCCTCGCTCGGGGCGATCCTCCAGCAGGGACCGGCTGCGTCCAATGCCCCGATCGCGATGCCGGAGCCGAGTGGGGGGCTCGCGTTCGCCGCCGGCGCGCTGCTGCTCCTCGGGCTCGCCCGCCGCCGGCGGCTCGCCGGCGCGACGCGCTGGCTCGGTCTGCTGGTGTGCGCGCTCGGCGTCGCGTCGGGTGCCGCGCCGGCGCGGGCCGTGTCGGTCCAGACCAGCGTCCGGATCGCCCCCGGCGAGGCGGGCTTCCCGACCGGTCTGCTCGAATCGGGGGATGCCTTCGAATCGGTCGAGGCGATCGGCGACCTCGACGACGACGGGGTCGGCGACCTGGCGGTGGGGGCGCCCTACGACGACGACGGCCAGACCAATGCGGGGGCGGTCTACATCCTCTTCATGCAGGCGAACGGCGCGGTGAAGAGCGTCGCGAAGATCTCGGACACGTCGGGGAATCTGACGCCGGACAACGCCGGCGGCCTGCTCACGGACACCGGCCTATTCGGCAACTCCATCGCAGCCCTCGGCGACCTCGACGGTGACGGAGTGGAGGACATCGCCGTTGCGCAGATCACGGAGTTCAACCTGCACCAGATCGGTCACGTCTACGTGCTCTTCCTCAACACGGACGGAACGGTCAAGTCCTATACCCGGATCGGGAGTGGCGAAGGGGGCTTCACGGGCTCGATCGTCGCCGACGATCACTTCGCCGCTGCGGTCGCCTCGCCGGGCGACGTGGACGGCGACGGCGTGGTGGACCTCGCCATCGGCGCCTCGCTCGACGACGACGGCACGGGCAACAGCGGCTCGATCTGGATCCTCTTCCTGCAGCCCGATGGCACCGTCAAGCCGTCTGGCACCCACCGCATCAGCCGCACCTCGGGCAACGGCCCGGTCACGGGCAACGACGATCAGCTCGGCAACGAGCTGACGGGGATCGGCGATCTCGACGGCAACGGAACCCCCGACCTCGCGGCCGGCGCGCGCGGCACGGACGACGGCGGCTCCCGGGCCGGGGCGCTGTGGATCATCTTCCTCCAGCCGGACGGCACCGCGATCGCCGGCAAGAACGTGAAGATCTCCAAGGGCCACGGGGGATTCCACGGAACCTTCATCGGCGCCAACGCCGAGTTCGGCATGGACCTGGCCTGGCTCGGCAAGCTCACGCCGGCCAGCCTCGGCGCCGGGGTGCTGGCCGTCGGCGCCTGGGGACAGGACAACCTCTACTTCCTGAACCTCGCGGCCAACGGCACCGTGGTGGGCGAGTCGCGGGTGGCCAACGGGCTGAACGGATTCTCCACGCGCCCCAGCGCGGAGACGGATCGGCTCGGCATCGGCGTCGCCCCGATCGCCGACTTCGACGGCGACGGCATCCCGGACGTCGCGGTCTCGGCGGGAGCCGCGGACACCGGCGGCCTGGTGGACGACGGCGCGATCTACCTGATGAGCCTGATCGACGGGGTCGATCCGTTCGCGGACGCCGTGCACCTCTACCAGCCGGTGATCGTGAACGGGCAGCCCACCGCGCAGTACCGCACCCCGCAGTACATCGTCGGCGGTCCCGACGGTGCCGGCGTCACGCTGGGCGACGGCGGGTCGATCACGGTGCGCTTCGACGACAACTATCTGCGAGGCGACGGCACGCCGGCGGTAGATCTGCGCGTGATCGAGATCGGTCCGCAGACCGAGTGGACCGACGTCTACGTGAGCGAGGACGGCAATCAGTACACCTACGTGGGCAAGAACCAGGTGCAGAGCGGGCTGCTCGACGTCGACGCCGCGGGCTTCGATGAGAACTCGCGCATCCGCTACGTGAAGATCGTCGACGACACCAACCAGGGCGACCAGACCGGCGCCTCGGTGGGCGCGGACATCGACTACGTCGAGGCGCTCTCGGTGGGCTTCTCTCCCGAGGACAGCGACTTCGACGGCTTCGCGGATCCCTTCGACACCTGCCCGGACCTGTACAACCCCAACCAGGAGGACCAGGACCAGGACGGGATCGGCGACTTCTGCGACAACTGCAAGTACTTTCCGAATCCGACGCAGGCCGACAGCGACGGCGATGGCGAGGGCGACGCGTGCGCGTGCGCGGCGATCTCGCTGCGCCGGGACCTGTTGGCGCCGACTCCGACGTTCGACCTCCGGGTGGCGTGCGGGGGACAGGCGCTGGCCGAGCTGAACCTCGGACTGCTGCTTCCCTTCGCTGCGTTGCCGTCCTCGGCGGACTTCGGCGGAGGCTGTCAGGCGCCGGTCAGCCCGCCGGCGGGAGTGCCCCCCGGCACCGGCTGCGTGGCGAATCCGCTTCTGGGGACCACGGTCGACGCGCCCAGCTCGGGCGCGTTCGGGCCCGGACTGGGGCTGCCCGGAGTGCGGGACGATACGAAGTACGTGTCGCTATTGGGCAACGGCCTGGATGGGCGACTGTGCGACCCGCTGGCTCCCCCGCTGGTCCTCGGCCGCTACACGACGGGGGCGGTGCCGGGCTACGGGAGCTCCGCGCTGACCGAGCAGGGGATCGCCGCCCTGGGACTCTCGAAAGCGCTGGACGTCGACGGGCAGCCGGTGTGTCTCGCCTTCTTCACGTCCGGGGCCGACGATCCGGACCTCACGATCGAGCTGCGTCCCGCGGCGGGTGAGGATCCGGACACCGCCACGCGCTGGGATCTGTGCATCGAGTCGGACCAGCGGATGCACCGGGTCGCGCTGGGATTGCTGCCGGCGGACGGGACCTCGATGAACGACTTCCGTCTCGAGGGCTGCAACCCGACCCCCGACGGCTCGGGTGTGCGCGCCTGCTCCCTCGATCCGGTCGGCGTGGGACCCACCGTCGATGACTCCGTCTCGTTCACCCTGGGGCCATCGTCCAGTCCCCCGACCGGTCTGGTCCCGGGGGCCATGTACGTGGTTCTCGAGGGAAATGTGGCGGCTCCGGGCGCAACGACGCTCAATCCGGTGCTGTTCCAGGAGACGTGTCTGGGGGTCATCTCCCAGGACGTTCCGCCCGCATCGCCGGGAGTGGCGCCCACACTGATCAAGGAGGGGCTCGCACTGCTTCCCTACCACGATGCGATCCAGGAGCCCTACCAGACGTCATCGGCGTTGCTCACGCCGCTCTCGATCGATGCCGTCTCGCTCGACAATCACTGGAACCAGCCCGAGGACTCCGACGGCGATGGCGTGGTGGATCTGTCCGACAACTGCCGCTTCGAGCCGAACCCGGGTCAGGACAACAACGGGGGCCTGCTCGACGCCTCTGCCGGGGCGGATCCCTACGGCGACGCCTGCGAATGCGGCGACGGGGATGGGTCGGGCGCGATCTTCCCGGCGCCCACGGAGGACGACCTCGGGGAGCTGCGCCGGCACCTGATCGAGCTCTCGCCGCTCGATCCGCTGATCGGCAAGCGCTGCAGCGTGGTGGACGGTCCCGAGTGCAACCTGCGCGACGTGGCCGTGCTCGAGCGCGTCCTGGCCGGGGCCCCCGTCTCCCAGGGCATCGCACCCGTGTGCAACGGCGCCCTCCCCCCGGTCTGCGATCCCGACGTGACACCCGACTGCCCATAGACCGTGCATTCCGTTACCAGACATCGCGCCGCGGGTCGGTACATCGCAACGGGTGCCGCAGCGCTGACGCTGGCGTGGACCGCACCGGCGACGGGGCAGGTGGTGTTCGACGGGTCGCTCGGCCCTCCGGGTCCGGCGCCCGCCGGTGCCCCGGGATCCGGCATCGATTTCCTGATTCCGCAGGACCGCGGCCAGCTCCGCGGCACCAACCTGTTCCAGAGCTTCTCGGAGTTCAGCATCCCGACCGGTCTGCGGGCCGAGTTCACCGCAGCGGATCCGGTGGACGTCGTCGTCGCGCGCGTCACGGGCGGCGTGCCTTCTCGCATCGACGGAACCCTCGCCTCGTCGATCTCCGGTGCCGACGTGTACTTCCTGAATCCGAGCGGGGTGTTCTTCAGCGAGACGGCGGTCCTCGACGTACCGGCGTCGTTCCACGTCGCCACGGCCGACTCCTTGCGATTCGCCGACGGCGCCCAGTTCGTGGTCGACGATCCGGGACCGCCCGTGCTGAGCGCGTCTCCGCCGGCGGCCTTCGGCTTCCTGCCCGGAGATGCGTCGGAGGTCACCTTCGACAAGCCGCTTCCGGTCGCGGTGGCGCCCGGCGAGACGTTGACGGCGATCGGCGGGAAGGTCTCGGTGCTCCGCACGGGCACCCTGTCCGCTCCAGGCGGCTCGATCCAGCTCGCAGCGGTCGGGAGTGCGGGAGTGGAGGTCCCCGTGGATGTGGCCGACTTCGCGCCGGCCGGTGGGGAGCTGGGAGAGATCCAGATCGACCATGTCGCCGTCGATACGCTCGATCTGACCCATCCCGATGCGCCCCAGGGGCGGATCGTGATCCGGGGCGGGTCCTTGGCGATCGATCGCAGCTTTCTCTTCGCGGGCGGCCAGGGCGTTGCAGACGGTCGTGCGATCGACGTCGAGGTCTCGGGAACGGTCGGAGTCGGGGACGGGAGCAACGTGTTTGCCTTCGGCGCGGGCTCATCTCCCGTCGGTGGGCTGCATCTCACGGCATCCGACGCGCAGATCGGGGACCTGTCCGTGGTCGGCGTTCAGAGTTCGGGGTCCGGACCGGCAGGATCCGTGGAGCTGGCCGTGGACCGCCTCGAGATCCGAGACGGGTCGCAGCTCGTCTCCGAGGCACTGGGCGATGGCACGGGCGGAGATCTGCAGGTCGCTGCGAAGGACAGCGTGTCCGTCCTGAGCGCCTCGGAGATCGCAACCCGCAGTGCGAACGGCCCAGGTGGAGCGCTGACCGTCGTCAGCGGAGATCTCACGGCCGAGGGTGGAAGTCAGATCTCGACGACCACCAACGGCTCCGGATTCGCGGGGTCGCTGACCGTGCATGCGAGTGGCGATCTCACTCTCTCTGGTGTCAATCCGGTCTCAGGGTCTCCCTCGGGCATCTTCGCGCGCTCGGGGAGCGGCGTCGGATCGCCTGCGACGGGCGACGGTGGCGACATCGATGTGACGGCCGCAAACCTCGCGGTGACGGAAGGCGCCGTCATCTCCACGCGCACCTTCGGCTCCGGCGCAGCGGGCGGCCTGACGCTCGCGGTGGACGGGACGGCTCGCATCTCGGATTCCGGCTTCGTGAGCAGCGGTGCCTTCATCGGAGACGGCGGGCCCATCGCGCTGAACGCCGGCAGCGTCCAAGTGGTGGACGGCGGACAGATCTTCGCAGCCACCTCCGGCACCGGCCGCTCCGGGGACATCCGGGTCGACGCGGGCAGCCTCCAGGTCTCCGGCACCTCCGCGCTGGGCGCTCCGGCGGCGATCACCGCCGAGACGACGCTGCCCGCGACCGCCGGCGACGGAGGCGATGCCGGTGTGATCGAGATGAGCGCCGGGGACGTGACGATCGCCCAGGGCGGTCTGGTCTCCACGCGCTCGGAGGGGACCGGCGCGGCGAACCGGATCTCGATCCAGGCACAGAACTCGCTCCTGCTCGACGGAGCCCAGGTGCGCTCCCTGGCGCAATCTCCCACGGCCTCGGCGCCGGGCGGTGCGATCGCGCTCCACAGCGGGCGCGACGCGACGCTGCACAACGGCGCCGTCGTGAACGCCCAGTCCCTGGGGCAGGGCGACGCGGGGAGCATCAGCATCGATGCGGCCCGTCACCTGGATCTCTCCGACGCCTTCGTCACCACCGAGGCGGCGTCGGCGCTGGGGGGCAACATCGCCCTGGAGGGCGGCGAGCGCCTCACCCTGACGCGCTCCGAGGTCACCACCAGCGTGCAGCAGGGCGTCGGCTCCGGCGGCAACATCGACCTCGGGAACCTGCGCGTCTCGGTGAACGACAGCAGCGTGCTGGCCCGCGCCTTCGCCGGCAACGGCGGCGACATCCGCATCTTCGCCCCGGACGCCTATCTCCAGTCCGCCGACAGTCTGGTGGACGCGAGCTCGACGCTCGGCGTGAGCGGCCGGATCCTCGTCACGTCCCCCGACACCGACATCGCCGGCGAGCTGGCGCGGCTGCCCGAGAGCTTCCTCGACGCCTCCCAGCTGCTGCGGCGCGAGTGCGCCGCGCGCACGCGCCGCGCGGGGAGCTTCGTGGTGGAGGGGGCGCCGCTGCCGCCGCCGCCGGACGGGCCGCTCGGGCAGAGGCCCGATCGCGAGCCCGGTGCCTGTCCTGCGCAATGAGTCCGCGCGGTGCCGCCGGTCCGTCCCGCGCCGCGCGCGCGGGACCCGGGTCGCGCTCGCGCTGGGGATCCTCTGGCCCTCCGTGGCGGCGGCGCAGGCCGGTCTGCGCCCCTCCGACCGGCCGCTCGAGGTCCCGCCGAGCGAGGGCAGCGAGGAGCCGGCGCCCGCGCTGCCCGTGATCCCAGCGCCGGGCCCCGGGCGCCTGTCCTCGGGGCTCCAGCTCACCGTGCGTCGCTTCGTCGTCGAGGGCAGCACCGTCTTCTCGAGCGAGGAGCTCGAGGCGTTGACGCAGCCCTACACGGGACATCCGATCGGCAGCGAGGATCTCCACGCCGCGCGCGATGCGATCACCCACTACTACATCGACCACGGCTACGTGACCTCCGGCGCGACGATCCCGGACCAGGACCCCCGCGACGGCGTGGTGCGGATCCGCGTGGAGGAGGGGCGGCTGGGCGCGATCGAGCTGCACGGGCTCGAGACCTTCCGCGAGTTCTACCTGCGCCAGCGGCTCGAGCGCGCGGGCCGTGCCCCGGTCTCCGTGAAGCGCCTGGAGGCGCAGCTGCTGCGCCTGCAGCAGGATCCGCGCATCGCGCGCATCGAGGCCGTGCTCGCCCCCGGCGCGCAGCGCGGCGAGAGCCGGCTCATCGTGACGCTGGAGGAGAACCCGCGCTGGGCCGCGTCGGCGCGCTTCTCCAACGGCCAGACGCCCAGCATCGGCGAGCTCGCCGGGTGGATCGGCGGCGAGGTGGGAAACCTCGTCGGCTGGAGCGACGTCTTCCGCGCCTGGTTCCAGGGCACCGAGGGCCTGCTGGAGGGCGAGGGCCGCTACGAGATCCCGGTGACACCCTGGGACACGCGCCTGGGGATCGCCTACCGCCAGAGCCACGCCGACGTGGTGGAGGATCGCTTCGACGCCCTCGACATCGAGTCCCGCACGCGGACCGCGCGCATCGACCTGTCGCAGCCGGTGCTGTGGACGGCGAACCGGCGCGTGGACCTGGTGCTGGCCGGCGAGTACCGCGAGAGCAAGTCGTCGGTGGTGGGCAGCGCGTTCTGCTTCCAGGCGGGCGTACTCGACTGCACGCCCTCGCTGGCAATCCTGCGCTTCGAGGCCGATGCCTCCTGGCGGAGCGCCGCCGACGTGGTGGCGGCGCGCTCGGTGCTCTCCTGGGGGATCGACGCCCTGGGCGCCACCCACTCGAACTCCGACTCGGTGCCCGACGGCCAGTTCGTGGCCTGGCTCGGGCAGGCCCAGTGGGTGCACGGGCTGCCGCCGATCCTGCTCGGATCGCAGGTCGTCACGCGGCTCGACGTCCAGCTGGCCGCCGATCCGCTGCTGTCCATCGAGCAGATCGCCGTGGGCGGGTCGCACAGCGTGCGCGGCTACCGGGAGAACCAGGTGGTGCGGGACAACGGCGTGGTGGGGTCCGTGGAGGCGCGCATCCCGGTCTGGCGAGAGCCCCTGGGACGGCCGCAGCTCGAGGTCGTGCCCTTCACCGACGTCGGCTATGCGTGGGACGTCGAGAGCCCCACCGCCGCCGAGACCCTGGTCAGCGTGGGCCTGGGCCTTCGCGCGTCGCCGTGGCGGTGGCTGCACGGAGCGATCTACTGGGGCGTTCCACTGGTCCACCAGGACCGCGGCGACTCGGGCCTCCAGCAGTACGGGCTCTACTTCGAGGTGGGCGTCGATGTGCCCTAGGTCAAGCGCGGCGAAGCCGCGCGCGGAGCGAGGCGCAGCCGAGCGGAGTCGAACGGTGGCCTCCGACGACGCAGAGAGGACCCGCCGAAGCCGCGTGCGGTCTCCCGGCGCGAAGGTGCGGATCGCGGTCGGCGTGCTGGTGTGGCTCGCCGGGATCGGGGCCGCGGCTGCCGAGCCCACCCAGTGCGAGGAGCCCGCGTCTCCCGCCTCGCCGCTGGCCGAGGGCAACGCGCGGCTCGCCGCAGGGCAGTGGCAGGAGGCGCTGGCGTCCTTCGAGCGTGCCGCCGAGACCGCCGCCGCGGCCGGCGACGCGGCGGGGGTGGCACGCGCCCGGGCCAGCGCGGTGCGGGCCGAGGCGGGACGTGCCCCGCGCAGCGAGTGGCTTGCCCGGCTCTCGGAGGCGACCGCCTCCGCCGAGCAGCTCCCCGATCCGCTCGAGAGCGCGACGCTCCAGATCCACCTCGGGCGCAGCGCGGCGATCGCCGCCGCCGCCTCGGAACCGCCCGACGCCGCCCTGGAGGCCCGCGCCAGCGCGCTCTTCGAGAGCGCGGCCGCGCGCGCCCGCGGCGCGGGAGACGCGCGACTGGAGTCCTTCGCGCTCGGCTATCGGGCGGAGGTCTACGAGCGGTCGGGCCGCTCCGCCGACGCCGAGACGCTGGCGAGCCGGGCGCTCTTCCTCGCCAGCGGGGCGCCCGCACCCGACGCGCTCTACCGCTGGCAGTGGCTGCTCGCACGGCTGCGCAGCGCCGCCGGCGACGAGTCGGGATCGCTCGAGGCCTACCGCCAGGCGGTCGCCACCCTTGCGGCGCTCCAGCAGGCGCCGAGCGAGCCCGACTCCGATCACGCCGTCCGCTTCCGCCGCGAGGTGGCCCCGGTCTACCTCGGGCTCGTCGATCACCTGCTCCGCCGCTCCGCCCGGCTGGAGGACGACGCAGCGCGCCAGCCGTTGCTGCACGAGGCGCTCGACGCACTCGAGGGGCTCAAGGCCGCCGAGCTGCGCGATCTCTTCGACGATCCCTGTCTGGCGGTGCAGCGGGTGACGACGCCGACCGAGATCGCGGGCGCCGTCGTCGTGTATCCGGTGCTGCTCGACGACCGGGTGGAGCTGATCACGAGCTCGTACGGGCGTCTGGCCCAAGTGCGCTCGCCCGCCACGGGACCGGAGGTCGAGCGGGCGGCGCGTCGGCTCCGGGATCTGCTGGTGCAGCGCACCACCCGCCGCTACCGGCCGGTGGCGGCGCAGCTCTACGAGTGGATCGTGCGGCCGATCCGGCCGATGCTCGACGCCCATCCCGATGCGCTGGTGTTCGTGCTGACCGCCGGGCTGCGCTCGATTCCCCCGGCGGCGCTGTTCGACGGCGAGCGCCGCCAGTTCCTGGTGGAGCAGGTGCCCGTGGCGGTCGTGCCGGGGCTGACCCTGATCGAGCCGCGGCCGATCGACCGCACGTCCACGCGCCTGCTGGCAGCCGGGATCAGCCAGCCGCACCAGGGGTTTCCGGCCCTGGAGGCGGTGCCGCGCGAGCTCGCCGCCGTGGCGCACGCCTTCCCGGGCCAGACCCTGGTGGACCGCGCGTTCTCCGAGCAGGGCTTCGACCGCGCCCTGGGCGAGGCGCCGTTCGGGATCGTGCACATCGCCTCGCACGGCGAGTTCGGCCGCCGTCCCGAGGACCGCTACGTGCTGACCTGGGACGGCCGCATCCCGATGGCGCGCCTGGCCGACGCGATCGCCCAGACCCGCTATCGCGATGAGCACCCGCTGGAGCTGCTCGTGCTGAGTGCGTGCCAGACCGCGGCCGGCGACGACCGCGCCGCGCTCGGCCTCGCGGGTGTGGCCGTGCGCGCGGGGGCCCGCAGCGCCGTCGCGACGCTGTGGTCGGTGAGCGACGAGGCGGCGGCGGATCTGATGACGATCTTCTACGACGCGCTGCGCGAGCCCGGCGTCTCCCGGGCCCAGGCCCTGCAGAGGGCCCAGCTCGCGCTGCTCCGGGAGCGTGCCACCCGCCACCCCTTCTACTGGTCGCCCTTCGTGCTGATCAACAGCTGGCTGTAGGCGCGCGGGCCCCGCTGCAGCTCCCGCGGCCATCTGCTAACCCTCTGCGAATCCACACGTTCCAGGGGCGCCCCGGCGGT
>CAZZFT010000144.1:0-12777 GCA_964653555.1 uncultured Spirochaetales bacterium | reverse complement strand
TCCTTGTAGGGCTCGTAGAAGCCTCGGTAGTCGTGCAGGTCGTCCTGGGGCGTGTCGGAGAGCAACAGCGTGCCGCCCGGCGCCAGGATCCGCCGCGCCTCGGCGAGGATCGCCTGCTTGACCGGATCGGGGCACTCGTGGAACACGAGCGTGAGGGTCACCGTGTCCGCACGGCCCTCGGGCAGGCCGGTGGCCTCGGCGAAGCCCTGCTCCAGCGAGAGGTTGGGAGGCCCCGGTTCTGGTGGCGGCCGGCGATCACCATGAACGGCGAGGCGTCGATCGCGGTGACCCGCGCCTCGGGGAGTCGGCGCGCGATCGCCGCCGCCCCGTCTCCCGTGCCGGCGCCGAGGTCGACGACCCCGCGCGAGTGCGCGGGGACCAGCGAGGCCAGCTCGTCGCGCACGCCGAGCGAGCGGCGCGGATGGGCGTCCTCGTAGATGGCTTCCAGGGCGGCGCGGTCGCCGATGGCGGCGGCCTCCGACAGGTAGCCGCCCGGGACGCTGTGAAAGGGTTGGGTGTAGTAGGAGGGGAACTCGATCGGGGCGAAGCGCGCCAGCTCGGCGTCCCAATCGAGGTCCGAGAAGTCGGGGGCCGCCTGATCGCCCATGCGCCGGACGACGCGCATCATGCGGTCCTTCGGCGCGTCGCACTGCATCTCGCCCGCGATCGTCTCCAGGTGCCAGTCGGGCACCGGCCAGCGCGTGCCCGCCAGCGTGCGCATGTCGAAGCCCACGGCGTCGCGGCGCGAGTCGGGATCGTGGCTCATGCGGTGTCCCCCGGCGCGCGAGGATAGGACTACGTCGCGCGCGGTCGCTCGATCAGCTCGAGGCAGGTGCCGTCGGGATCGCGGAAGAAGACGGCGTGGAGCCCGGCGATCGGGATCTCGGGGCCCATGTCGAGCCAGCACGGCCCCGAGTGCGCCACCCCCAGGCGGTCGAGCTCTGCACAGCAGGCGCGCGCGTCCTCGACCAGGTATGCGAGGCGGAACCAGCCGAGACGGTTCGCCTCGTGAGCGGGGGCTCCGGTCGGCTTCGGATCCAGCCACTCGAGCAGGTCCACCACGAGGTCGGTGCGCCCGGGAATCGCCAGGAAGTCGGCGCGGAAGCGGCAGGTGCCGGGGAAGCCGAGCCCGGCGCCGTCCACCTCGCCGGGCTGGGAGCGGCCGAGCAGCGGCGTCAGGCCGAGCACCTCGCGGTACCACTCGGAAGAGCGATCGAGATCCCGGCAGTTGACGTTGACGTGGAGCAGGCGCAGGGGACCCGGCTGCTCGATGAACTCGACGCAGGTGCCGTCCGGGTCGAAGGAGCAGAAGAAGCGGACCGCGAGCCCGCTGGCGGGATCCAGCGGCATCGAAACCGGCGGCGAGGCGGTGGGCACGCCGGCCCGGTGCAGGCGCGCGTAGAGCGCATCGAGATCGGGATGCGACAGGCACAGCCGGTAGAGACCGAGCTGGTTCGCCGTCGCCGCCGGGTGTCCGACGGGCCGGGGTCGCCGCCACTCGAGCAGGTCCACGCCGGGACCGCGGGCGCCCCGCTCGTCGTGCAGCAGGTGCGCGTCCCACTGCACCGGACCTTCGAGGCCGAAGCCCCGGCCCTCCTGGGGCAGCGGCTTGGTGTGCGAGAGCGGCGTGAGGCCGACGAGATCGTGGTAGAAGGCGAGCGAGCGCTCGAGGTTCGAGCAGTTCGCGTTCACGTGCACGGTGGACAACAGAGGCAGGGACATCGTGGATTCCTAGGGCATCTGGAGCAGCTCGATCACGCTGCCGCCGATCTCGACGGGCGCCTCGAGGTAGGCGAAGGCAACGGTCGGGCCGAATCGTTTGAAGAACACGGTCTGATAGCCCGCCGCCTCGAGCTCGGGGAGCTTCGCGTCGATGTCGTCGACGCGGAAGCGCACGTGGTGCAGGCCCTCCCCGTGCTCGCGCAGGTGCTCGGCGTGGGTCGTGTCGCCCTCGAGCACCTGGATCAGCTCGATCTCGACCGGCCCTGCGCGGTTGACCGCGAGCTTGAGCACGCAGTCCGCCTCCCGGCCCCGGATCGTGCAGGCCGGCAGCGGCGAGGTGCCGACCTCGAAGGGCCCGAACATCGCCTGGTAGCGGGGCAGGGCGCGGTCGATGTCGTGGACCACGTAGGACACCTGGTCGATCGGCCCCAGACCGAGGTCGTGCGACGGGGATGTGCTCACGGTCGTCCTCCTGGCGGGGCCGTCGGCGGGGCATTATAGGGCCGCACCGCGGTCGGCGGGCGTCGCTCCCGGGGCGCTGGCCGCGCCCACCCGGAGCCTGCATCCTACCGACCTCAGCAGGGGAGGCAGCGACGTGAAGGCCGAGGAGTGCATCCTGTTCAGCGGCGCCGCGAACGGCGCCGAAGCGGCCTTCGGCGCCGCCGCCGAGCGCCACGGGGTGGCGGAGGTGAACTTCACCTTCGACGGGCACAACGACGCCCGCACCCGCGGCATCCGCGTGCTCACCGCCCCCGAGCTGAAGCAGGGAGACGTCAGTCTCTCCTACGTGAGCCGGCTGATGCACCGCGAGTACCGCGACACGCGTCTGTTTCGCCGCGTGCTCCAGAGCATCTGGCACCAGGTGAACAGCGGCTTCGAGGTGTTCGTGGTGGGGCGGATCCTCGAGGACGGCACGGTCAAGGGCGGCACCGGCTGGGGAGCCGAGTTTGCGAAGCTGTGCAACAAGCCGCTGTTCGTCTTCGACCAGGATCGCTCCCAGTGGTTCCACTGGAATGGAGACGAGTGGGAGCAGGTGCCACCGCCCACGATCACCCAGTCGCGCTTCACGGGAACCGGCACGCGCTTCCTCGACGAGGCCGGCGCCCGGGCGATCGACGACCTGTTCGCGCGCTCCTTCCGCTAGTCGGTTGGGCCGCCGCCCGCAGCCGGCACCACCGCCACGATGCGCAGCGGACCGCCGCTGCCACCGCCGATCTTCATCGGCAGGGCGATCACGTAGAAGCCCGTCTCGGGCAGCTCGTCCAGGTGCGCGACGTTCTCGAAGGCCGGGACGTCCCCGGCGAACAGGGTGCGGTGCGATTCGAATTCGGTCGACGTGCCCGCGTCGATGCTCGCCGTGTCGATGCCGATCGCGTGGATGGCGCGCTGCTCCACCAGCCAGCGCGCGGCGGCCGGGTCGAGGCCGGGGAAGTGCAGCTTCGCCACCGCCTCGGCCCCTTGCTCGGCCGTGCCGAGATAGCGCTCGGCGTCGGGCCAGCGCTTCCCCCAGCCCGTGCGCAGCAGCACGATCGTGTCCTCGGGCAGGCGACCGTGCTTCGCCTCCCAGTGCGTGAAGTCGTCGACCGAGACCCGATAGTCGCGGTCGCGTGCCGCCTGCTCGCTCACGTCCACCAGCACCGCGGGCCCGATCGTGCGCTCGAGGGGGATCGCGTCGACGTGCCAGTGACCCTCGGCGAAGTGGCTCGGCGCGTCGAGGTGGGTGCCGCCGTGCTCGGCCGCGCGGAAGGAGTTGGCCTCGTAGTAGTAGCCGCCGGGCTGCATGCCGCGCGTGTCCTGGTGCAGCGCGAAGTGCTCGCCGGTGGGCCAGTAGATGGTCTGCTCGTCGAAGGGATAGGTGAGATCGACGAGCGCACCGCCCGGGAAGGCCGGCGCCGCAGCGACCGCGGGCGCTTCGTCCCGGCACCCGGCGAGCGCCAACAGGAGGACGAGGGCGAATCCGGTCCATCGCATGACTCGGAGTTGTAGCCCCCCGGCGCGCGCGTCGCCGCCCTGGGCCCCTGCGCCCACGGCCGTGGTAGCCTGCGCCGACGGGGGGAAGAGGGGTCGGATGCGGACCTTCGAGTGCGAGTGCGGGGCGCGCGTGTTCTTCGTGAACACGCGCTGCGTGACCTGCGGCCGGGAGCTCGCCTTCCTGCCCGACCGGGGTCGCATGGTGAGCCTGGACACCGAGGGCGGCGTACTCCGCTGCATCGGACTCGAGGACGCGCGCTACCGGCGCTGTGCGAACCAGCTCGAGTTCGACGTGTGCAACTGGCTCGTGCCCGACGGGGAGCCCCACCAGCGCTGCCAGTCGTGCCGTCTCAACCGCGTGGTCCCGAACCAGGGCGACCAGGCGAACCGGGCGCCGTGGACCGAGGTGGAGCGCTCGAAGCGGCACCTCGTCTACACGCTGAACCAGCTCGGTCTCCCGGTGCGCCCGAAGAGCGACGACCCGCGCGGCCTCGCCTTCGACATCCTCGATGACCGCGGCGCCGAGGAGCCGGTGATGACGGGACACGCCGACGGCGTCATCACCCTGAACCTGCGCGAGGCGGATCCGGTGTCGCGAGAGGCGGCTCGGATCGCGCTCCACGAGGGCTATCGCACCGTGCTCGGGCATCTGCGCCACGAGGTCGGTCACTACTACTGGGATCTGCTGGTGGCCGGGACTCCCCGCCACGACGCCTTCCGCGCCCGCTTCGGCGACGAGCGCGCCGACTACGTCGCGGCGCTTCGCCGCCACTACGAAACCCTGGCCCTGCCCGGTGTCTGGCAGGGCGCCTTCATCAGCGCCTACGCCCGGGTCCATCCCTGGGAGGACTGGGCCGAGACCTGGGCCCACTACCTGCACATGGTCGACACGCTGGAGACGGCGAGCCACTTCGGTCTGGCGGCGGGCGGCGCCAAGGGAGCGGGCGAGACCGGCTGGCAGTTCGACGCGCTGGTGGAGCAGTGGAGCGAGCTCGCCGTCGCGCTGAACGCACTGAACCGCAGCATGGGCATGCCCGACGCCTACCCGTTCACCGTCTCCGACGCGGTGAAGGAGAAGCTGCGCTTCGTGGCGGAGGTGATCGGCGGAACTCGGACGGGCTAGCGCGCAGCGATCGTGCCCGCCCGGCGCATCGCCTCCACCATCGCACCGGTGCCCGCGCCGAACTGCGAGAACATCTTGAACATCGCCGGAAGCGGAACGTCCACCGGGTGCACGCGCTCCCGCGCCAGCACGAAGAGCGCTCCGGCGGCGGGCGTCGGGACCGACGGCACCATCACCGTGTAGCTCCCGTCGGCGAGCTCCTCGATGATGAAGGCGGGCGCCAGCGCCTCCTCGATCTCCACCAGCGCGGGGGTGAAGCTGCGCTCGTCGCCGGCGCCGGTGAGGCGACGGGTCAGGCTGCGCAGGATGTCGTAGCCCGGGATGTGGGTGAGCAAGCGCTCCTCGAGCACCCGCCTCGCCAGGGAGCCGGGCCGCGTCCTTACCAGGAGACCGGCGATGAAGCAGATCGCCAGGATCACCAGCATGGCCGCGACCTGGCGGTACTGCACGGAGGCGGGGATCTGCGCCGTGACGGGCGAGAGCATCCCCAGCATCCCCGACAGGGTCTTCACCAGCAGCAGCACCGCGAGATACAGCGGAAGCACGATCAGGATGCCTCCGATCAGCGTCGTCTTCGTGAACTCGGCCAGGCCCCGCATCGCGTCCCTCCCGGATTTCGCCGGAAGGTATCGCGGCGGCGCGTGCCGCCCGCCCGGGTCGGCTATGCTGCGCGCCGCGATGCGCTGGTGGGGTCGAAAGGCGGCACTCGGGATCCTCGCGTCGGGCGTCCTGTCCGGCGTCTTCCCGGGCGCGGTTGCTGCCGAGACGCCCTCCGGTGCGGGGGGGATCCCCGACTCCGGGCCCGCGGCCGAGGCCGCGGCCCGGATCCAGATCGTCTTCGACGAGATCGCGTCGATCACGGCCGACGAGACCGCCGACCCGAACGCGAAGCGCGCGGCGCTCGAGCACGAGATCTCGCCCCTGCTCGACTACCCGATGCTCGCCCGGTCGGCGCTCGGACCCCTCGCCCAGCGCTTCAGCCGCGAGGAGTACGGGGAGTTCTCCCACGAGTACGCGCGCTACGTGACCGACACGCTGGTGCGGCGCTTCGCCGCCTATCCGGGGAAGGCGGGTCGGGTCGAAAGCGCGAGCTACGATGCCGAGCGGCACCTGGTGCACGTCGTCGCGCGAGGCGTGGCGACCACCTCCGGACACCCGGCCCTCCAGCGGCTGCGCAAGCTCGAGCCGATCCGCCTCGAGCTCGTGCTGCGCGAGCGCTACGGCGAGTGGCGGATCGCGGGCGTCACGCGCGGCGACGTCGACGTGAGCCGCTCGTTTCGGGAGCAGTTCGCCGCCGTGCTCGAGCGCTCGGATCCGGCCGCCCTGATCGAGCAGCTGCGCGTGAAGAATCGCGAGGCCGAGGCGAGCAACCCCTTCGCCGAGGAGTAGCCCGGCCCCGCCCGCGGGCGCGGATGCGGCCCGACCTGCCGTCAAGCGCGCCCGCCCGCGCGCCGAAGAGACTCCGAGGCCGCGCCCTCGGACGGAGCGCCGGCCGGAGGGACGCGGCGCATGGATCGATGGCAGCGAGCCGGGCGATGGATCTTGCTCTGCGGCGGGGCAGCGGCGCTCGCCGCCTGTGGACCGGTGCACTCGGTGACGATCGGCCGCGGCCCCGACCAGCCGCCCGTCTACGAGGAGGCGAGGGCGGGCCACGGGCCTCCGCCCCACGCGCCGGCTCACGGCTACCGCTACAAGCAGGCGCACGCCTACGCGCACGGCGGTGGCGACGTGCAGCTGGTGTTCGATAGCGGCCTCGGTGTGTACGTGGTGGTCGACCTGCCCGGCACCTACTACTGGAACGACGCCTACCTGCGCGTCCAGGGCGAGACCTGGTATGCGAGCGCCCACCTCGACGGACCCTGGAAGCCCTGCACCGAGCCGCCGCCGCCCGGGCTGCGCGCGAAGAAGGACGCGAAGGCGAAGTCGAAGAAAAAGGGCGGCCCCGCGAAGCAGAGGGGCTGGTAGGCGACGCGCCGCCGGGAGCTCAGCGGCGCCGCGACCTGCGCCAGCGCGCGGCGCCGCCGGCGACCAGCAGGGTCAGGGCCAGCAGCACCGGGCCGCCGCTCCAGGGCAGGCTCGGAACCGGCGGAGGCACCAGGCCGGCGTCGAGGATCTGGAGCTCCGAGACGGTCCCCGTCGTGGCCAGGACGCCGGACTGCGCCGTCGCCGTGACGCCCTGCCCGGAGAGCGTCGCGCTGGCGGCGATCGCGGCGGCGAGCTGTGCGGCGAGCTGTGCAGCGGTCTGCCCCGCCGACGTCGCGATCTCGATCGCGAATCCCTCGACGCGCAGCGAGATCGTTCCGCCCTGGGCGACTCCGGCGAGGAAGACGCGGTCCTTGACCGCGCACTGCTGCGAGCAGCCGTCGCCGTCGACGAGCCCGCCGTCGTCGCACTCCTCGCCCAGCGACACCGTCGCGTCGCCGCAGACCCCGAGCGGCAGAGACCACAGCTCGCGTCCGTCGGAGGTCCGCTCGGCGGCGAACAGCAGCCGCCCGCCGAGCCGGACGAAGTCAGCCGGATTCGAGGACGGCGGCCCGGGCTCGATCTCCGCCAGCGGCTGGGTACCCGCCTCGGTGCCGTCGCTCGTCCACGGCTCGCAGCCCGTCGCGTCGCAGGCGCGGAACACGATGCCGCCGCCGACGTAGACGAGGTTGCTCGGGAAGGAGCCGTCCGCGCCGGGATGGATGTCCCGGACCCGTACCGCACCCGAGCCGACTCCCTCGCACTTCCACAGCTCGACGCCGGAGACGCCGTCGTCGGCGGCGAAGAAGAGCGTCCCGTTCGCGTTCACGAGCTCGTGGGGCGAGGATCCGAGCGGGCCGGGTCGGACGTCCGCGACCTGCACCGCGCCGCCTCCGGCGCCGCCCGCCCACAGATCGGTGCCCGAGGCGCCGTCGTCCGCCGCGAAGAAGGCGACCCCGCCCACGTCCGTGAAGGCGTGCGGCGTGGAGGAGGCGGCGCCCGGGGCGATGTCCATCACCTGCGCCGTCCCGCCGCTCGTCCCGTCGCTGCGCCAGGGCTCGACGCCCGTGCTCCCGTCGTCGGCGGCGAGCCACAGCGCGCCGGCCACGTTGGCGAGCTGCGCGGGGCTCGCGCTGCCCAGCGGGTCGAGGTCGGCCACGCGCACGGTGCCGGCGGCGGTGCCGTCGCTCCTCCACAGCTCGATCCCGGAGCTGCCGTCGTCCGCCGCGAAGAAGAGCGTCCCTTCCACGTCGGTGAGATCGGTGGGCACCGAGCTGGCGAAGGCCGGGTTGATGTCCGCGACCGCCGCCGTTCCCGCGGCGGTGCCGTCGCTCTTCCAGAGCTCGATCCCGGTCGCGCCGATCGGGGTGAAGTAGGCGGAGCCGCCCGAGGCCGCGATCTCCAACGGGCTGGCGCCGAGCGATCCGGGCAGCAGGTCCGCCACCAGGGCCGTGCCCGCCCCGGTGCCGTCGCTCGTCCACAGCTCGTTGCCGGTCGCGCTCTGGAGCGCGCGGAAGAACAGCGTGTCGCCCACGGGCGTGAGCAGGGCCGGCGACGACGAGGCGGCGCCGGTCTGGATGTCCGCCACCAGCAGGGTGCCCGCCCCGGTGCCGTCGCTGGCCACGAGCTCGCGCCCGAGCAGGCCATCGTCGGCCGTCGCGAGCACGCGGCCTCCCACCACCACGAGCGACTCGGGCGCCGAGCTGGCGACGTCCGGCGCGAGGTTCGCGACCCGCTGCGTGCCGGGAGCGGTCCCGTCGCTCGTCCACGGCTCGCTCCCCGAGCCCCCGTCGTTCGCCGCGAAGAGCAGAGCGGAGCCCGTCGACGTCAGCTCGGCCGGCGCGGAGCCGGTCGCTCCGGCGACGACGTCGAGCACGAGCGCCGTGCCGGGGCCGCTGCCGTCGCTGGTCCACAGCTCCCGCCCGTGGCTGCCGTCGTCGGCGGTGAAGTAGAGCGCGTTCCCGACGGCCACCAGGTCGCCGGGGCTGGAGCTGGCGCTGCCCGAGACGATGTCGAGCACGCGCACCGTCCCGCCGCTGGTTCCGTCGCTCTCCCACAGCTCGACGCCGGCGCTGCCCTCGGTGGCGGTGAAGAAGAGCGTGCCGGCGACGTTCGTCAGGCGGTCGGGAAACGAGGGGTAGACGCCGGGCCAGATGTCGCGCACGCGCTGGGTGTTGGTCGCCGTGCCGCCGCTCTTCCACAGCTCGACGCCTTCGCTCTCGGTCGTCGCGCGGAAGTAGAGCGTCCCGTTCACGTCGGTGAGCGAGGCCGGCGCCGACCCCGTGGCGCCGGGGAAGATGTCCTCCACCAGCACGGTGCCGGCGGCGCTGCCGTCGCTCTTCCACAGCTCGGGGCCCGCGCTGCCGTCGTCGGCGACGAGGAAGAGGACGCCGCCGGCGGCGGTCAGCTCGCGCGGGTCCGAGCCCACGGCGCCCGCGCGCACGTCCTCGACGAGGGCGGTGCCCGGGCCGCTGCCGTCGCTCGCGAAGAGCTCGCGCCCGGCGCTGCCGTCGTCGGCGCCGAAGAAGAGCGTCGCGCCCAGGGGCGTCAGGTGCTGGGGATCCGAGCCCGCCGCGCCCGGGCGCAGATCGGCGACGCGTGCCGTGCCCGGCTCGGTGCCGTCGCTCTTCCACAGCTCGCGCCCGGTGCTGCCGTCGTCGGCGGCGAAGAGCAGCGCGCCCGACAGTGCTGTCAGCTCCGCGGGCGACGAGCTGGCGGAGCCCGGTGCGATGTCCGCGACGCGCACCGTGCCCGCGTCCGTCCCGTCGCTGCGCCACAGCTCGCGCCCGCTCTCGCCGTCGTCGGCGGCGAAGTAGAGCACGGCGCCCAGCGCGATCAGGTCCGAGGGATCGCTGCCCTCGGGCCCGGGGCGCACGTCCTTCACCAGGGCGGTTCCGGCCTCGCTGCCGTCGGTCTTCCACAGCTCGGCGCCGGTTCCCGGCGTGGTGGCGACGAAGTAGTGGACGCCGCCGGCGGTGGTGAAGTCGTGGGGCTGCGAGCCGGCGACCGCCGGCTGGGTGTTCCAGTCGACGACGAGCGCCGCGGGCTGCCCGTTCGCCGCGCCCGCCAAGGCGAGCGCGGCGACGAGCAGCGCGCAGGGACCCCTGGGATAGTCCCGCGCTACGGAACGAGCGCGACGTCGACGCCGAGGGCGAAGCCCGAGTTGTCGCTCCAGTAGTGATCGGCGTCGTCGTAGGGCGCGACGATCAGGTACTGCGCGCCGGCAGGGACCACGACTTCGACCGCGGGGTCGATCTCGAAGTCCTCGGGGATGTCGGTCTGTGCGATGGTGCAGAAGATCAGGAAGCACTGCAGATAACCCGAGGTGAAGATGTTGGTCCCGGCGTCGACCGCGCCGGGGACGCGGTGCGACTCGGTGTCGGGGAGCACGACGTCGGTGGCGCTGAACACACCGACCAGGCGGGTCCGGTTGCCGTCGCGGAGCAGGCCGTCGGTGGCGAAGGTGCCGACCCGCGTGAGCGAGACCGTGTCGCCGGGCGCGATCCCGAAGTCGGCCAGGGCGATCACGGCGGGAGGCGTCGGACTGTCGTCCCCCGCCTGATTCGCCAGCAGGAAGCTCGACTTCGAGTTCACACCGACGAAGGTCTCGGGACCCTGCTGGGCGAAGTAGGGGTCACAGAACTCAGCCAGGTCCGCGTCGAACGCCGGCGGCTGGGCCGCGCTGGTGACGCTCAGCGAGGCCGTCACGACCACCGGGAAGCCGCCGATCGTCGCGCTCGTGACGAGCGGGATCGTCGTGGTGATCAGGCCGTCGAGGGAGCCCGAGTCGAGCGCGCCGAGGAAGCCCTCGAGGCTGAGGCCCGAGCCCAGATCCAGGGGGAGCGATTCCTCGAAGTCCGCCGGGGGCAGCCCGAAGAACTGGGAGAGCCGCGTCTGTCCCTTCGCGTCGAGGAAGAGATCGCCGCCGCTCTGGCCGCCGAGCAGGTCGAGCACGACGGAGCCGCCCGAGGTGCCGGCGGGGTCGTTCCAGATGCAGATGTTGCCGGCGAAGGCCTCGTTCACGGAGGCGACCCGCACGTCCTCGACCACCGCCGTGCCCTCGAGCGGGGAGGGGAGCTGGCGGGTGTCCACCTGGATCCGGGTCAGGAACCCGCCCTGGAAGCGGGTGATGGGGAACGCCGAGGAGATGGCTTCGAGGGAGCCGGTGCTCTCCGCCTCGATCACGTTGACCCAGGTCCGGATCGTCAGCTGCCCGCAGCCGCTTCAGCTCGCGCGTCCGCCCCCGGGCGAGGTAGCGGAAGCTGATGCCCTCGATGCCCGTCACCACCAGCTCCACGGTCACCCGGTCCGGCTCCCGGGCGATCCGGCCGTCCCTGTGGGCGTTGCCGAGCTGCTCGTAGATGGTCCGGCTGATCTCCCGCACCGAGTCGCTGCGCACCTGGCGGACCCGCCGCCCCGCGGCGCCGCCCAGCCCCTCGAGGTCCATCTGGATCACCGAGGAGAAGATGTCGAGGTAGAGCCCCAGGGCCCGCTCGACGCAGGTGAGCGGATCGCGCTCCTCGGCGAGCACGGCCGCGAGATCGGTCACCAGGGACTGCGCCGTCTGCTCCACGTAGGCGACGAGCAGGTCGTCCTTCGAGTCGAACAGCTGGTAGAAGGAGCGCGACGACATGCCCGCGTGTCCGCACGATGTCCGAGACGCGCGTCTTCTCGTAGCCGTAGGCCTCGACGGCGCGGAGCAGGCCCGCGAGCAGACGCTCGCGCTGCACCTCGGCGGGGATCGGAGGCCGTCCGCGCGGGCGCCGGCTCGGGGACGGGGTGGAGCTCACCGTGCCAGGATAACCCCAGCCCGATCTCGTGCGAAGCAGCCCGGGCGCAGCGCCCTCAGCGCGCGGCGCGGAATCAGCAGCGCCAGCGACACGCCGCCCGTCGTCAGCAGCAGCGTGGCCGCGTAGTCGCCCGCGCTCCGGGGCTCCCAGATCCGGAAGCAGAACGCGCCGATCGGCGGAAACCACAGCGCCGCCAGCAGCGGCAGGCGCGTGACAAGAAGACGCCAGCCGGCCTCCAGCGCCGGGAAGGCTCGCGCCAGCAGCCACCAGCTGGCGAGCGTCGCCGCGAGCTGGGGCAGCAGCGCCTCGACGAGCACGTGGACGAACAGGAGACGCGCGGTGAGCACCTGGAGCGCGGTGACGCGCCACTCGCCGCTGCGCGCCAGCGACAGGACGGCGATGGCGAGAACGAGGGCCGCGAAGCCGAGCACCAGCAGCGCGGTGGCCGCCAGCAGCCAGAGCGCGGCGCGCCGCAGCGCCACCGGGAAGCTCGTGGGCGGGGATGTCACAGCGGCGCTTGTATCCCCCGCGGCCGAGCGGGTCAACCTCCGCCGCCCTTGACGGGGGCGACCCCTCCGGTCCAGCATCCGTCCTCTTGCGCAGGGGGGCCGTCGTGACACGGAGTGCGACACGGATCGGAGTCGCCGCGGCGGTGTTCGTCGCGTCGATCGTCCTCGCGGGTCTCGCCGCGGGGTGCGGGGAGAAGGAGCCGCGTCCCGCCGCGCGCGTCGCGCGCAGCGATCCGGCTCCGGCGGTGCTGTGGATCTCCGACGTGGCGGTGCTCGACGTGGAGCGGGGCGAGCGCGTGCCGCACCGCGACGTCCGGATCGAGGACGGGCGCATCGCGGCGATCGAGCGCGGCGGCTCGCGCCAGCCGCCGCCCGAGGCGCGGGTGCTCGACGGCACCGGCGCGACCCTCGTGCCCGGCCTGATCGACATGCACGGGCACATCTACGCGAGCTCCGCGCCGAGCTGGCAGCTCGCGCCGCCCGACCCCGACGGGAATCTCGTCGCCTATCTCTACTGCGGTGTGACCACCGTCTTCGATCCCGGCGACGGTAGCGGCGATGCCACCGCCCGGCGCGCGCGCGTCGCGAGCGGCGAGCAGCTCGGCCCGCACATCTTCACCACCGGGCCCATCCACACCGCGCCGAACGGCCACCCGATCAGCGTGATGCGCGCCTTCGCGCCCTGGTGGATCGCCTGGTA
>CAZZFT010000143.1:11822-12826 GCA_964653555.1 uncultured Spirochaetales bacterium | reverse complement strand
CCAGACGATCTTCCCGTCGAGGAAGCGGGACTGCTCGAGCTCGGTGACGAAGTCGTTCGACAGCCAGCCCTTCCTGCCCACGAACACGAGGTCGGGGACGCGGTCCGGACCGTGCGCGGCGAGCAGTCGCCGCCATACCTGGAACAGCAGCCGGTGGTTCTTGCGGACCTCGAGCGTGCTGACGAAGAGGACGAAGGGCCGGACGTCGGCGGGGGCGGCGAGCGCCGCTGCGCGCGCGGAGCCCAGGCCGCGCGGCAGCTCGTCCCCGAGGATCACCGTCTCGATCGGACCGGTCCCGACTCCCGCTTCGGAGAAGAAGGCGATCGCGTCCCGCTCGGTGGACCTCGAGCAGCAGAGCACGAGCGAGGCGTGGTGTCCGGTCCACAGGAACCAGTCGCGGAAGCGTGACTGCTGGTCCGGTGTCCACCATTCGGGGAAGAGCACCGGCAGCAGGTCGTAGATGAAGCCGACGTAGCGGAGCCGGCGATTCGCGAACAGCTGGTCGACCTGTTCCCGGTGTCGGGGCTTGTAGGTCGCGAAGCCCGGGTTGAACAGGGCGTCACCCGGTTCGAAGGGAGAGCGCAGGGGGCGACGCTTCCGCAGTCGTCGCAGCGGATCCACTCGCGAGCGCAGAGATCGTTCGCGTCGCAGGCCGCGCTCGAGGCCCTCGAGCAGGCGCTCCACCTCGGCGTCCTCGAGCACCCGGTACTCGCCGTGTCGCTTGTCGAAGTGGCAGAACCGGAGCGGACGCGCGGGGCGCGCGTCGCGCAGGCCGACGGCCAGGCCGGCGGCGACGCGTTGAATGCCCGAAGCGGCGCCGTCGTGGTGCACGAGACTGCTGAGGTCGTACCAGAGATGGGGCTCTCGTGCGGACATCGGAATCGATCCTTCCCGTGCAAGGGCGACGCCGGCGCCCGCGCCGCCTTCCCGATGGGCCTGGGGGCAGAACCTAGCTGGCGGGGGCCCGCCTCCGCTCGGCTGCGCCTCGCTGCGCGTCGCCCGAC
>CAZZFT010000143.1:0-11722 GCA_964653555.1 uncultured Spirochaetales bacterium | reverse complement strand
TCTGCCGAGTCGTTCTCCTTGCTGGCGGGGGCCCGCCTCCGCTCGGCTGCGCCTCGCTGCGCGTCGCCCGACTCTGCCGAGTCGTTCTCCTTGCTGGCGGGGGCCCGCCTCCGCTCGGCTGCGCCTCTTCGAGTCGGCCGCCTTCTCCGGTAGAATGCGCCCGGGAGGTCCGATGCCGACCGCGAGTGGGTCGAGACGGCGCGTAGCGCTGTTCGTGGACGATCTCTGGGGCGGCGGCATGCAGAAGGTGATCGTCACCCTCGCCTCGGGGATCGCGCGACGCGGCCACGCCGTACAGCTGCTTACCTGCGATGCGAGCGGTCCTCTGAGCGACACGCTGGCGCCCTCCGTCGAGGTGGTGAAGCTCGAGCCGGTATCCCAGCCGCTCGCGCGCCTGTATCCCTTCGCCGCCTCTCCCCGCTCCGCGCTCGACCTGGTGCGACCGGTCCTGCTTCCGCTGCGGCCGCTGCCCACCCTCCCCTACCTGCCGGCGCTTGCCCGCCATCTCCGCGTCGCGCAGCCCGAGGGGCTCGTCAGTGCCTCGCCCCAGGCGAACCTCGAGGCGGTCTGGGCCCGCGCGCTGGCGCGGGCTCCCACCCGACTCCTGCTCACCCTGCACCTGACACTCGCCGAGGACACCCCCAACGCCCGGCGTTGGCAGAGGCGGTACCTGCCGCCCCTGATCCGGCGCACCTATCCGCAGGCGGATGCGATCGCCACCGTCTGCGACGCGCTCGGCGACGAGATCGCGGCCAGCACCGGGCTGCCGCGCGGGCGCATCCAGACGATCTACAACCCCGTCGTCTCCAACGAGATCGCGCTCAGGGCCCGCGAGCCCGTCGAGCATCGCTGGTTCGCCCCGGGTGAGCCGCCGGTGGTGCTCGGCGTGGGGCGGATCGCCAAGCAGAAGGACTTCCCGACGCTGGTCCGCGCCTTCGCGCGCCTTCGCGCGCGCCGTCCCGCTCGGCTCGTGATCCTCGGCGAGGCGAAGAACGCGCAGAAGAATGCCAGACGGATCAAGGAGCTCCAGGAGCTCGCCGGGCATCTGGGGGTGGCGGACGACGTGGACTTCGCGGGCTTCGTGGACAACCCCTTCGCCTACATGAGCCGCTCGGCGGTCTTCGCCTTGTCCTCCCGCTACGAGGGGTTCGGCAACGTCTTGATCGAGGCGATGGCCTGCGGCTGTCCCGTCGTCAGCACGGACTGCCCGGTGGGCCCGGGCGAGATCCTGGAGCAGGGCCGCTACGGTCCGCTCGTCCCGGTGGGCGACGACGCGGCGCTGGCCCTGGCCATCGAGCGCACGCTCGACGCTCCACCCCTGGATTCCGTGCTGCGCGCCCGGGCGGCGGACTTCTCGGTGGACCGGTCCGTCGATCGCTATCTTGCCGTCCTGTTCGGCGGCGAGGCGGAGGCGACGATGGCGGCGGCGGCCGCCGCGTCCCCGAGCCCGGTCCGTTCGCTCTCGAGCGTCACGCAGCCCTTCTCCAGGCGATAGACGCGATCCGCGGCATCCACCAGCGCGCGCTGATGTGAGATCGCGAGCACCGTGATCTCGCCGCGCAGCGCGACGAGCGTCTCGCACAGCGCCGCTTCCGTCTCCGGATCGAGCGAGGCCGTCGCCTCGTCGAGGATCAGCAGGCGCGGGTGATGCGCAAGAGCCCTCGCGATCATGATCCGCTGCCGCTGCCCGCCCGAGAAGCGCGCGCCCCGCTCCCCGACCGGCGTTTCGATGCCCTCGGGGAGGTTCGCGACGGCATCCCAGACCCCGGCCGCGCGCAGCGCGTACTCGACGTCGGTCGATCCGAGCTCGGGGTCGCCGAGCGTGACGTTGCGCGCAACGGTGTCATGGAGGAGCAGGGTCTCCTGGGGCACGTAGCCGATCATGTGGCGCCAGGCGCTCAGATCCACCTGCTCGAGATCGACGCCGTCGAGCAGGACGCGGCCCCGCTGCGGTCGCACCAGTCCGACGATCAGATCGATCAGCGTGGTCTTGCCGGCGCCCGACGGACCGACGATCGAGACGAAGGATCCGGCCGCGATCGAGAGCGAGCAGTCGCGCAGCACGGGGGCGTCTTCGTAGGCGAAGTCGACCCGTTCGAGACGGACGCCGCGCTCGAGCGTGGGCGGGATCGTGCCGCTCAGCTGCTCGCGCGCGTGCGTGGCTTCGTCGAGCGTTCGCCGCAGCGACCAGTAGTAGGCCTCGTAGGCCACGAGCTCCTGGTAGTCGCCCTGGACCTTGCCGAAGTTCGACAGCACCCGGGAGAGCAGGATCATCAGCACGAGCACGGTCGCCATCGGCAGGCCCCAGAGCTCGAGTCCGACCCAGGTGCCCGTCGCCACCATGATCGCGACGATCGGCTGCTGGACCGCCTTGCGACCCTCCCGGGCGACGACCAGCCGGCGGGTGGCAGCGTTGAGCTCCATCGTCTGCGCGGCGAGGACGCCGTCGGCGAGGTTCTCGCGCCCCATCGCCTTGAGCGGCTTCACCGACTGGAGGGTGTCCGCGAGGCCGGTCAACAGTCGCGTCATCACCTTCGCGCTGCGCTTCCCGGCGCGCTTCGCGAGCCGCACCATGCTGTGCAGGCCGACCGCGATCAGAAGCGCCGCCGCGCCGTAGGCGAGGGTGGCCTTCCAGGAGACCGCGATGGCGACCGCCAGGTAGGCGACGGTCTGGATCGCCGAGGCCGTCATCGTGGCCGCGCTCAGGTAGGCCTGGGAGGCTCCGCTCGCCTCTCCGGCCATCGCGTTGGCGAGCTTTCCCACCGGCTGGCGGACGTAGTATTCCCAGCGCGCCGCCACCAGGACGCGCAGCAGCTGCAGCCGCAGGTCCGTCGCGACCTGCGCCACCGTGTACCCGATCTCCCGCCGCGCGAACAGCGCGACGATGCTCGTGAGCAGGGTTCCGATCACCACCACGGCCAGCAGGCTGGTGATCGTCGGCTCGATGCCGAACTGGCCGAGGAACTCCACCGCGAACCCGCTCAGGCCGCCCGGCTTCTGACCGTCGCTCTCGACCGCCACCGAGAGCGCGGGCAGCAGCGCCGTCAGGCTCATCCCCTCGAGGGTCCCCGCGACGAACAGCGCCACGAGGACCAGGGCGCTCCGACGCGGGTAGGCGCGGACGAATGCGAGAATGGCGCGCATTGCGGCTCCGTCCGTCCCGGTTCGTGGGGTTGGTGCGGTGTGCGGCGGGCGGAATCGGCGCGTCGAGCACCTGGGGGCGTCCGCGCCCGCCGGCGATCGGGTGGTGGAGGCCGGACGCGGGCTCGCCCGCTCCCTCCCGTCTCCGCGGAGGGCGAAGGATACCCAACAGTCCGTCCCCGGCACCCGCCGGGCCGGCGGCCGGCCCCCGGGGCACGCGAGGTGATCGGGCTAGCCGCTGTGGATCCAGCCGCCGGGATGAGAGTCCTCCCGCCGCGCCGGGAGCGCTCCTCCCGCGGGCGGCCGCGGCTCCGCCCGGGGCCCGGTGGGCGCGCCGCGCGGCCAGCGGCGCTTGGCGACCACCCACTGCTCGGGGCGCTCCCGGATCCAGCGCTCGAAGAGGGCATTGAGCTGGCGCGTCATGTCGAAGGCCTGCTCTGCGCGGTCCTGGTTCGGGTCGCGGGGCTCCACCGGCTCGTAGAACGTGACACGGAAGTGCGCCCCGTCGCCCAGGCGCTCGACCCGGACGGGCACGAGGTCGCACTCGAAGCGCAGCGCCAGCCGCGCCGGCGTCGTCACCGTGGGCGTCGCGACACCGAAGAAGGGCACCATCTCGCCCTCGTCGTAGCGATTGTCGACCACGAGCCCGACGGCGCCGCCGTTTCCGAGCTCGCGCAGCAACGCGCGCATGCCGCCGGCGCGGTCCACGAGATTGGTGTTCGCGCTGCGGTTGTGATGGATCATGCGGTCGACGATCGGGTTCGAGAGCGGCGTATAGAGAGCCGTCACCCGGCAGCCGAGCTGCGAGGTTGCCCAGACGGTGAGGTCGGGATTGACGAGGTGGGTGGACACGAACACCGTCGGATGCGTCCTCCCCGAGAGGGTCGGGATCGGAACGCGTTGCACGATCTCGACGCGTCCTGGATCGGCGCAGATCCGCTCGAAGTTGGAGAAGTCGGCGAACGCGGCTCCCCACTCTCCCCAGATCTTCCGCTCCAGCGCCGCGCGCTCCTCCGGGCTTCGCTCGGGGAACATCACCGCCAAGTTGTCGCGGATGTTCTGCGACTTCGGGAACCTCGGCCCGATCCGGGACATCACCGCGCGCACCGTCCTCACCGAGCGGTCGGGACCGAGGAGGCGGAGGAGCTGCCGGAGCCCCGAGATCACGGCCGCCTCGAGCACCCAGAGCACGCGCTGCAGGCGGGGCATTCCGGTGACCCGGTAGCGGAGGGATCTGGGCAGATAGGGATGTTTGGCCATGTCACCCCGACCGAGTTCCCGACAGACAGTATCAGCCCGACGCTCGGGAGGGACACCCGATCGCGGGGCGGCCGCACGGCGCCCTCGCGAGGCCCCGCCGCGCCGTTGAGGGACCCGGGAGCCTGTGCTTCCGTTGCCCTCCATGGCGACCGGCGACGGGGGCCCGGCTCCGCTCCGCCCCGCGCCGGCGGCGGCGGTCGGGGGGGCGCCGCGGACGCCGCGGGTCTGGAGCCTCGTCGGGGAGAAGGCCGGCGACAACGCGCAGGTTCGCGTCGTCGCGGAGGCCCTGGGCTGGCCCGTGGAGGAGCGCCGGATCGCGATGCGGGAGCGATGGGCGCGAGGCAAGCCCTTCGTGCGCGCCTCGCTCCACCACGTCGATCTCGAGCGCTCGGGCCGGCTCGAGCCGCCCTGGCCCGACCTCGTGCTCACGATCGGCCGACGCATGTCGATGGTGGCGCTGTGGATCCGCGCCCAGTCCGGCGGTCGGACCCGGATCGTGCTGCTCAACGTGCCCCGGCGCCGCGCGCGCGACTTCGACCTGATCGTGGCGAGCGCGCAGTACCGCGATCCGCGGCGGGCCAACGTGGTGCGCCTGGGCCTGCCGCTGATGCGCGTCGATCCCGTGGCCGTGGAGGCCGCGGCGGAGGCCTGGCGGTCGCGGCTCGCGCATCTCCCGCGGCCGATCACCGCGCTGCTGGTCGGGGGGCCGACCAAGCCGGTGATCTTCGACGCCGCGGTGGCGCGTCAGCTCGGCGCCGCGGTGTCGCGCCAGGTGGCCGAGTCCGGCGGCAGCCTGTTCGTGTCGACGAGCCGGCGCACGCCCGCCGAGGTGACCGACGCCCTCGTCGCCGCGTTGCCCGCCGACACCACCGTGTACCGCTGGCGGCCCGACGCGGTGGAGAACCCGTATCAGGCGCTGCTAGGGCTCGCCGACGCGTTCATCGTGACCAACGACAGCGTGACGATGATGGTCGAGGTGGCGCGTCTCGGGCGCCCGCTCTCGGTGTTCGAGCTTCCGCCGGCGCCCGGGGCCTGGCTGCGCACGTGGAGCGCGCGCGACCTGCGCGCGATCCCGCACCTGCTCTTCGAGCAGGGATTCGCGACGCCGGTCGGAGTCCCGGCTCGTCCTCCCGCGGTCCCACCCTCGGACGACCTCGATCGCGTGGTGGCGCGAATCCGCGCGCTCTTCGAGCGTCCCGGCGCCGTGACGGGCGCCAACCAGTCGGGCCTGCGGTAGCCTCTCCATCCCCCGAATGGGCCCGTGCAGAATGTTCGACCTCGCCCGCGACGTCCTTGCCCTTCTGCCCGAAGCCCGCGCCCGGATCGGGCGCGTGGCGCTCGTGCTGCTCGCGTCGCCGCTGCCCGCGGCGCGACGTCGCGCCTTCGAGCGCCGCGCGCGCGGGCGCGAGCAGATGGCGATGCTGGAGCGGGCGGACGCCGTGATCGTCTCCTACGGGAAGGCCGGACGCACGTGGCTGCGGGTGATGCTGTCGGGCTACTACCAGCGGCGCTACGGCCTCCCCGCCCGCAGCCTGCTCGGCTTCGAGAACTTCCACCGCCGCGAGCCGCGCGTCCCGCGCATCTTCTTCACCCACGACAACTACATCAAGGACTTCACCGGCAACCGCACCTCCAAGTGCGACTACTACGGCAAGCGGGTGGTGCTGCTGGTGCGCAGCCCCCAGGACACCGCGGTGTCCCAGTACTTCCAGTGGAAGCACCGCATGCGCCGTGCGAAGAAGGTGCTCAACGACTACCCCGAGGACGAGCAGACACCGATCTTCGACTTCGCGATGGCTCCCGGCTGCGGATTGCCGAAGATCGTCGACTTCATGAACCTGTGGGCCGCGGAGCTCGCCCAGGTGTCCGACTCCCTGCTGGTCCGCTACGAGGACATGCGGCGCGATCCGGAGACGGAGCTCGGACGGATCGTCCGCTTCCTCGACGGCGAGGACGACCCCGAGTCGCTCCGCCACGCGGTGGAGTTCGCCTCGGTCGAGAACATGCGGGCGATGGAGGAGAGGCGGAGCTTCTGGCTCGCCGGCAGCCGGATGAAGCCGGGCGACCGCTCGAATCCGGATTCGTTCAAGGTGCGGCGCGCGAAGGTCGGAGGCTACCGCGACCACTTTGACGCCGAGCAGGTGGCGCGGATCGACGAGATCGTGACCTCGAAGCTGTCACCCATCTATGGCTACGGCGCCGGCGGCGTGATCGGTCCGGCCAGCGCCGAGCCCGGGAGGGTCTCGTGAAGCCCTGTGTATTCATCCACACCAATGAACGTCAGCGCATCGGGGCGGTCGTCGCCGAGCACGCGCTGCGGCGCAACTCGGCGCACGCCGACCAGTTCGACATCCGCATCCTGCGCCGGGAGGACCATCCCTTCCTCGCGGCGCGCGAGGGTCAGCGCTACCTGCGCGACGGGGGCTGGCGCGTGTGGCACAACGACGACCTCCAGTCCTTCACGCCCCTGCGCTTCATGCCCCCCGAGGCGATGGGCTACACCGGACGCGCGTTGGTGATCGATCCGGACATCTTCGCGGTCGGCGACGTCTGGGAGCTCCTGACGCGAGACATGCAGGGGAAGGCGATCGTCTGCCGGCGCCGCACGGGCACCAAGAAGAAGACGTGCTTCGCCTCCAGCGTGATGCTCCTCGATTGCGAACAGCTGCGGCACTGGCGCTGCGAGGAGGCCTTCGGAGAGCTCTTCGCCGGCACGCGGGACTACGCGGACTGGATCTGCCTGCGCCTCGAGCGCCCCGATACGATCGGGCCGCTCGAAGACGAGTGGAACCACTTCGACCGTCTGACGCCGCAGACGAAGCTGCTCCACAACACGCGTCGCTGGACGCAGCCCTGGAAGACCGGCCTGCCCGTGGACTTCGTGCCCGGCGAGAAGATCGGCGGCTTCCCCGGGGTTTCATGGATCCTGCGCAAGCGCCGCGAGTGGTTCGGCGACTACGCCTTCCTGGGCAAGTACGTACGCCATCCGGATCCCGCCCAGGAGCGCCTGTTCTTCTCCCTGCTGCGCGAGTGCGTGGAACGAGGCGTCGTGAGCGAGAGCGATCTGCGCGAGGAAATCGAGCGCAAGCACATCCGCGGCGACGCGATCGAGGTGATGGAGCGCGCCACGCCGCTGCCGGCGTAGGCCCGCCTCCGCTCAGGAGTGGGCGATCGGTCGCTCGGGCTGGCGCACGCCGCGCAGCGCGGTCTCGGCCATCAGCTGACGAACGCGCGCGACGGCGCGCGGGACGTCCTCGAGCGGAGGCGTGTCGACGGTCGGCCTCCCCTCGCCCAGCCAGGCGACGCGTCCCGAGGCGAGCAGGTTCTCCTGGATGATGCGGATGTCGCGCGTCAGGCGGCGCGGTCCGATCCGCATCGTCTGCCGGTAGACGAAGGCCTTGAGGTGCGGGCGATCGAGGCGCGTCCAGAAGCGACCCGTCTCGGGCGGCGGCGCCGCGCCCTCACGCATCGCGTAATGACCGAGTCCGGTGTCGTAGAGATAGACCGGCTTCCACGTCGCGCAGGCCTCGGTCATCATCGAGATGCTGTCGGCGGTCACGATGATCTCGTCGGCCAGGCCCAGCAGGCCGTAGTAGGGATTCTCCCGGTTGGGCGCCCACCGGTACCGGTAGGAAGGAACCGAGATCGCGGCGAACAACGCGTCCGCCGTGTCGACGGGGGTGCGCGCACTCGTCGTGACGAGCAGCGAGCCGCCCCGCTCCCCGACGTGCGCGCTCGCCATGCGCCCGAGCCGCGCGCCCGACTCCGCGTTGAAGGGGTAGGGTCCGCTGGGTCCGCCCGCCAGCACCGCGATGCGCGGGCGCGGCAGCGACCGGACCTGGGGTTCCCAGCGCGCGGCCTCCTCCGCCAGGCGGGCGGGGGTGACCCGGTGCAGCGGCGTGGAGTTGTGGAGCACGTTGGGGTGGTCGGGCAGACGGTACTGGGGCGTCGTGACAACGAGATCCCAGCGCTCGATCGCCGCCCACGGGCGCCCCAGATGGACCAGGCGGGTGACCCCGCCGCTCTGCTTGCGGATCCAGCGCGCGATCGGCTCGTTGCGACGTCCCGCGGTGATCACCAGGTCGGGCCAGGGCGGATTCAGCGGGCTCGAGCTCTCCTTCACGATGCCGGCCAGCGTCGACAGCACCGGAAGGTTGACGACCTTCTCGTAGGGGACGTAGACGAAGCGCTTGATCTCGAAGGGCCAGCCTAGCGCTTCGCCGAGGGCCAGAACCTGGGCGTTGTCGCCGGTCCGATGCCCCATCAGCAGCCAGGTACGAAACCCCCCGGCCGCGGCCTCATGCATCGTCTCACGCCGTTCCGGGCTCGCCACGGGCCTTCCCTTGTGCGAACCGCAGGGTACCTGGCGGCTTCCCAGGGGACAAGGCGAAAGGGCTCGCGCGCCGCGCTCAGACGGCTGTCGCCAGCAGCTCCGCGACGCACTCGGCGCCCTCCTCGAACATCATGAACATGTGGGGCAGCGGCTGCCCGACGACGTGGAGTCGCACGTCGGCGCCCCGGGCGGATAGCCAGTCGGCGAGACGCCGCATAACGTGCGGAGGTGCGACGAGATCGCCGGGGCTCGCCACCAGATCGACGCGCGCACCCGCCCAGCGTCGCGCCGAGAGCCGAGTGGGAAGGAAGAGCCGCGCGACGACCGCCCAGTGCTCCTCGCCCTGATAGGACCCGAGCACCTCGTCGCTCACCGCGCGCGGCGATGCGGCGCCGCAGTCGCGGCGAGGCGCGCCGCAGCTCCGGCTTCGGCGGCGTCCGCGCACCCAGCAGGCCTTCGGGTGTGTGTCCGGGGAAGTCGAAGGCCACGGCTCTCACGCCGCGCGCGGCGGCGCGCCGGATCAGCTTCGCGAACACGACGCCCGACGAACCGCCTCCGGCGAGGCAGAGCACCGGCGGCGCCGCCCCGTAACGGGCGTCCCCGTCGGCCGCGTAGACCGGAACCGCGAAGCGACGCCTCCCCACCCGGACCTCGCGCAGCGATGCGGCGAGCCGGATCGGCTCGGCGTCGTCGGCCGCGTGGACGGCGACCGTCTCGCTGAGAATCATTTCCGATGCGTCCCCCGTCGCGTGATGGTATGGAACCGGACACGCGAGCCACGAGCCCCGGCACCTGATGAGGCCAACGTGACCAGTTCCGACTCCGACCTCCCCCCCTACGATCTCCAACGCCTGCTCTCCGCCCCCTTCCCCGAGCGTGTCCGCCTGGTGTGTCGCACCTGGGCGTCGCAGATCAATCCCAACCCGCCGATCGTGCTCGTGCTGTACTGGCTGAAGTACCTGCTGCTCTTCGTCGGCGGTTGGGCGTTCTTCGTATCGTTCTCCGCGGGCTATCCGGGCTTCACCTCTCCGGCCGGTTGGGCGTTTACACCGATCGCGTTCCAGAAGGCGATCCTGTGGGCGATCTTCTACGAGATGGCGGGCTTCGGCTGCGGCTCGGGCCCGATGAACGCCCGCTTCTCGCCGCCGGTCGGGGGCTTCCTCCACTTCCTGCGCGCGGGCACCACGAAGCTGCCGCTCTTCCCGGGCATGCCGCTGTTCGGGGGAGTCCGCCGCACGGGCTTCGACGCGGCGCTCTACGCGGTGAACATGATCTTCCTGCTGCGCGCGCTGATCGCCCCCGAGATCACGCCGGGGCTCCTGGCGCCGAGCTGCGTCCTGATCCCGCTGCTCGGCGTCACCGACAAGACGCTCTTCCTGGCCGCGCGCGCCGAGCACTACTGGGTGGCGCTCTTGTGCCTCACCGTCGCGAGCGCCGACGCGCTGTGGATCTCGGCCTGCAAGGTGGTCTGGGGCGCGATCTGGTTCTGGGCCGCCACCTCCAAGGTCAACGACCACTTCCCCTCGGTGATCATGGTGATGATGAACAACGGGCCCTTCTTCCCGAAGTGGCTGAAGAAGCGGCTCTTCGTCGCCTACCCGAACGACCTGCGGCCCTCGCGGACGGCGGCGCTGATGGCGCGCGCGGGCACCTTCACCGAGTACATGATCCCCGTCGGTCTGCTGCTGTCCGCCGGCAATCCGCTGGCGACCGGGCTCATGCTCGCCGTGATGACCTGCTTCCACGGCTTCATCGCCCTGAACAACCCGAGCGGCATGCCGATCGAGTGGAACATCCTGATGATCTACGGCGGCATCTTCCTGTTCGGCTTCAACCCCGACGCGAGCGTGCTGGCCCTGGGCCAGATGCCGGTGCTGCTGGCCTTCCTGCTCTTCTGGCTCTTCGCCGTGCCCTGCTTCGGGAACTTCTTCCCGTCGCGGGTCTCGTTCCTGCTCTCGATGCGGTACTACGCGGGGAACTGGGCCTACAACATCTGGCTGGTGCGGAAGAGCGCCCTCCACAAGCTGGACCGGCTCGTGAAGTCGGCCGGGACCATGCGCGAGCAGCTCGCGGCCATGGGTCTCGACGAGGAGCGGGTCGAGATGGCGACGATGCTCTCGCTCGCGCACCGATTCATGCACTTCGAGGGGCGCCCGCTCCTCGAGGCGCTGCCGCGCGCCGTCGACCGGATCGACGACTACGAGTGGATCGACGGCGAGGTCTTCGGCGGCTCCATCATCGGCTGGAACTTCGGCGACGGGCACCTGAACGGGAAGCACCTGATCGACGCGATCCAGCCCCAGTGCCGCTTCGAGCCGGGCGAGGCACGCGTCGTGTCCGTCGAGTCGTCGCCGCTCTTCGACCCGACCATGGAGTGGAAGATCTACGACGCGGCGACGGGGCTGGTCGACGAGGGGGCGACCAGCCTCGCCGCGATGCGCGGCGAGACGCCGTGGCCGAGCGGGAAGTACGCCGCGGCCTTCGACCGCGGACGCGCGGCCGCGGTGGAGCCCTGAGCGCGCCCCTCGCGACCGGGGTCGCGCTCACCCGTCATCGGCCCTCCTCCCCGCCGCGCAGGCGGCGGTAGAGGCGGATCAGCGCGTTGGTCGAGCTGTCGTGGGCCAGGGCGGGCTCGTCCCCGGCCTCGAGCTCGGGGGCGATCCGCTGCGCGAGCGCCTTGCCGAGCTCGACGCCCCACTGGTCGAACGAGTCCACGTTCCAGACGGCCCCCTGGGTGAACACGCTGTGCTCGTAGAGCGCGACCAGCGCTCCGAGGGTCTCGGGGGTCAGACGCTCGGCCAGGATCGTCGTCGTCGGCCGATTCCCCTCGAAGACGCGGTGCGGCACCAGCGAGGCGGGCACCCCCTCCGCCTCGACCTCCGCGGCGGTCTTCCCGAAGGCGAGCGCCTCGGTCTGCGCGAAGACGTTGGCCAGCAGCAGGTCGTGGTGGCGCCCCACCGGGTTCAGCGAGCGGAAGAACGCGATGAA
>CAZZFT010000142.1:0-12838 GCA_964653555.1 uncultured Spirochaetales bacterium | reverse complement strand
CCGCGGCGCGGCGCTACGTGCGACGCCATCGCCGCGACCCGTCGGCCCTGCGCCGCGCCCTGCGCATGGCGCTGGCGAGCGCGTCGCTGGCCGCCGCCCTGCTCGGCTTCGGCCCCTCCGCGGCCCGGGCGGGAGGGGCGCCCTTCTTCGAGGCCGAGGGCGCGGGGCCCTTCGCGCCCTTCGACGTGGGGACGGTCGCGGCGCCCGCCGCGGGGGACCTCGACGGCGACGGCGATCCCGACTTCATCGTCGGCGCCCAGGACGGCACCTTCACCTGGCTCGAGAACACCGGCGTCGTGGGGAGCATCACCATCAGCGAGCTCGTGGCGAGCCCGCTCTCCGGCGAGGATCTCGGCTACAACACGGCGCCCGCTCTGGGCGACCTCGACGCCGACGGGGACCTCGACCTCGTGGTCGGATTCGGGGTGGGCGGCGGCAGCGCCTACCTCGCCACCTTCGAGAACGTCGGCGGCCCGATCTCGCCGGGCTTCGTGCAGCAGACCGGGGGCGCCAATCCCCTCGACGGGGTCACCACCACCCTGGTGGCGCGCCCCGCCCTCGTCGATCTCGACGCCGACGGCGACCTGGACCTGATCCTGGGCGACGTCTACGGCCAGCTCCGCACCTTCGAGAACACCGGCGACGCCGAGACGCCGGCCTTCACCGAGCGCACGGGCGCCGCCAACCCCTTCGACGGATTCGTCGACGCCATCCCGTCCCCTGCGGCGGCCGACGTCGACGGCGACGGCGATCCCGACGTCGTGCTCGGCCGCGGCGACGGCACCTTCCGCTACCTGCGCAACTCCGGGTCGGCGACGGCGCCGGTCTTCGAGGAGCTCGTCGAGGACGCGAACCCCCTCGTCGGTCACGACATCGGCGCCAACTCGGCCCCGGTCCTGGTGGACGTCGACGGCAAGGGGGACCTCGACGTCGTCGCGGGCAACCAGGATGGCACCCTCACGGCCTTCCAGAGCCGCCTGGGCGAGGTGATCGAGGGGACACCGATTTCCTTCGCGCAGCCGGCCTCGACCTACTCGGGTCCGGCGGCCTTCGGAGACCTCGACGGCGACGGCGTCCTCGACGCCGTCGCCACGATCATCGACCAGGATCCCTTCGGCGACGAATCCCTCCACGTCCTGAGCAACTCCGGCACCGAGACGGCCCCGAATTTCGACGCCTACGCTCCGGTCGTCGGCATCGGCAGCTACGCCCGGACCGACCTCCAGGGCTACACGCTGGGCGACGTCGACGGGGACGGCGATCTCGACATTGTGCTCGTCCGCTTTGGATCGCAGCTCGCCCTGTGGGACAACGTCGGGGGACCCACGACGCCGTCGTTCAGCGGTCCGACTTTTCCGTTCAGCGGTGTTCCCGGCGCAGACACTCAATTCCCCACGTTGGGCGACCTCGACGCCGACGGAGACCTGGACCTCGTCACCGGCAGCTACATGGGAGGACTCGCGACCTTCGAGCAGGTGGCGGGCACCTTCGTCGCGCTGTCGGGTGCGGCCGATCCCCTGGACGGCCTCGGCGTAGGGGCGGGGATCGCATATCCGACTCTGGGCGACATCGACGGCGACGGGGATCTCGATCTCGTCGTCGGTCGCACCGACCACTACACGTTCTACGGCTCCTTCAGGTACTTCGAGAACACCGGGACGCCCCAGGTCGCGAAGTTCGTCGAGCGCACCGGTGGCGCAAATCCCCTCGACGCTCCGCCCTATGCAGGCATTCCGCTTCCGTCGCTGGCGGATCTCGACGGCGACGGCGACCTCGACGTGCCCGTCGTGAACGGACTGATGCTCGAGCCCGGGTTCCGCTTCTTCGAGAACGGCAAGTGGCAGCGCACACCAAAGGCCCGGGAGTGGACGGGGAGCGAGAATCCGCTGGACGGTCTCTCGGCGACCTACGACGCGCGCACTGCGGCAGGCGACCTGGACGGCGACGGCGACGTCGATGTGGTCTCCGGTCAGAACGACGGGACCTTCCGCTACTTCGAGAACACCGGAGACGCCAACCACCCCGTCTACGTGGAGCGCACGGGTGGCGCCAATCCCTTCGACGGCTTCGACACCCTCTCTCACTCGGCGCCCGAGCTCGACGACCTCGACGGCGACGGCGATCTCGACCTCGTCGCCGGAACCGGCAGCGGGTCCTTCCGCTACTACGAGAACACCGGCAGTGCCCTCGCACCGAGCTTCGTCGAGCGCACCGGGGCCGCAAACCCGTTCGACGCATTCACGGCCTACATCCGGTCCACGCCGGCGCTCGGCGACCTGGACGGCGACGGCGACCTCGACATGACCGCCGGGGGCTACGGCTACCGGCTCTTCTACTTCCAGAACGTCGGCACGGCGACGAACCCGGTCTTCGGAGAGATCTCGATCTTCGCGCCGTCGAACCCGTTCTACGGCGTCTATGCCGGCGCCTACGGAGCGCCGTTGCTGGCGGACCTCGACGCCGACGGCGACCTCGACCTGGTGTCGGGCCAGGCCGGCGGCGGGTTCCTCGCCTTCGAGAACACCGGCGACGCCACGAGCCCCTCCTGGGTCGCGCTCAGCGGGGACGACAATCCCTTCGCCGGCCTCGACGCGGGCAACGAGGCGGTGCCGGTGGCGGCCGACCTCGACGCCGATGGCGCCCTCGAACTCGTGACGGGCAACGACGACGGGGACTTCCGGGTCTACTCCCTGCCCGAGCCCGGAGGCGTCGGTCTGTGGGCCGCTGCCCTGGGTCTCCTGCGCTGGCTGGCGCGTCGTTCGGGACGTCCCTCGTGACGTCTCGGGACCCGGACCTCGCCCGCGACTGCGAGCGAGCCCTGTTCATCGGCGCGCGCAGCGCCCGCGTCGGCACCCGCCAGCAGGTTCGGGCTGCCGCGCGGCGCTTCGTGCGTGGGCACCGGCGCGACCGCGCGCTTCTCGCGCGGGTGCTGCACGGGGCGCTCGCCAGCGCGGCCTTCGCCGCCGCGATCCTGGGCCTGGCTCCCGGCGCGGCGTCGGCGGACGCCCCGCTCCTGGTCGAGCGCACCGGCGCCCAGAACCCCTTCGACGGAGCAGACGTCGGCGCCTACGCGTCTCCGGCGTTGGGCGACCTCGATGGGGACGGGGACCTGGACGTCGTGATCGGCCGCGACGACGGGGGCTTCGCCTTCTACGAGAACACCGGGACCCGGGTCGCGCCCGCCTTCGTGCAGCGGACGGGTGCGGCGAATCCCCTCGACGGCGCCGACGTCGGTTCCTTCGCGTCGCCCGCGCTGGGGGACAGCGATGCCGACGGCGACCTCGATCTGGTCTCGGGGCGGGAAGACGGCACCTTCGCGTTCTTCGAGAACGCCGGGACGCGAGTCGCGCCGTCCTTCGTCGAGCGCACGGGAGCGATGAACCCGCTCGACGGACGGGACGTGGGTCTCTTCTCCGCACCCTCCTTCGTCGACCTCGATTCCGACGGGGATCCCGACCTCGTGTCCGGAGATCTCTTCGGGCGATTCCGCCTCTTCGAGAACACGGGCGATGCGACGACGGCCTCCTTCGTGGAGCGGGTGGGGCCCGCGAACCCCTTCGACGGCGGCGACCTCGGCACCTTCTCGACTCCGGACTTCGGGGACCTGGACGGCGACGGCGATCCGGAGCTCGTGACCGGCGAGAGCTCGGGGGCCTTCTTCGTGGTGGACAACGCCGGGGACGCGGTGAGCCTGGCGCCCGAGCTCCTTCCCGATGCGGCGAGCCCCCTGGACGGCGCCGCCGTCGGGGGAGGTTCGTCGCGGCCGGCCCTGGGCGACCTGGACGGAGACGGCGACCTCGATGCCGTGGCCGGGAGCGGCGAGGGGACGCTCGCCTTCTTCGAGAACCAGTCGGGAGCCTTCGTCGAGCGCACAGGCGCCGCGAACCCCCTGGATTTCGGAGTTGCGCTCCCGCTCTCCAACACGACGCCTGCGCTCGCCGACGTCGACGGGGACGGGGACCTCGACTTCTTCGCGGGCGAGACGGCGGGCTCGATCGCCGAGTTCGAGAACGTCGGAACGGAGAGCGATCCCGTCTACGTCGAGCGCACGGGAGCGGGGACCCTCTTTGCGGGCTTGGAGCTCTCCGGCCACGCCTATCCGGCACCGGCCTTCGCCGACTTCGACGCCGATGGCGATTTCGACGTGGTCGTGGGACTCGACTTCTTCGATTCGGCCTCGGACTCGTCCTTCTTCTACCTCAGGAACGACGGCACGAGCCAGAGCGCAGGCTTCGTCTTCCTCCTGGGGTCCTCCAATCCGCTGTCTCCCATCGATCCGGGCCTGGTCTCCGTGCCGACCGCGGGCGATTTCGACGCCGACGGCGACGCCGATCTCGTCGTGGGGACCGCCTCCGGCACCCTCTCATGGCTGGAGAACACGGGGCCCCCTGGGATGCCCGCGTTCACGCTGCGGACGGGCGCGGCGAATCCGCTCGACGGCTTCGACGTCGGCGCATTCGCACGACCCGGAATGGGGGACGTGGATGGGGACCGCGACCTCGACGTGATCGTCGGTTCCCAGAGCAATGGCTTCGACTACTTCGAGAACGTCGGCACGACCCAGGACGCCCAGTTCGCCCTGCGCCTCGGCGCCGACGATCCCATCCCTTCCGGCGTCGGCTTCTCGGCGAGCGCCGGCCTCGGGGATGTCGACGGAGACGGCGACCTCGACCTGGTCTCCGGCAGCCTCGGCGGGGAGTTCCACTTCTTCGAGAACGCCATCGTCGAGCCCGCTCCTCGGGCACGACTGCGGTCCGAGGATCCCCTCGACGCGGCCTCGGTCTCCTCGGACGCGAGGCCCGCCCTGGGCGATCTCGACGGCGACGGAGACCTCGATCTCGTGACCGGCGAGTTTGCCGGCACCTTCTCCGTCTTCGAGAACACGGGCCATGCGGTCGCGCCGATCTTCACGGAGCTCACGGGCGCCGAGAGCCCCCTCGACGGCGAGGACGTGGGGTTCGCCGCGTCCCCGTCCCTCGGCGACCTCGACGGCGACGGCGACCTCGACCTCGTGGCAGGAGAGAACGGCGGGACCTTCCTCTACTACGAGAACACCGGCAGCGCGACGACGGCGATCTTCACCGCCCGTGTCGGCGCCTCGAATCCCCTGGACGGCGAGGACGTCGGGATCTTCGCCGAGCCGGTGGCGTGCGATCTCGACGGCGACGGCGATCTGGACCTGGTGAGCGCCGCCGGGTCGGGCCTGCTGCGGTACTTCGAGAACACGGGCTCGGCCACCAGTCCGGCGTTCGTCGAGCGAACGGGCGGGCAGAACCCCTTCGATCCGGTGGCCTACGGCGTCCGCTCGCCGGCGCTGGGCGACGTAGACCACGACGGCGACCTCGATCTCGTGACCGGGGACTTCTACGGGACGTTCCACTACTTCGAGAACACCGGCGACGCGACGGCGCCGGCCTTCACGGAGCGCACCGGCATGGACGATCCTCTCGACGGCGAGGACGTGGGCTCCTACTCGAGCCCGGCCCTCGGCGACCTCGACGCGGACGGCGACCTCGAGATCGTCGTCGGCCGCTACGCCGGCGACTTCGTCACCTATACGCTTCCCGAGCCCGGAGGCCCCCTCGCCTGGGGGGCGGCGCTGCTCCTGCTTCGGCGGCTCGCGCGGCTCCGGGGGTCCTCTTCCGACCGCGACAGACGACGAAGGCGAACGCTCGCTTCCCGCGTGCCCGGTACGGACGTGCGACACTGAGCGCCGTACCCGGAGAGGACCGTGGCCACCGCGACCGCCCCCACCACGCCCTTCGCCTGTCAGCACACGCCGCAGATTCCGGACCTGCTGGCCGAGATGGGGGCTTCGCTCGCGCTCACCACCTACCAGGCGGGGAAGGTGCTGATCGTCTCTGCCGAGGGCGAGCGGCTGGTGCACCTGCCGCGCACCTTCGACACGCCGATGGGCCTTGCGGTGGACGGCGAGCGGATGGCCCTCGCGACGCGCCAGGAGATCGTGCTGCTGGCCAACGAGCCGCGGCTCGCGGGCAGCTACCCGCGCCAGCCCCACATCTACGACGCGCTCTTCGTTCCCCGCTCGGTCCACTTCACCGGCGCCCTCACCGTCCACGACCTGGCCTTCGCCGAGGGCGGCCTCGTCGGCGTGAACACGCTCTTCTCCTGTCTCTTCGAGCTCGATCCGTTCTACAGCTTCCGCCCGATCTGGCGGCCGCCCTTCGTGGGCGCGCTGGCGCCCGAGGATCGCTGCCACCTGAACGGCCTCGCCCTCGAGGCGGGTCATCCGCGCTTCGTGACGGCCCTGGGCGCCACGGACGGCGCCGGAGGCTGGCGCGACGCGAAGGAGCGCGGGGGAGTGATCGTCGACGTCCCGACGGGGGAGATCGTGCTCGCCGGCCTCCCCATGCCCCACTCGCCACGGATCGTGGACGGCACCCTCTACGCGCTGCTCTCGGCGACGGGAGAGATCATCGCCGTCGACGTCGAGCGCGGGCAGTACGACGTCGTGCGCCGCGTCGACGGCTTCGCCCGGGGCCTCGCCTATCACGCCGACCACCTGTTCGTGGCCACCTCGCGGTTCCGGGAGCACCACACCTTCGCCGACCTGGACCTGCCCCGGGACGGAAGGGCCTTCTGTGGCGTGAGTGTCCTCCACCGCGACACCGGGGCGTTCGTCGGAGACCTGCGTTTCCTGCGCTCGTGCGAGGAGATCTACGACGTGCAGGTGCTCCCGGGCCGGCGGCGTCCCGGCATCCTCGGTCTGGCCGACGACACCCACCGTCGCGCGCTCACCACCCCGGAGCAGACCTTCTGGGCGGTGGAGCGGGAGGACGGAAACGGGCGCCAGCCAGGCTAGCAGGCTGCTGAAGAACGCCTGATTTCGGGTCGCTCCGATGGTACAAGGTGGGTCGGGGGGATTGGGGGATGCGAGGAAGCGACCAGGCCCAGGGTTCGATGTTCAGCTACGTCTCGCTGGAAGCGCGGATTCCGGACGACCACCCGCTGCGGCCGATGCGCGAGATGGTGGACACAGCACTGAGGCGGCGGACTCGGGTTTTCGCCGGGATGTACGCAGACAGCGGTCGGCCCTCGATTCCGCCCGAGCGGCTGCTGCGCGCGCTGCTGCTGCAGGTGCTCTACTCGATCCGCAGCGAGCGCCAGCGGATGGAGCAGCTCGAATACAATCTGCTCTACCGCTGGTTCGTGGGCTTGGGGATGGACGACCCGGTCTGGGTTCCGACCGTCTTCTCGAAGAATCGAGACCGGCTCCTGGAAGGTGAAGTGGCGGAGGCGTTCTTCGACGAGGTCCTGGGCCAGGCTCGCGACCAGAGCCTTTTGTCCTCGGAGCACTTCACGGTGGACGGGACACTGATCGAGGCGTGGGCGAGTCAGAAGAGCTTTCAGCGCAAGGACAAGCGCGGCGGAAGCGACTCGGACGACGACGACCGGGGCAATCCGACGGTCAATTTTCGCGGCGAGAAGCGGAGCAACGAGACCCACGCGTCGACGACGGATCCCGAGGCGCGGCTGTCCCGTAAGAAGGGCAAGGAGTCGCAGCTGGCCTATCTGGGCCATCTGCTGACGGAGAATCGAAACGGTCTGATCGTCTCGGCGGCTCTGACGGAAGCCGATGGTTATGCAGAGCGCCTGGCCGCCCTTGAGATGGTGGAAGAGGTGTCCCGCACCAAACGGATCATGCTGGGGGCGGACCGAGGCTACGGCGCCGAGGACTTCGTTGCGTCGTGCCGGCGGCGCAATGTCACGCCGCACGTGGCGCAGCACACCGTGAGGCGATCGAGCCGAGTCGATGCCCGGACGACCCGCCACCCCGGCTACGAGATCAGCCAGCGCAAGCGCAAACGGATCGAGGAGTGCTTCGGCTGGATGAAGACGATCGGCGGCAGGCGAAAGACCCGTCACAAAGGCACCGAGCGGGTGGGCTGGATGTTCATCTTCACCGCGGCGGCCTACAACCTGGTGAGGATCCGAAACCTCCGGGAGGCACCGGCATGATTCGGGCGATGTTCCTCGGCCTGGCCTACGACGTTCCAATGCTCCAAGACGACGAGCCGGGAAAGATCCCGGATCGGCACCCCCTCGAATTCGACCTCAAACCGCTGATCGCGGCCTTCCAAGGCCGAAATTCAGCAGCCTGCTAGCCCGCCTCGGGCGCCACGCGGACGATGCGGTCTCCCGCGAAGGTTCCGATGAGGAGCGAGCCGTCGCTCGCCTCGCGCGAGAGGGCTTCTCCGCGCTCGATCGCCCGCCGGTTGCGCTCCGCGTCGCCCACGTGCCACGCGTGGATCGCCTGCGCGGTGCACAGGGCAAACTCCTGGACGGGTGCGACGCCTCCCCGGGCGGCCACACGCTCCAGGATCTCCGCGTTCACGGCGGCCTCCTCGAGATCTCCCCGCCACACGTGGAACTGATGCGTCGCCAGACCGAGGTCGACGCGCTCCGACGGTCGCGCGCGGAAGGCCGCGTCTGCGCGGCGCACGAGCTCGGGCAGTGCGGGGTCGAGGACGTCCGCGATGCACAATCCCCGGCACAAACTCGCCAGCGCACGGATCTCCGGCACGCCGAGCGAGCCGACGTGCGGCGCCGGTAGCAGGCTCGCGAGTTCGCGCAGCCAGGGACGCACCTCCGCGGGCGAGTGCCACCAGTAGTGCTGCGCGCCGAGGATGCTGCAGATGGCGAGCAGTGCGTGATCGGTGTCGCCTGCCTCGCGCAGCGCGTACGCGCGCGTCAGGCCGGAGACCGCGCGTTCTCCGTCCTCCGGGATCTCGGAAACCGCACGCCAGAGATCGAGGCGCGGTCTCGCCCGGATCCGCTCTTCGGCTACGCCCTCGAGCCACTCGCGCAGGGTCGGTGCCCGGCGCTGCGCGATCAGGGACGGAGCGTACTCCTCGACGGCCTCGGCCACCGCGTCGGCGTCGCCGCCCAGGCGCAGCAAGGCCACGGCCTCCTCCAGGCGGCTCTGGCGGCGCAGGCAGGCGGCGCCGCGGCGGCAGATCTCGCGCTGCTCGGCCACGGCCAGCTCCGAGAAGCGTCCGAGGAGGAAGGCGCGGAACAGGGGATGGAGCTCGAAGAGACGCTCGTTGCCGGGGCGCGACTCGACGAAGGCGTTGTGCCGCACGAGCCGATCCAGGTGCTCGCGCGCCCCGCACACGCGCGCCATGGCCTCGACGAGCGGCGCCGTGAGCTGGGTCGCGGGTGACGAGCGGACAAGCAGGCGTCGAGTCGCAGCGTCGAGATGCTGGTAGACCTGGGTCTGGAGATAGGTTTCGACAGTCTCCGGCGCTCGATCTAGGTGCGCGCCCGGGGGCTCGCCAGTCTGGAGCAGCATGAGGAAGCCTGCGATCCAGCCGCCGCACTGTTCGTGGAGCGCTCGCACGCGGTCGCGGGAAAGTCGACTGCCGACACTCCGAGCCAGCGCCATCGCCTCACTCGGCCGCAGGTGCAGCTCGTGTCCCGAGATCACGTCGAGGTTCCGATGCGCGACGTCGCGCATCAGCTGCGGCGATGGCTCGCGGCGCGCGGTGACGAAGAGGCGGCCGCCCGAAGGAAGCTCCGAGATCGCCGCCTCGAGGCTCTCCGGGAAGGGGGAGTGCTCGGGGAGCTGCTCCCAGCCGTCGAACACGAGATCGCAGCGATTGCCCAACAGTACTTGAATCCCCCGCCTAGCTAGGAGCCATCCGCCGCGAGCGCTCCCGGTCCAGGGAACGCAGGCGGGTTCGGCGCCAGAAGGTGGGATGCGACCCTGCGCCGCGCCCCTACGGCGGTGGCATCCCCAGCTCTGCGCGCATCCGGCGGATGTACTCCAGGGAACGGCGGCCCGTGGCGGTGTTCTCGGGGGGGATCAGCCGGCTAAGCAGCTGGTCGAGAGGCCCCGGGCCGAAGTAGCGGAACCACCACTTGCGCACGACCCAGTCGATCACGGACGCGACGCAGACGGGGATCCAGACGAGCACGCCGCTCGCGAAGCCCCATCCGGTGGAAGGCGGATCCCAGGCCAGCCAGGCGACGGCGATTCCCTGGAGTGCGAACAGGCCGGCGAAGAGGGCGGTGGACTTGCGGCAGTAGGGAGCGATGAAGTCGGGCGCGTAGGGATGGAGCGTTCTCGCGGCGTCGAGGAAGAGCGAGCCGCCGCCGCGCAGCGACAGCCAGAACAGCCCGGCGATCAGCGCCTGGAGCGCGGCCGGCACCAGGCGCAGGTAGAGCGCGTCTTTCGAGAGCGCGGCCGCAGCGGGCAGGGCGAGCAGCAGCGCTCGCGCGCCGAGCGGCACGCGGCCGTCGCGGTCGAAGCGGCGCCAGGCGAGCAGCGACACGAGCCCCGCGGCGAGCAGCACAGCCGCCAGGGAACGCACGCCCCAGGTGGCGAGTGCGCGCTCGGCGGCCGGCGGATAGACGGTGGCGAGCAGGGCGCCGGCGCCCACGGCGGTCACCAGAGCCGGCGGTGGCCGGATCCGCGGAGGTGGCCGCAGCACGGGCTCGGGCACCCCTCCGACGTCGCTCGCCTCCGGCCTGCGGTCGTCAGACAAGGTCGCGGGTCACGAAGGCCTGGAGCGGCCAGTCCTCTTTGCCGGCGTCGCGGCCGAGCAGCGCGAGCGCGTCGCGCCGCACCTGGTTGAAGGTGCGCGCGGCCTGCTCGAGCGTCTGGCGTCGGCTGCGAGGCAGGCCGATCTCGTGCAGGAAGTCGATGTTCTCGAGGCCGTAGGAGAACACTCCGCGGTTGCGCCGGTGGTAGTCGCCGCTCGCGCGCAGCGACTCCTCCACGTTTCCGAAGAGCGCGGCGAAGTTGTCCATCGCACGCAGCACCAGGTCGCGAAGACGCAGCTGGCGCCGCAGCCAGCGCGGCTCGAGGTGCTGGTCGGTCATGAACGGCGCCACCCAGAGGTTGTGGTAGGAGGCGATGTCGAAGTCCCACTTGAGGCGCATCAGCTCGTAGGAGCCGAGCAGGCCGTACTGGCCCCGGTAGAGCCGCATCACCGCCTGGTGTCGGAACTCGAGGAAGCGGTCGTAGAGGTCGAGGTGTTCGCCGAGCGCTTCCGGCGTCTCGCCCTCGGCGTCGCGTGCGATCGCGTCGGTGAGGAAGTCGCACTCGAGCGCGACGAAGTCGAGGCCCGGGCTGTAGAGCGGATCGGCGGCACTGGCCGCCTCGCCGATCATCGCCCATCGCTCGCGGCCCAGGAACCGCTTCGTGCCGAAGGCGATGCGGGCCAGGCTGCCGTGGTCCACCGCCTTCGCCGGCGCGAGCAGCTCGCGCAGCGCGCCGTGCCGGTCGAGGAAGGCGCGGAAGCCCTCGGGCGTGCGCAGCGCGCGGTCGCGGGTCGGCGCGCCGACCACGCCCACGCTGGTCAGGCCGCCGCGCAGTCGGATCAGCCAGATCCAGTAGCCCGGGTGCAGCAGATGGACGGTGGAGAGCCCGCGCGTGGTGTGGCGCACGCGGCCGCGAAAGGCGTCGTCGCCGACGCGGTCGATGTCGGCGAGCCCCTCGAAGCGGCCCCACACGGCGCCGATCCGGTGCAGTGCCTCCTCCTCGCGCAGGCCGAGCTGGCGCGCCAGGAAGCCCTGGCGGCCCGCCGCGTCGATCAGCCAGCGCGCGCGCACGCGCTCGCTTCCCGATGCGCTCTCGATCCGGAGCACGTGATCCTGGCCGCCCTCTCCCAGCTCGGCGCCGGTGACGCGTGCACCCGAGCGCACGTCGATTCCCTCGGTGCGGCACATCGCGATCAGGTCGGGCTCGAGGCGGGCACGATCGAGCTGGAAGGCGGGATGGAAGGGCAGGTTGATCGTGCCCATCTCGCTCATCTCGGTGAGCGGGACGTCGCGATCCGGCCCGTCGAAGAAGTAGCGCAGGCCGTTCTTGGGCAGGTGGTGCTCGTAGAGGTAGCCGCCGAGACCCTGTCGGCGCACGAGGTAATGGCTCGCGATCTCGACGGTGGACTCGCCCACCTTCGGTGCCGGCTCGGTGCCGCGCTCGAAGACGGTGATCCGGAGCTCGGGGAGCCGCATCCGCAGCTGGCGGGCGAGCAGGGTGCCGGCGATCCCGCCGCCGACGATGGCCACGTCGGTCGCTGCGTTCGCGGCGCTCGTCACAGCATGCCTCCGTTCACCGAGATCACCTGCCCCGTAAGGTAGGACGCGCCTTCCGAGAAGAGAAACGCCACCGTTGCGGCCACCTCTTCGGGGCGGCCGAGCCGGCGCATCGGGATCCGCTCGAGGAGCGGCTTCGCGATGCCTTCGTCCACCATCTCCGTCGCGATCAGCCCCGGTGCCACGCAGTTGACCGTGATGGCGCGCTTCGCGAGCTCCTGGGCGAGCGATTTCACCGCGCCGATCAGTCCGGCCTTCGAGGCGGCGTAGTTCACCTGGCCCCGGTTGCCCGCGATGCCGGCGATCGAGGACAGCGCCACGATGCGCCCGCCGTCGTGGGCGCGGACCATCGGCATCACCAGCGGGCGCAGGGTGTTGTAGAAGCCGTTGAGGTTGGTGCGCAGCACGCGATCCCAGTCGTCGCCCGACAGCGAGGGGAAGGCGGCATCGGCGGTGACGCCGGCGTTGTGCACGACGCCCCAGAACGGCCCGCGCGCGGCCAGCTCCTCCTCGAGGGCTTCTCGGCAGCCCACGCGGTCGGCGATGTCGCAGCACAGGAGCGACACCTCGACACCGTGGGCCTTCACCTCGCCAGCGAGGAGCTCGGCTGCCGACGCCTGACTCCGGTAGCCGAGCGTCAGATCGAAGCCGGCTTCGGCGAGGGCCAGGGCGATCGCCCGGCCGATCCCGCCACTGGCGCCCGTCACCAGCGCGCGCCGCCGACTCACGACGCGTCTCCCGGATCGGGCGCCGCGCCGGGCAGCACGTGGAGTCG